>JADGBG010000038.1 GCA_015231605.1 Alphaproteobacteria bacterium | reverse complement strand
GTAAAAGTACGCCGCAAGACCATAGCGGGTATCGTTGGCTTGGGCAATCACGTCCGCCTCGTCCGCGAACCGGAACAGGGGCGCGACGGGTCCGAAAATTTCCTCGTGCGCGCAAGCCATGTCCGAGGTTACACCGCTCAACACCGTCGGAGTGTAGTACGTTCCGCCCCGTTCGTGCCGCCGCCCGCCGGTGACCACCACCGCGCCCTTGGCCACGGCGTCGCTCACCAGCCGCTCGACCTTTTGCACGGCGGCCTCGTTGATCAGCGGGCCCTGGGTGACGGCATCCTCGAACCCACCGCCGACCTTGAGCGCCTTCACCGCGCCCGCCATCTTCTCGGCGAAGGCCTCGTAAACCCCATCCTGGACGAAGATGCGGTTGGCGCACACGCAGGTCTGGCCGGTGTTGCGGTATTTCGACGCCATGACCCCGGCCACGGCGGCATCCAGGTCGGCGTCGTCGAAGACGATGAACGGCGCGTTGCCGCCGAGCTCCAGCGACAGCTTCTTCACCGTGTCGGCGCATTGCTTCATCAACAGCTTGCCCACCTCGGTGGAGCCGGTGAACGACACCTTGCGCACCGTGGGGTTGGCGGTGATCTCCGCCCCGATTTCCACGGGATCGCCGGTCACCACGTTGAACACCCCCGCCGGAATGCCCGCGCGTTCCGCCAGCACGGCCAGCGCCAGGGCCGACAGCGGCGTGTCCTCGGCGGGCTTGGCCACCACCGTGCAGCCCGCCGCCAGCGCGGGCGCGCACTTGCGCGTGATCATGGCGATGGGAAAGTTCCACGGCGTGATCGACGCCACCACGCCGATCGGCTGCTTGATCACCTGGATGCGGCGCTGCGGCTGGTCGGTGGGGATGGTTTCGCCGTAAAGCCTGCGGCCTTCCTCGGCGAACCAGTCGATGAACGACGCGCCGTAAGCCACCTCGCCCCGCGCCTCGGCCAGCGGCTTGCCCTGTTCGGACGTCATGATGCGCGCCAGGTCTTCCTGGGACGCCATCACCATATCGAACCAGCGGCGCAACAGCACGGCGCGTTGCTTGGCCGTTTTGGCGCGCCACGCCGGCCACGCGTCGGCGGCCGCCTGGATGGCGCGCGCGGTCTCGTCCCGGCCCATGTCCGGCACCGTCCCGATCACGCCGCCGGTTGCCGGATTGGTCACCGTCAACACCCGTCCGCCGTCCGCGTCCACCCACGCGCCGCCGACATAGGCCCGGTTCCGTAACAGTCCGGCGTCGCTCAAGTCCATGACGGGATCCCCTCTTGTTGCAGGAACGGGAAGTATAGCCAACCGGCGCGGCGCTGTTAACCATCCGAGAGCGCGCGCCCCTATGTGGGGCGTTGCGCCCCCTCCTTCGCGCTTGACGGGGACGGCCGGATTCGCCACAGTATCGCTCATGAGAACCATTAGCAGCACCATGGCCTGGACCCTCGCCGTCGCCTCCTTGACCTTGGCGGCCTGCGGCGACGGGCTTGACCGGGCCGACGCCGACAACGTCGAGGCGGTGGCGCTGGGGCAGACGCTCTATGGCCAACACTGCGCCGAGTGCCACGGCGCGGCGTTGCAGGGCCAGCCCAACTGGCGCACGCCCCAGGAAGACGGAACCCTTCCCGCCCCGCCGCACAACGACACCGGCCACACCTGGCACCATCCGGATTCCTATCTGTTCGGCTACACCAAGCTGGGCGGGCAGGCGATGATCCCGGCGGACTACAAAAGCGCCATGCCCGCCTTCCAGGATAAACTGAAGGACGCGGACATCTGGGCGGTGCTCAGCTACATCAAAAGCCGCTGGTCGGACAACAGCCGCATGCGCCAGGAACGCCTCAACCGGCAGGGGTGAGCGGCAGGCGCACGGTGAAGGCGCTCCCCTCGCCCTCGGCGCTTTCGACCGTGATGTCGCCGCCGTGCATGCGCGTGAACGCGCGCGACACGCTCAAGCCCAACCCCGTGCCGCGAATGCCCGCCGAGGTCTTGGCGCGGAAAAAGCGCTCGAACATCTTGTCCAAATCGCCGGCGGGAATTCCAACGCCCTGGTCGCGCACGGCGATGAACGCGTCGTTCCCGTCAATCCACGCCGAGACGTCGATGCGGGGTGCGTTCGGGGCGTATTTGATGGCGTTGGACAGAAGATTCAGGAACACATGCTCCAAAAGCTTGGCGTCCGCGTCCAGGCGCGCGGGCAAGGCGGACACGTCGCACTGGATTTGGTGATGCTCGGACGTGGCCGCCACGTTGGCGCACGCGTGGCGCACCAGTTCCGCGACGTCGCAAGGCGTGGGCGAGAAGTCGATTTTTCCCGCATCCATGCGCGCCGCGTACAAGGTGGTGTCGATCAGGCCCACCATGCGCTCCACGGCGGCGCGGATCCGTCCCAGGCGTTCCTCGAGAATTTCCGGGGTGATGTCCCCCTTGCGGCGCAAAAGGCGCTGCGCGCTGCCGTCGATGATGGCCAGCGGCGTGCGGAATTCATGGCTCACCAGGGACACGAACTGCTGTTGCAGGGCGGAATACTGACGCTCGCTTTCTAGCGCGCGGGCGAGGTCGTCCTCGATGCCGCGCGCCAGGCGGAAATAGAACAGAACCGCGATCATGTAGGCGGCGATGCGCAGGACGTGCCAAAACCACCACGCGGCGTCCCAGATCATCGAAAATTCGAAAATGATCCCCGAGATACCGAACAACAGGCAGTGCGACGAAAACACCATGCTGCCCCGCCGTTCGGTCTTGGCGGCCCGTCTCGGAACGAAATACAGGGCCGCCGCCAGAAATCCGATGCCGCCGACGACATTCGCGACACGGGCCGCCACGGTGAACTGTCCGTCCACGACCATCCGAGGGACATGCTCGGGAAACAGCAGGCTTCCCGCGGCGACCCCGGCGGTGATCGCGAAGGCGCCATAGGGCACCCCACGGGTCCAGGCTTGACCGTCGAAGCGATCCGCGGCCCACACGAACATGAAGGTCGTCCCGCCCAGGAACGTGGCGGCGGAATGCAGCCACACGAACCCCTGGCCCGCGTGCATCAGGGCGTGCAGCCCGTCGAGAAACCCCATGCTGATCAGCGCCGAGGCCACCCAGACATAGGCCACGCCAAGCCGTCCGTGGTTGCGCAGCCCCAGGATCAGGGTCGCGATGATGAACGCGGCGAACGCGCCCACGCTTTCCACCGAAGCATGAAGCGGATAATGGATCAGTCGCCAGTCCGGAAAAAAATGGTTGAGCGCGATCGCCCCGGCCCCGGACACCATGCCGGTGGCCAGCATGGACATCCACACCCGGCCTGCCGTGGTCGTCCCCGCCCGCTTTCCCATTGATCTCCTCCCTGTCGGCATGGACCGCCGAAGCGTCTTGCATCCACACGTATGTGGACGCTCTATCCGGCGCAGTCAAGCCCCGGGGGGAGATTTGTCAGGGGGGGACATTCCCCAGGGCGATCGGGTGAAGGAAATACTCCTTACGCCGCCGCCTGGACGGAGGCTTTCCAACGGCCATTGAGGCCGCGCGGAGCGAGCCAAGGACGCGGACGCGCCCGCCCCGCGCTTGAGGGGGCGAAAAGATAAGGGGGATCGGGTTCACCCGGTCCCCCTGGGACATTCCCCCGATTTCAAGAGACCTTTGCGGAAGGTTCGGTCGCGTTTGAGATGCCATTCGCGGCTCATGGCCTGGGAGCGGGTCTGATGGCGCTCCGCGTAAAGAAGCACCCACGCCCGCCCGCGCGTGGACTTGGCCCCCTTGCCCGCGTTGTGCGCGGCCAGGCGCTCGCCCAGGTTCGTGGTCCACCCCACGTAGGTGCGCGGGCCACCCGGACCGTCAAAACTGCCCAGAACGTATACAAACGTTTCGTCGCGGTCGATCACCCCATGAGTACCCCGTTGCTCGTCACACAATTATATTATGTATGTTGAAAATCTTTTCCGATACAATCCGTTCGAGAGATGATCGCGGTCCGATACCCGGACCGTTGTATCAGGCTTCGTTCGGGAGGGCGAGACGTCGTGAGCCATGCCCATGCCATGACGGGTAAGATGGCCCGCGAGCTGGACCAAACCCTGCTCGCCATGCTCAAGAGCATGCTGCTGAACGCCGCCGACGGCACCTGGGACGCCTGAGCGCGGACGCCGTCCTTTCTACAGTTGGTCGCCGCCGCAGTCCTTGACGGCCTGCTGGAACAGCGGCACGAAGGCTCGTCCGCGCAGGCCCGGGTTGCCGCCTTCCTTGATCTTTTGCGCCGTGCGCCGTTCCCAGCCGCCGGCAGGCAGCTTGTCCCAAATGCACCTGCACAGCTTCTCGATCTGAAACGGATGGGGTTTGGATCCCGCCTTGAGCGCGAATTTGGGCAGGGGCTGTTCGCATTCCACGACCTCCGAACCGGCGGCCAGGACGGGAGAGGCGGGCACGGCCAGGACGGCCAGGATCATTGCTGTTTTCCGCATGGAAAAACCCTCGTCATGTCACGACTGTCAACGTTTGCGGAAACTATACCGTCAAACTATTCCACGGTCACGGATTTGGCGAGGTTGCGGGGCTGGTCCACGTCGGTGCCCTTGATCACGGCGGTGTGGTAGGCCAAGAGCTGCACCGGAATGGAATAGAGGATCGGCGCCACGAACGGGTCCACGTGGGGCAGCGCGATGGTCGCGGCGGCCAGCTTGCCGAGCTTCTTCGCGCCCGTCTCGTCGGACAGGAAGATCACCCGGCCGCCGCGCGCGATGACTTCCTGCATGTTCGAGGCGGTCTTGTCGAACAGTTCGTCCGACGGCGCGATGACGATCACCGGCACGTGTTCGTCGATCAGCGCGATGGGGCCGTGCTTCATTTCCCCGGCGGCGTAGCCTTCGGCATGGATGTAGCTGATCTCCTTCAGCTTCAAAGCCCCCTCCATGGCGATGGGAAAGCTGGAGCCGCGCCCGAGATACAAAACGTCGCGGGCCTCCGCGATCTCATGGGCCAGTTCCTTGAGCCGCTCGTCGTGGTTCAGAACCTCCGCGGCGCGGGCCGGGACTTCCACCAGGGCGTCCATCAGGCGCGCCTCGCACGCGTGCTCGATGGTTCCCCTGGCGCGGCCCATGGCGATCGCCAGGCACGCCAGCACCACCAGCTGGGTGGTGAAGGCCTTGGTCGACGCCACGCCGACTTCCGGACCGGCGTAGGTGAGCAGCGCGCCGTCGCTTTCGCGCGCGATGGTGCTTTCCGGCACGTTGACCACGGACAGGATATGCTGGCCCTTGGATCGCGCGTGGCGCAGCGCCGCCAGGGTATCGGCGGTCTCGCCCGACTGCGAAACGAACAGGGCCGCGCCGCCCTCGGCCAAGGGCGCGTCGCGGTAGCGGAATTCGGACGCCACGTCGACGTCAACCGGGATGCGCGCCAACTTCTCGACCCAATAGCGGGCCGTCTGACAGGCGTAGTACGACGTGCCGCAGGCGATCATGGTGAGCTTGTTCACCGCGCCCAGATCGAACGGCAACTCCGGCATGGTGATGGTGCGGTCGCCCGGATTGATGAAGCCCGACAGGGTGTCGCCGATCACTTGCGGCTGTTCGTAGATTTCCTTGAGCATGAAGTGGCGGTAGCCGCCCTTGCCCACCGACGCGTTGGACAGGTCGCTGACCCGCACGGGGCGCTGTACGCTCTCGCCGGTTTCGTCGAACACGTCCACGCCGCCCCGCGTCAGCACGGCCCAGTCGCCGTCTTCCAGATACATCACCCGGTTGGTGAGGTGGCTGAGCGCGATGGCGTCGGAGCCCAGATACATCTCGCCGTCGCCGAAACCCACGGCCAGGGGGCTGCCGCGCCGCGCGCCGATCATCCGATCGTGCTCGCCCGCGAAGATGATGGCCAGCGCGAACGCGCCGTGCAGGCGCTTCAACGTCGCCGACACCGCGCCTTGCGGATCCAGTCCGTCTTCGAGATAGGCGGTGATCAGGTGCACCACGGCCTCGGTGTCGGTGTCGGACGCGAACACGTGGCCCTTGGCCGTCAATTCTTCCTTGAGTTCCTGGAAATTCTCGATGATGCCGTTGTGCACCACCGCCACCCGCGCGGTCATGTGCGGATGCGCGTTGGCTTCGTTGGGCACGCCATGGGTGGCCCAGCGGGTGTGCCCGATGCCCACGTCGCCCGGCAACGGGTGGGCTTTCAGGACGCTTTCGAGGTTCCTGAGCTTGCCTTCCGCGCGGCGGCGTTCGATCCCGCCGTCCACCAGGGTCGCCACCCCGGCGGAATCGTAGCCCCGGTATTCGAGGCGTTTCAGCCCCTCCACCACCTTGGGCGTTGCGTCGGTCTTGCCGATGATGCCGATGATGCCGCACATGGGTTCAGGTCAGCCCTTTTGCCGTTTTTCTTTTTCCGCGCGCTTGCGTTCGCGGTAGCTTTCCGCCGCGCCGCGCGCCTGCTTCTGTTCGGCGCGCGTCGTCACGATGGCGTTTTCGTCCACGTCGCGGGTGATGGTCGACCCCGCGCCGACGATCGCCCCATCGCCGATGGAGACCGGGGCCACCAGCGCGGTGTTCGATCCGATGAACGCGCCACGGCCGATCACGGTGCGCGACTTCAAAAAGCCGTCGTAGTTGCAGGTGATGGTGCCCGCGCCGACGTTCGCCTTGGCCCCGACGGTGGCGTCGCCGATGTAGGTGAGGTGGTTGACCTTGGCGCCGTCCTCGACCTCGGCGTTCTTGATTTCGACGAAGTTGCCGACCCGCGCGTCCTTGCCGATGTCGGCCCCCGGGCGCAGGCGGGCATACGGCCCAACGACCGCGCCGCTTTTCACCACGGCGCCTTCGATGTGGCTGTAGGCCTTGATCGTCACGTCATCCTTGACGGTGACGCCGGGACCGAAGAACACGCCGGGTTCGACCACCACGTCCTTGCCGATTTTGGTGTCGTAAGAGAAGTATACGGTCGACGGATCGATCAGCGTGCAGCCGTTCTTCATGGCCTTTTCGCGCAACCGGTCCTGGATGAGGGTTTCCACCATGGCCAGTTCGGCGCGGGAATTGACGCCGATGAGCTCTTCCTCGTCCCCTTCCACCGCAGCGCAGGCGAAGCCGTCCTCGCGCGCCAGATGGACGGCGTCGGTGAGGTAGTATTCGCCCTTGGCGTTGTCGTTGCCAATGCGCGCCACCAGTTGTTCCACCAGCCCGCCGTCGAAACACATCACGCCCGAATTGCATAGATCGATGGCGCGTTCCTCGGGCGAAGCGTCGTTGAATTCGACGATGGCCAGCAGTTCGCCGTCCTCCTCGTCCACCACCAGACGGCCGTAGGCGGCGGGGTCCTCGGGGGTGAAGCCCAGCACCACCACCGCCGGGGCGGGACGCCCTTCGACAGGTTCGCGGGCTTCCAGCATGGCGTTGAGCGTGCGTTCCGTGATCAGCGGCGTATCGCCGTACAGTACCAGGACGTCACCCTTGAACGGGCCGAGCGCGTCGAGCCCCACGCGCACGGCATGCCCGGTGCCGAGGCGCTCATGCTGAACCACGGTCGGGTGCGGCGCCACGGCGGCCTCCAGTTCGGGCATGTCGGGGCCGATGACCACCACGACCCTGTCCACGTGCATGCGGCCCAGCGTGTCCAGCAGATGGTTGACCATGGGATGGCCCGCGACCGGGTGCATGACCTTGGGCAGCTTGGACTTCATGCGCGTGCCGAGGCCGGCGGCGAGAACGATGGCGGCGGTTTTCTTCTTTGACATTCCTGATCAGCTCACTAGATACTGTGGGGCGAATCGAACGTTCGCGCCCCGTGGCGAAAGTGCCACATGCCGTACCCTCCGCCAAGTCAAACATGATAACGGATTGTTTCAAGATGACCGAACATACCCTGGGCCACATCGACGCGCTGATCTTCGATTTCGACGGCACGTTGATCGATTCCGCCCCCGACCTTCACGCCGCCGCCATCCGCATGCTGGTCCCGCTGGGCCGGCGCGAGGTCAGCGTCAAGGAAATTCAGATGATGATTGGCGACGGCGTGCCGAAACTGGTGGAACGCTGCTTCGTCGCCACCGGGGAGATCCCGCCCGAGGACGAATTTCAGCGCCACGTCGCCGCCTTCATCAAGGACTACGAGCCGCGCTCGTCCGAACTGACCAAGCCGTTTCCGGGCGCCATCGACGCGTTGAAGCGGCTCAAGGCGCGCGGGCTCAAGCTCGCCATCTGCACCAATAAGGTGTACGGCGCGACCATGGCGATCCTCAAGGGCCTCGACATGGCCCAATATTTCGACGTGGTGATCGCGGGCGACACACTGCCCGGCATCAAGAAGCCGGACCCCCGCCACCTTCAGGCGGCCATGGAGAAAATGGGCGTGGACGCGTCGGCCTGCGCCATGATCGGCGACAACCACAACGACGTCGCGGCCGGCCATGCGGCGGAGCTGCCGGTGGTGCTGCTCAGCCACGGCTACACCAAGATTCCGACTCGCGAATTGGGCGGCGAAGCGGTCATCGATCACTTCGCCGATCTGGAAGGCGCGCTGGCGGCCCTGAAATAAACCCTGGGCCGCAAAGCCACCTTGACAGCCCCGCCGGGTGGCCTTATGTACTGCCCCACCGACCATTCGGGCGCATAGCTCAGCGGGAGAGCACTGTCTTCACACGGCAGGGGTCGCTGGTTCAATCCCAGCTGCGCCCACCATGGAAAGCCTCAGGGAAACCTGGGGCTTTTCTTATGGTGCTGGGGCTTTCGGTGGCCGGCCGCCGCGCGTTCGGAACGCACCCGCTGTCGGGTGGTTCCGCCAGGGCGTCAAATCGGCATTTTGCGGGCGCCGTCGACTTCCACGTCCGGGACCACCGCGCCCCCGACTTCGATTTCCTCAAGGGTCGCTTCGCGGACGTTCAGCACTTCCAGCCTGAAGATGACCATGCGGCCGCACAGCGGGTTGTTGCCGTCCACCGTCAGGGTCTTGTCGTCCATGCGGGTCACGATGAAGTTGCGCGGTTCGCCCTTGGAATTTTCCATGGTGATGGTGGTGCCGACTTCGCGGTATTCCTCGGGCACGTTTTCGATGGCGTCGGTGAACACCAGCGATTCATCGCGCGGACCGTAGAGGATGTTGCAATCGATGGGGACTTCAATGACGTCGCCCTTCTTCTTGCCTTCCAGTTCCATGGTCACGCTGGAGTCCAGCGTGCTGCTGACGCCGTGCACGTAGCCGATGGGGAATTCGACCGAAACCAGCGTTTCGCCGGATTTCTGGTCGATTACCTTGTAGCTGAGCTCGACGAATTTGTTGTCTTGAATGGTTTGGCTCATCGCAAGTTCAATCCTGGTCTTAGAAAATGGACGCGCCGTAAATCTTGACTTCGTCGCTTTCGTTGAAGCCCAGCACCAGACGGCCCAGCCATTCGCCTTCCCTCTTGGTGCTGCGCATACGGTACAGAACCGTGACATGCTGGCCGCGGCGAATGATGCCGAGATAGTCGTAGACTTCCGAGAGGCTGCGGGTCAGATCGCTGTTCGCGAACTGGCGGCCGACTTCGACCTCGTTCAGGCCCTTCATCAGGCTGTAGTCGAAATTGCGGATGAATTTGCCGTAGTCACCGGTGTTGGAGGCGCGGACCACTTCGATCCACATCGGTTCAGCGAAGTGCAGGATTTCATCGTCCGAAAGATCGATAATGTTCATATCTATCACGCTTTCAAAAATTCGCCTGGAGCGATGTTTACAGCCGGAGCCTGGCCCCGGATTGGGTGGGCATGGATACCCCGAATAAAAGAAGAGGCCAATAATAAATATTGGCCTCTTCTCATTTAGCCCGACAGAAGCCTTGTACAAGGCATCTGTTTGGTTTTTTTACTTCTTACCTTCGGCTGCGTGCAATGCGGCCAGGGCTTTGTCTTCGATGTCACCAACCAAGTGGTACAGCGGAGCTTTTTCCATGGTGTACTTGCCGGTCTTCGGGTCGCGGCGGGACACGGTCAGAACGTGCCAGTTCTCGTCGTCGACCTTCATGGCGTCGCCACGGTAGTAGTAGCCCGGCCAACGCGTTTCCTTACGGAACAGGGTGTGCTGCATCACGCACTCGGAGGTGCGGTGGCGATGCTTCACTTCCCAAGCGCGCAGCAGTTCGTGCAGGTCGGCGGCCGCAATCTTCTCAAGATCTTCTTCCATGATCTTCAGCTTCTTGAGGCCGATGCTCAGCAGCTTGTCGTTGGTCATGTAGTTGACCGTGACGCCGCCGCAGTATTCGTCCATCAGCTTTTGCAGACGGTCGAGAGCCTGACGCGGGTTGTGGTAGTTCGGGTTCACCGTACCGGCCACGATGTCGTTGCGATAGATCTTGTAGTGTTCCATCGGCTTGAAGACTTCTTCCTTCAGCTTGGCGATGGTCGCGTCGGAAACGCGGATGCCTTCGGCCTTGCCGTCGTCGATGTACTTACAAGCGTTCTTCGCGGCGATACGGCCTTCGGTGAAGGAGCCGGAAGAGAACGCGTGCGGCGTACCGCCGACCGCGTCACCGGCGCCGAACAGACCTTCGACGGTCATCATGCGGTTGTAACCCCACTGGTATTCGGGCGGGGAGACGTCTTCCGGACCGGAGCACCAGGCACCGCAACCGGTGGCGTGCGAACCCATGACGTACGGTTCGGACGTGGTCAGTTCCGGGTTTTCGTTCTTCGGGTCCACGTCGGTGGCGGCCCACAGAACGGCCTGACCGACGGTCATGCCCAGGAAGTTGTGCCAACCGATTTCTTCCAGGTGCGGATCCTGGAAGGAGTGCATGGTGACCATGTGGATCGGCCCGCGGCCCGCGTTCACTTCGTTGATGATGCAGTGGTTGCGCAGACAGGTCGGAATCGGACGGTGCGTCGCGTGCGACACTTCCGGATCCAGGTATTCCTTGCCGACCAATTGCTGGAGGGCCGGGAACCAGTTGGATTCGTATTCCTGACCGTAGGCGTTCTGGGTGTAGGTCTTCAGGTGCAGGAAGTACGCGCCCACCGGGCCGTAACCGTCCTTGAAGCGGGCCAGAACGATGCGGTTTTCCATCTGGGTCATCTTCGCGCCGGCGTTGATCATCAACGCGTAGGCCGAACCGGACGACCACGGGGCGTACCACACGCGACCGGCGCCTTCGCCGACGGAACGCGGCTTGAAGATGTTGGAAGCGCCGCCCGCGCCGCAGACCACGGTCTTGGACTTGAAGACGTGGAAGTTACCCGTGCGGACGTTGAAGCCGACGGCGCCGGCAACACGGTTTTCCTTGGCTTCGTCCATCAGCAGGTGGGTGATGCACACGCGGTTGTAAACCTTGTCGGCCGACTTCTTCGCGGCTTCGGCCACGAGCGGCTTGTAGGATTCACCGTGGATCATGATCTGCCAGCGGCCTTCACGCAGGAAGGACCCCTTTTCCAGATTGCGCATGATCGGCATGCCCCACTCTTCGAACTGGTGCACCGCCGAGTCGACGTGGCGAGCCATGTCGAACAGCAGGTCTTCGCGCACCATGCCCATGAGGTCGATACGCGCGTAGCGCACGTGATCTTCCGGGTTGTTTTCACCGAAGCGGGTGCCCATGTAGCAGTTGATGGCGTACAGGCCCTGCGCCACGGCGCCGGAACGGTCGATGTTGGCCTTTTCGGCGACAACGATCTTCTTGTTCTGACCCCAGTAGCGTGCTTCCCAAGCCGCACCGGTACCGCCGAGGCCAGCGCCCGCGACGAGAATGTCGATGTTGTCTTCGACGATCGTTTGGTAAGCCATTAGTAGTACACCCCTTCCTTCATCTCGAGGCCGTTGGACTCAAGCGTGTGCAGTCCACCGTCATCCATGCGGATGTACTTCGGCTCGTTGTACAGCAGCTGGCTGTTGCGCTGTTCCTGGGTCGGCGCCGGAACCTTCTTGAGGTCCGGAATGTGCTTGCCCCAGGGCTTCGTGGTGATCGGCGCCAGCAGGTTCAGGTCCTTCTTGCCGTTGCGGAACTTGATCCGCCAGGCAATGACGCCCTTTTCCTCGTCGCGCACGGCGCGAACGCTGTGGCCGAGCGGAGCGAAGTCGGCGTAGCCACGAACGTCGATGGCGTTCTGCGGGCAAGCCTTGACGCAGGAATAGCATTCCCAGCACATGCTCGGTTCGATGTTGTAGGCACGACGGTAGGTCGTGTCGATGTGCATGATGTCGGACGGGCAGATATCAACGCAGTGTCCGCAGCCGTCGCATCGTGTCATATAGACGAAAGTAGGCATAATTTCGTTTCCTTCCCCGTTAGAAAGAATCTTTCAGGATCGATTAGTAGTGCTTGGGCTCTTCGCGCTTGATGCCGAGACCCATGTACGCCGGGCTCTTGCCCATGTATTCCGGGATGTCGGGATAACGCTTCTGCAGCGCGGGATCCGTCAGATCGCCAACCGTCGGCAGGTTGTCCATGGAGCCGTCGGCCTTGATGATGCGCTTGTTGTACGCGGCGGCCGGCTTGAAGAACATGTGCGCGAATTTCGACCACAACACACCGCCGAACAGAACCGTGGCGGAGATGATGAACAGACCCAGGAACACAGTGTTCCAGGTGGCGACGCCCATGGTCAGGGACCAAACCAGACCGAAGGTCGTGGTGCCCAGCAGCGACAGGATGAACATGTCGGCCTTGACGATGCGGTACCAGGGGTTGCCTTCGGCGGCCTTGTCGACGCGCAGCAGGCAGCGGAACCAGAAGCCGCCCAGCATCACCATCGCGGCGCCAACGTGCCACAGCATGGAAACGATGGCCGGAGCGTCGCTCGTCGGATACGCGAACACCAGGGCGACGGTGGTCAGGACGAACAGGATGAAGCCGTACATCATGAGGATGTGCGAAAGACGGCGCATCGGGTTGCAGAATTCGCCGGCGGTCATCACATCAACGGCAACGGTGTTGATGGCGATGCCGATTTTATCGCCAGCGCCCAGCGTGCGGGTGCGGTTGGCTTCGGCGGCCTTGGCCTTGGCGAAGAAGTACTTGGCGCTTTTCTTGTGGATCGTGTCGAAGATGGTGCCGCCAACGACCAGGAGAAACATCAAAATGACATAGCCCTGGATTACGTCGAGCGGGATAGTCGTATCCGCAAGGACAGCGAATGGATTACTGGCGAACATCAATTCCTCCCGTGTCGCAGTCGTCGATTAGAGAAAATCTACAGTCAGATCTCATTCATTGGCGGGGCATTATATAAAGGAATCCTGATTTGACAATTAGAATGCTCAAATATTGCCAATCCGAACCCCCAAGCGCGTCGCGCTTGAATGCTCCGGCCTCGGAAGTGCTTAGAACCCTGCCTATTAACTCTTTGTTTTCAGCAAGCTGCTGGATTGTTTATATTCAGTCCACGTTGCAAACACGATGCTTGTTATCGTAAAAATTCGCACGCAAACCGGTTCATGGATCACCGAAACCCGATTTTCATCCCCAATTCGACGGGGCTGAGTTCGAATCCCGCATGATGCGTCGCCACTCTTTACCCCATTTCTTTCGCCGTTCCCAGCATTTTCGACGTCGCTTTCCGGCGTGGTTTCCGGACGGGAAAAAAGTCGCTTCCCTCCAGCGGCGCCATCCATTATATTCGGCCTCCGTTCATGAGAAACCTTGTGCCGGGGTGGGCCGCCTCGCGGTTCCGCGGGAAACCGTCTCGGTTTGTAACGAAACAAACAGGTGAGTTGAATTATGGGTAACGTAAACGCTAAAGATCCGGTTCCTGATGGCCACACCGAATACTATGTGACGAAGCAGCAACCGGCGACCGAAAAGGGTTTCGTCGGCTACAAGACCGAATGGGTCGAGTGGCAGAAGGAAGTTCCCTACGAAACCCCGAAGCGGCCGTAAGGCTTTCGGGCGAGCGCTTGGCGCTTGCTGAGGAACGCTAAAGGGGGGCGCCTGGCGCCCCCCTTTCCTTTTGCCGAATCGCGATCGCCGCGGCTTAGGCGCCGCCGGACAGCATTTTCAGAAACGCGGCGCGCTTCCCGGGATCCGTCACCACACCTTCCTCGACCGGCTGGCCGCCCAGGTACCATTCGCACGAGCCGTCGTCATATTCGATGGCCGGACCGTCGACGCGGTGCAGCAACCCCTGCACCCACCACTGTTTCATCTCGTGTTCCGCGATGACGGCGGGACCGTCCTCGCGGTGACGCACGCCCTTCACCCACCATTGCTGCACGCCGTCGGGCCGGATGACGGCGGGGCCGTCCTCGCGGTGCGCCACGCCGTTCTGGTGCCATTCCAAGGTGCCGTCCGATTCCATGATGGCCGGGCCGTCTTCCCGATGAAGCACGCCGTCTCGCCACCATTCCTTGGTGCCGTCCCAATGCTCCACGGCCGGGCCGTCCTCGCGGTGTTGTTTGCCGTAGCGGAACCACACCCGGGTTCCATCGGGCCGTTCGACGGCGGGGCCGTCTTCCCGATGGAAGGCTCCGTTGACGCGCCACTCGACCGTTCCGTCTTCGCGTTCGATTCGTTCTGGGGTTTGGGTCATTGCTACATTCCATTCCGCTAAGCCATGGCGCAAGGCCGGACCGGGGCGGCCCGCATGGGCCGCCGCACGCGTGATATATAGTCCAAGTATCGCGTTAGGCAATACGCGAGCCGCGCATCCCGATTCCGCCGGCCGAAACTGCCGCTTGCGCAGGCGCGGGAATCCGTGCTGAATCCGGTAAGCATCCATCGAAAGCGTCGTGTTTCACCGCCATGTCCCGCAAGAACAAGCCGCCCACGTCCGGCAAGAGCGCCAAGCCCCCCGGCCAACCGGTTCCGCTCCGCCAAGCCCTGGACATTGGGTTTCGCCATCACGCCGCCGGACACTTCGCCGAGGCCGAGAAACTCTACGACGCCGTATTGCGGGCCGCGCCCCTGCATCCCGACGCCTTGTACCTGTCGGGCGTGCTGGCGCGTCAGACCGGGCGGCTGGACCGTGCGGTCGAACTCCTGACCAAAGCGGTCGAAGCCGCCGCCGACAACGCCGACACCCACCATCAGCTGGGCACGGCATACCAGGGACTGGGGCGCGCAAAAGAAGCCGTCGCCTGTTTCGAAACGGCCATCGCCCTCGACCCCCGTCATGCGGGGGCGCACGGCAACCTCGGCTTCGCCCTACAGGAACAGAACCGTTGGACCGAGGCCGTGGCCTGTTATCGCACGGCCGTCTCCATCGATCCCAAAGTGGCGGAGTTTCATCTCAACCTGGGCGGCGCACTGCGCAAACTGGGCAAATTGGACGAGTCCGTCAAAAGCCTGCGCGAGGCCGTCTCCTTGAATCCCACCCTGTCCGAGGCGCACAACAGCCTGGGCGTGTCGCTGCGCGACCTGGGCGACGCGGAACGGTCCGTGGCCTGCTTCCAGAAGGCCCTGGCGCTGGACCCCCGCAACGGGGCCGCGCACTTCAACCTGGGCGTCGCGCACAAAAAGCTGGGCCGAGCCGCCGAGGCCGCCGCGTGTTTCGAAAAGGCGTTGGAGATCACGCCCGATTCTCAAGATGCGCGCATGGCCTACAGCCAGCTTTTGTCGAGCGATGTGCCGACCTGGCATTACCCGATGATGAACGACAAGCCGCGCAATGACGCTTACGAAGGCGCGATCCGCGCCGCCGTGACCAGGGACACGCTGGTTCTGGAAATCGGCACGGGCGCGGGCCTGTTGGCGATGATGGCGGCGCGCGCGGGCGCCGAACAGGTCGTCACCGCCGAAATGGTGCCGACCATCGCCAGGGCGGCCGCCGGAATCGTGCGCAAAAACGGTTACGGCGACGTGATCACGGTCCACAACGCCGTCTCCACCGCCTTGAAGGTGGGCCGGGATCTGCCGCGCAAGGCCGACGTTCTGATCACCGAAACCTTCGACGTCGGGCTGTTGGGCGAGAATGCGGTGCAAAGCATCCAGCACGCGCGCGAACACCTGTTGAGGGAAAACGCCGTCATCATTCCCCGCCGCGCCGTGGTCCATGGCGCGCTGTTCGAAAGCGAGGAATTGCACAAGACCGGCAAGGTCGGATCCGTTTCCGGGTTCGACCTTTCGGACTTCAACGTCTTCACCCGCACCTATGGGCAAAAGTGCATGCGCCACTATCCCCATGCGTTGCTGACGGATCCGTTCCAAATCTTCGACTTCGACTTCATGGGCGCCGAAATCCTTCCCCAGACCAAGCCCATGTCCGTGACCCCGGTCCGGACGGGGCTTTGCCATGGGCTGGCGTTCTGGTTCCGCCTGTTCCTCGACGATGATTACGTTTTCGACAGCGCGGTCAGCGAGAACCCGGAAAACCACTGGGAACAGGCCATCTATTATCTGGACCGGCCGGTGCGGGTGCGCGCCGGGGAAGCCGTGAGCTTCACCGCCAGCCACAACAACAAGTTCATCACCTTCGCGTTCGCCGGCGCCGCCAACGAAAACTAGGCGGACGAGATGATCGCCTAAGGATCGGGAAGTTCCGGCATGCGCACCGGGATCATCGGCGTCTTGTGCTGGGTGGAATGGCTGGCGAACAGCAGTCCCGGCGGCGTTGCGTCGGGATCGGCGTCCAGGCCGACGGTCTCGGCGAAGATGGCGCGGATGGACCGTTGGCGGCCGTCATGGCCGCCATCGCGCCCCGCCGTTTTGACGGCGATGAAGGTGGAATGCAAGTCCACCAGATCACGGTCCGTGAAGTCCGCCACGTCGGGCGAGCCCAGGGTGGCGATGGAGATGCGCGACCCGTGATCGCCGTGCAAAATCACCGTGGCCGCGTCCCACGCCCCGGCGTCCTTCAGCGCGGCGAACACCCGGTCCATCTGTTTGGTGGCGCAGCGCACCTGCTCCAGATAGGCTTCGTAGCGTTCGCGCCTTGACGCTTCGTCGTTGGTGACGAGATCGCGGGTGCGGTTGAGCCAGGTCCTGAAGTCCGGCTTCAACCGGCACTCCCGGTCGTACTGATAGCTGAAATGCGGCAGCATCAAATGCGCCACGAATGCCGTGCCGCGCGGATGGGCGCGAATGTCGCGGATCAGCCGGTCGATCACCGGCACGGTGGCGACGGGGCTCAGCTGCGGTTCGCCGGGCGCGCCCCCCCGCCAACTTTCGGGCAGCACCGCGGCGGACAACCGGCCCCCGAAGCTTTCGTCCGCCAAGTTGGCGATGCGATAGCTGACGGTGTCCTTGTAAAACATCCCGACGATCAGGCGCGTCTTGATGGCGGCGGGGATGTCCAGATCCCGGATCGGGGCGATGCCGTTGGTGGGATAGCTGAAACAATACGCGATGGACGCCTGTCCGCAGAGGTTCAGGTAATCGGATTGGTACACGCGCAACGCATAACCGTCCGCCGCCAGCTTGTCGAACCACGCGTTGTCCTGGGCGATGAAGCTGGCGCCTTGCTTTTCCACCCGCCCGCCATGGAGGACGGTGCGGCTGCCCTGCATCAAGTTGGGCACGGAATCGAAGGTCTGGGCGTATTCGCTATAGGCCCTTCCGTGCACCACGAAGCCCCGATCGGCATAGAAGTCGCGCACGTACGCCGCCGTTTCCGCCCCGCCCGCGACGTCGCCGGGCATGCCCGCCGGGCCGATGTGTTCGTCCAGGATCAGGTGCACCACGGGGGCCAGCGCCGCGTCGCCGGCGACGCCCTTGTCATATAGGTCGCCCGCGGCCTTGTGGTCGGCGGGCAGCCCGAACAGGCCCGCCGTCATCACGCCGAACACCGCCGAGAGGACGAACCCCAGATGCAGGCGCAGCGCCCCCATCACGAACAGCAAGCCCATCAGCACCAGCCAGGTGAACGCGCCCAGCATCGGCAGTCCCCAATGGGCGACCACGGCCGCGACGCCGTCATCGCCGAGCCGCAATTGCGTGTCGAGAAACACCAGCATCAGCAGCATGTAAAGCACCACGCGCGCCAGCGGCCCGACGACCAGCGCCACGACGCCGCACGCGGCGGCGATGGCCGACACGAAGCCGACGGCCATCCAGGCCTCCGTCCGCTCCAGGCCGTAGCCGTGATAGCGCAGAAAGCCCAACAGCGGAAACAGCAGCATGAAGAACGGCGCGATGGCGTCCCAGGGCGTTCGTCGTGGCGCGTGGTTCGTCATCCGCCGCTCAGCCCCCGACGTGGTATTCGATCAACACCCGCCCGCCCGGCGACAGTTCGCGGCGGTTCAGGATTCTCGCGCGCTCTTGCACGAGCCGCACGAAGCCGTCCGGATCGTAGTCTTGCGTCCCGGCGGCGCGCAGGCGCAGCATGCGCCGCACCTGCACGTCGCCCAGCGGCGGGATTTCCACCACGCCGCGCGGCGCCAGGCTCGTCAGGTAGTCGGCCACCGCCGCCATGGGCACGTTGCGTCCAATGATCAAATGGTGGATCACCGCCAACGCCAACACCGCGTCCACCGGTCCGCGCTCGGCCCAGCCCATGCGCTCGCGCTGATTCCAGCCCTGCGCGGGCGACGGGTTGGTGACGTCGCCGAAGAGCGGCGTGAACGCCGCGCCCGCCAGGGCGGCGCGGTGGAACGCGCCGTCCAGCGCATCCTGGTCGAATTCCCAGCCGACCACCGCCCCCGCCCCGCCGTCGAGCGCGGCAAAGCTGAATTCGCCCTGGTTGCATCCCAGGTCCCACACCATGCCCGGCGCGTGCGCGCGGGCGAAATCGTGTACCAGGGCGCGCTTGGTCCGCGTCTCGGCGTCAGAGTAGCTCTTGAACCGTTCGTAGTCGCGCCAGAAGGTGGCCTTGCGGCCGCGAGGCTCCAGCCCGGCGATCCAGGCGCGCAGCTTTTCCAACAGCCGCGCCAGGGCGGCCTTGGGGAACTTGGCTTGGGCCAACGTCTTGGCCTCGGCGTCGCCCGCGACGATGGCCTCGCCCTTGCCCGCCAGAGCGGCGTGCAACACCCCGTGAACGAACACCTTGGGCGTCCATTTGCGCCACGCGGGCAGGATCTTCAACAGATCCTCGGCGCCCACGCCTTCCAGCCGTCCGCGATAAAGCCCGTTGTGCGCCACCCCCGCATAGGCGCGCAGCAACAACGGATACAGGAACTGTTCGCAGAACTGCCGATAGCCGCCCCAGATCGCCCCGTCCTGGTAGGCGATGAAAGACAGATGATCGATGAACACCGGCCTAGCGCCCATGAACTGGACGTTGTAGGCGCTGGCGTCGGACAGGGTCATGCCGTGACCGAGCGCCGCCAGATGCACGTCCAGATGCAACAGGGCCGCCGCCTTCAGCGCGGAAAACCCCCATTCGTAAGGGTACGACACCACGGCCAGACGCGGATGCTCCAACGCCATCGCGGCGTCGCCCCGCAGCTCCCCCAAGGCATCGAGGGGAACCTCGCCGGCGGCGGCGATCCATCCCTTGTCGAGCAGGCTCTGATAAAGACCGGTCTCGAACAGCATCCGCGCGTTGGCCAAGGCCGGCGGACGCACGGCGCGAAGAACCCGCGCGCCGTCGTGTAGGACGAAACCGGAAGGATCGCGGTAGGAACCGGGGTCGATGCGCACGTCGGGCCGATCAGTCACGGTCCGGCGCGTCCCCGTCGTCGGCGGGCTCGGGTTGGGCGCGCCCGAACAGCGCCAGGAACCGCTGCCAGTAGAGCTTCAACACCACCATCGCGCCGGCGACGCCGCCCAGGATGATCTGCAACAGAAAGCCGCCCGTGCCGGGATCGACATAGGCATGGGCGGGCGGAGCCACGCCCGCGAACAGAGTGAAAACGGTCAGTGCCGTCAGGATCCGGGCCGATGGCGTCACGGGACTTCTCCCCCCTGGAAAACAGGGCTTCACAATAAGACGGCGGACGCCCGCGATCAAGCGTCCGCCGTCATTGCGTCGCGCCGGAAATCGTCCTAAAGCGCGCGTTCCATCACGCTGGCCAGACGGCGGGCGAATTCCGCCGGATCCTGGGGCGCTTCGCCGTCGGCGATGCGCGCCTGATCCAGCAGCAGATGCGCCGCGTCCTTCAGCACCGCGTCGTCGGCGTTGTCGGACGCGCGCCGGGCCAGCTTGGTGACGATGGCGTGATCGGGGTTGAGCTCCAGCACGCGGGGCATGGCATGGGTCATCTGGCCATGCCGGCGCAGCAGGCGTTCCAGGTTCACGTCCATGTCGCCGTCGTCGGCAATCAGGCATACCGGGCTTTCGGTCAGCCGCTTGGACGGACGCACGTCCTTGACGCCCTCGCCCAATTCCAGCTTGAACGCCGCGATCAACGCGTCCAGGTTGGGCGCGTCGTCCTTCTTTTCGTTCTCGTCCTTGTTCGCATCGCCCGCGACCTTGTCCAGGTCCGCCGCGCCGCGCGTGATGGACTTGAACGGCTTGTCCTGAAATTTGGTGATGTGCTGCATCCAGAACTCGTCCACCGGATCGGTCAGCAACAAAACCTCGACACCTTTGGCCTTGAAGCCTTCGAGGTGCGGCGAACGCGCCACCAGGGCCGGGTCCTCGCCGGTGATGTAGTAAATCGCGTCCTGACCGTCCTTCATGCGTTCCACGTAGCCCGCCAGCGCTGTCGGCGCGTCCGCGCCGGTGGTGGCGAAGCGGCAGACCTCCAAGAGCTTCTCCTGCATGGCGAAGTCGTCGACCAGGCCTTCCTTCAGCACCGCGCCGAAGTTGTCCCAGAACGTGGCGTATTCGTCCGGGGCCTTTTCGGATTTCTTCTTCAGCTCGCCCAGGACTTTCTTCACCAGGCCCGACTTGATCTTCGCCAGCTTGGGGTCGTGTTGCAGCATCTCGCGCGAGATGTTGAGCGACAGATCCTCGCTGTCCACCACGCCGCGCAGGAAGCGCAGATACGTCGGCAACAGACCCTCGGCGTTTTCGGTAATGAACACGCGGTTGACGTACAGCTTCACGTGGCTCTTGCGTTCCGGGTCGAACAGATCGAACGGACGGTGCGACGGCACGAACAGAAGGTTGGTGTAGCTCACCATCCCCTCGGCGCGGTTGTGCAGCGTCAGCCACGGCTCGTCGAACGCATGGGCGGAATGGTGGTAGAATTCCTTGTACTGCTCCGCCGTCACGTCCTTGGCGGGACGGGTCCAGATGGCGGACCCTTCGTTGAGCGCGTCGTCGCCCATCTTCACCGGAAACGCGATGTGATCCGAATAGGTCTTGACGATGTGGCGGATGCGCGTTTCTTCGAGAAATTCCTTGGCGTCCTTTTTCATGTGCAGGACCACGGCCGTGCCGCGCCCGGCGCGCGCCGCGTCGCCGGAGGCCTGTTCGACGGTGAACTGGCCCTTGCCGTCGGAAATCCATAGCCAGCTTTCCGCTTCGCCGGCCTTGCGGGTGGTGACCTCGACCCGGTCGGCGACCATGAACGCGGAATAGAAGCCGACGCCGAACTGGCCGATCAGGTTGGTGTCGGCCTTGCCGTCCTTGCCCAGTTGCTCGATGAACGCCCCGGTGCCGGACTTGGCGATGGTGCCCAGCGTGTCCAGCAGGTCGTCGTGGTTCATGCCCACGCCGTTGTCCGTGATGGTGAGCGTCCCGGCCTTGGCGTCGGCGGCCAGTTCGATCTTGAACTCGCCATCACCCTCGATCAGCGACGGCACGGTCAAGGCCATATGGCGCAGCTTGTCGCACGCGTCCGAGGCATTGGAAATCAATTCGCGCAGAAAAATTTCGCGGTTGGAATAGAGCGACCCGGCGACGATGTCCAAAAGCCGGCCGACCTCGGTTTGAAAGGAATAGGTTTCCTTGCTCATGACGGTCTTCAATCCCCTGTTGATCCGGTTCAAAACTGATGGCCGGGATATGCGCAATCCGCGCGCCCGGCGCAAGGGGCTGATCTCGAAAAAAAGGCCGCGGCGCGACGCGCATCGCACTGCCGCCACGCTCGCCTTGGGACTCGCGCAGTTCCGGCAGTGGGCGTATACTTGAACCATGGGGGAAACACCCCGCCTTTCGCGGACCGTCCGGTTCGCGCCGCCCGTTCCGGGCGCCTTCGGCATGATGAAGGAGACCAAAATGCTACTTCCCGTCCAGATCAGTTTCCATGGATGTGACCATTCCGACGCGGTCGAAAGCGAAATCAAGGAGCGCGTCACCAAGATCGAGGAATTTTACGGACGAATCACCAGCTGCCGGGTGGTGGTCGAACTGCCCCACAGGTCCCACGCCCAAGGCAAGCTGTTCCATTTCAACATCGACATGACGTTGCCGGGCGCCGGCCATGTCGTGCACAACGACCGGGGCCAGAACCCGGCGCACGAGGACGTGCACGTGGCGTTGCGCGACGCCTTCACCGCCGTCGAAAAACAGCTCAAGAAGATCGTCGGCAAGCGCCGCGACGACGAACGCAAGGCCTCCGCATAGCGGACGCGCGCGGACCGGGCGGCGCATGGCGAAGATGAAGCCCATTCCATCCGAAGAAGCCGAACGCCACCGGGCCGCCCTGGTTCGCGAGGTCGAGCGCGACGCGGCCGACACCGCGTCGTGGACCGGACGCAGGACCTTTTCCGCAGCCGTGATGGACGCCATCGCCCGCGTTCCGCGCCACGTCTACATCCCCCATGAGCCGTCGCTGGCCGTGGCTTACGCCAACCGCCCCCAGCCTATCGGCGGCGGACAGACCATTTCCCAGCCGTACATCGTCGCCCTGATGACGGATCTTCTGAACCTGCCGCCGGACGCGCGGGTGTTGGAGGTCGGCACCGGGTCGGGTTACCAATGCGCGGTGCTGGCGGAGTTGGCCGCCCACGTCTTTTCGGTCGAACGCCTGCCCAACCTCGCCGCCGCCGCCCTGGCGGTGCTGAAGGAACAGGGCTACGCCAACATCGACGTGCTGTGCGCCGACGGGGCGAAGGGCTGGTCCGAGCACGCGCCCTATGACGCCATCATGGTCACCGCCGCTGCCGAAGGGGGCGTGCCCGGCGCGCTGATCGAACAACTGGCCCCCGGCGGGCGCATGGTCATTCCGCTGGGCCCCCGTTTCGGCCCGCAGATGTTGACGCTCGGCGTCAAGGACGCGAACGGCCGGTTTTCCAGCACGCCCGTGCTGCCGGTGGCGTTCGTGCCTCTGGTCACGCGCCCGGAATAACGCTAAAAAAGCGGCCATGCAGATCGACACTTCGCGCGAGCGCACCACCATCCAGGCCGTTTTGGGGCCCACCAACACCGGCAAGACCCATCTGGCGATGGAACGCATGCTGGCGCACGACAGTGGCGTGATCGGCTTTCCGCTGCGGCTTTTGGCGCGGGAAAACTTTGATCGCGCGGTGAAGCTGAAAAGCGCGGGCGCGGTCGCCCTGGTGACCGGCGAGGAAAAGATCGTGCCCGCCAACGCGCGCTATTTCCTGTGCACCGTGGAAAGCATGCCCACCGACCGGGAATTCGACTTCGCCGCCATCGACGAAATCCAGATGTGCGCGGACGCGGACCGGGGCCACGTCTTCACCGACCGGCTGTTGCATTACCGGGGCGCCCGCGAAACCATGTTCATGGGCGCGGACACCGCCCGGCCGATCATCCAGGCCCTGGTGCGCGAAGCCCAGTTCCAGTCCCGCCCGCGTCTCTCCACGCTGCGCTACACCGGGCACCGCAAGCTGACGCGCCTCAAGCCGCGCTCCTGCGTGGTGGCGTTTTCGGCGGGCGACGTCTACGCCATCGCCGAACTGATCCGCCGCCAGTCGGGCGGCGCGGCCATCGTCATGGGGGCGCTCAGCCCGCGCACCCGCAACGCCCAGGTGGAGATGTTCCAGAACGGCGACGTCGATTACCTGGTCGCCACCGACGCGGTGGGCATGGGCCTCAACATGGATGTCAACCACGTGGCGCTGGCCGCCGTGCGCAAGTTCGACGGGCGTCTGATGCGCGAGCTGATCCCCGCCGAAATGGCGCAGATCGCCGGCCGCGCCGGACGGCATATGAACGACGGCACCTTCGGTTCGACCGGCGACGTGGCGGGCCTGGGGGCGAGCATGGTGGAAGCCATCGAAAACCACAGCTTCGCGCCGCTCACCTTCGCGATGTGGCGCAACGCGGGGCTGGATTTCTCCTCGGCCAGGGCGCTGAAGGCGTCATTGGCCGAACGGCCGCACGAAAAGGTTCTGCGCCGGGCGCGCGAGGCCGATGACGAACGGGTGCTGGACTATCTGCTGGGCGACGGGGACACGGCGGCGCTGGCCGTCGGGCCGGACGCCGTGCGGCTGTTGTGGGACGTGGCGCGCGTGCCGGACTTCCGCAAGATCCACACCGACGAGCACCCGCAGCTGCTGGCGCGCATCTACCAGCATCTGCGCGGCGATGCGGGACGCATTCCGTCGGACTGGATCGACGCCCGCGTGTCGCGGGTGGAACGCGTCGACGGCGACATCGACGCCCTGATGGCCCGCATCGCGGCGATCCGCACCTGGACCTACGTTTCCCATCAAACCGGGTGGCTGGAACAGCCGCGCGAATGGCAGGACCGCACCCGGGCCATTGAAGACAGACTTTCCGACGCACTCCATGATAAACTCACACAGCGCTTTGTCGACAAGCGCACCAGCCAATTGGTGAAGACATTGAAAGACGATACCCCCCTGGCCACGGCCCTGCACGACGACGGTTCCTTGGAAGTGGAAGGCCACCATCTGGGCCACCTCAGCGGCTTTCGCTTCGTGCCCGCGGAATCCGAAACCTCGCTGGCGGCAAAGGTGCTCGGCTCGGCGGCGGGCCGGGCGTTGCGTGAACGCATCGCGGAACGCGTCGTGATGCTGGAGGCGGACGCCGACGGCGCGTTCACCTTCACGCATGAGGCCAAGATCCTATGGCGGGGCGAGCCGGTGGCGCGCTTCGCCAAGGGCGGCGCCATGTTGTCGCCCCAGGTGTCGGTGCTGTCCAGCGATCTGCTGGAGCACGAACAGAGGGAACGCATCGAGGCGCGCCTGACCGCCTGGTCGCGCGATCTGGTTCGCGATCGCCTGGGCCCGTTGCTGGCGGCCAGGGAAGCGCCTCTCGCGGGCGTGGCGCGCGGATTGGTGTTCCAACTGACGGAAAGCCTGGGCGCGCTGCCGCGCCACGAAGCGGACGGCGAGATCAAGGGCCTCACCAAGGAAGACCGGCAAGCGCTGCGCGGCCTCGGCGTGCGCATCGGACGCCACCTGGTCTACATCCCGGCGCTGCTGCGCCCGGCTCCGGTGGAGCTGTCGGTGCTGCTGTGGGGCGTGTTCGAGGACGGCGCGGAGATCCTGCCTCCGCCCCCGGCGGGACGGGTGTCCATCAAGCGCGAAAAGCACGAACCCGAAGGTTGGCTGCGCGCGGCGGGCTTCCGCCCGGCGGGCATGCTGTTCGTGCGCGCCGACATGCTGGAGCGTTTGGCCGAAATGGCGTGGAAGCGACTGGAAGCCGCCAAGGGCCCGTTCGAAGCCAATGCCGACTTCCTGTCGCTGGCCGGTTGCGGGGTTGAGGAACTGCCGGGGATCCTGTCCATCTTGGGATTCCGCGTGGACGACGACGGCAAATGGTCGCCCAAGTCCTGGCGCAACCGCGCGCCGCGCCGCGCCAAGGAGCAGCCTTCGGACGCCGCCGGGGCGACGGCCGCGCCGGACGGCGAAGCCAAGCCCGAGGGCGAAGCGCCGGCGAAACCCCGGCCCCGATCGAAGCCCCGGCCCAAGCGCCGCCCGAACCAAAAAG
>JADGBG010000190.1 GCA_015231605.1 Alphaproteobacteria bacterium | reverse complement strand
TCCATGATCTCCGGCGATATCGACGGAGAAGCGGACGATCACGAGATCGAGCCCGAGGACATTCCCGATCCCGAGCCCATTCCCATGAGCCTCACGGACGTGGATTTGGACGACATGGACGACGACCTGCCCGTCGGCCGTCCGCGTCTGGCGCAGCCGCAGAAATCGGGCATGGGGCCGCTGAAGATTTTGGGTCTCAGCCTGGGCGGTCTGGTCGTGGTCGTGCTGGCCACGGCCTACTTCGCGCGCGAGGCCATCATCGAAAACCTGCCGATGACGGAGCAGTACTACGTTTCCATGGGCTTGTACCATCCCGAACCGGGCAAGGGCCTGGCCCATCAAGACGTCAACCCGCGCCGCGACGTGCGCAACGGCGTCGAACTTCTGGTGGTCGAAGGCAACGTCGCCAACGTGACGGAAAAGGATATCGCCGTGCCGCTGTTGAAGGTCGCGCTGACCAACAACAAGGGCGAGGAAATCCGTACCGAAGTGGTCGAGTTGTCCAAGCCGTCCTTGTCTCCCGGCGAAAAAATTCCCTTCAAGGTCGAGTTTGAAAATCCGCCGGGCACGGCCCGCCAACTGTCGCTGGGTTTCGTCGAACGCGACCAAGCCAAGCAAGGCGGCGAGAACGCCGGCGATCAGGGCGGTCAAAACAGCGCCGCCGGCCATTGATCCTCGGCCGCTTCGGGCAGACGGCACGATCGCGCCCAACGCCGGGACATCCAAACGCAAAAACGCCGGCCGAAGGGCCCGCCCAGGCGGCGGTCGCTTCGAAGCCGGCGTCGTATGCGCGGTGAAGAGGACTTAGTCGTCCTTGTTCAGGATCGCTTCCATCGCCTTGTCATAGGCGTACTTGCCCGCGACCGCGGCGACGAAGGCCGTGCCCAGAGAAACCGTCAGGCCGCCGCCCACGATGCCCACGGTCCAGGCGCTGAACGCCGTGGCCAAGCCCGCGCCCGCCGTTTCCTTGGCGGTGTCGATGGCGATGTCCTGCGTGCTCATGGAGCCGTCGTTGTTGCGAAGGTTCTTGGCCAGCGTGGCGGAGCCGCCGACGATGCCGCCCAGGATGCCGACGCCCGGAACGCTCTGGGCCAGAAACGGCGCCAATTGAAAAGCCATGGTATGCCCCCCTTTTCGAGTGCTGATAACAAACGGACAAGAGAACGCGGCGAAGGTCGGCCACGAAAGCCCCCCGCCCATAAAGTCCAAGTAAATTGGTAGACATCTTTTTCGATCCTGTCAATTTGCATGCGTCCCGACGGGAAAAAACCGGGGCGGCGATGCTTTTCATTTGCGTCCCGCCTTGCTAAGATCGCCCGCGTTTCCGGCCCGGCCGGAAAAAAAGGAAGGAATTCATGCCAAACGTCGTCGTCGGCCTCATTCTCGCGGCCCTGGGATTGACCGGACTGGTAAACTGGTGGTGGTCGTTCCAGGAAATCCTGCGCGGCCTGTTTCCGCTGGCGATGCTGACGGTCGGCGTGCTCGCCATGACGGCCGGGTTCCGCAAGATCCCGCTGGCGGATGCGGGAGTGGCGCTGGCGGAACTGTCGCCGCTGGAACGCATGTTCCGCAAGGAAGACTGGTGGGCGGTGTGGCTGGGATTGACGCTGGTCCTGTTCGCGCTGGGCACTTACACCACGCACGGCGAATTCCTCAAGGCGCTGTCGGTCAATCCGGGCGGTCTGAAATGGCGGGAATTCGGCCAATTGACCCAGCATTTCGCCGACAACATGGGGCTGTACGTTCTGCAGTACGGCATGTGGTCGCTGTTCTTCGGCGTCGCCACCCGGGTCATGGGCATTCGGTTTTGGGACTTCCTGTCGGGCTTCACGTTCCTGTACGTGCTGTCGGTGATCATCTTCGCCGTCGGCGGCTGGGCCAAGGCGGCGCAGTTCAACCTGGAACCGCCCCTGGTGGCGCTGATCGTGGGCTTGGTCCTGGCCAACACGGTGCGCATCCCCGACTGGTTGGACAGCGCGTTCCGCGTCGAATTCTTCGTCAAGTTCGGCATCGTTCTGCTGGGCGCGACGTTCCCCATCACGCTGGTGATGACGGCGGGGCCGGTGGCCATCGGTCAGGCCACGTTCATCTCGTTGTTGGGGTGTCTCACCATCTATTTCACCGCGACCCGTTGGTTCGGGCTGGACCGCCGCCTGGCGGCCGTGATCAGCGTCGGCGGTTCGGTGTGCGGCGTGTCCGCCACCATGGCCATCGCCGCGGCCGTGGGCGCGACCAAGGACCACATCTACGCCTCGGTCACTCTGGTGGTGGGCTGGGCCCTGGTGATGATCCTGTTCCTGCCGTTCGTGTCCCAGGCTCTGGGGCTTCATCCGGGCGTCGCGGGGGCGTGGATCGGCACCTCCGAATTCGCCGACGCCGCCGGCTTCGCGGCCGCCGCGTCGTACGGCAAGATGGCCGGCAACGAGGACGCGGCGCTGAAATCCTTCACCCTGATGAAGGTCATCGGGCGCGATCTGTGGATTGGCATCTGGGCCATGGTGTGGGCGCTGGTCGCCACCACCATGTGGGAAAAGAAAGACGGCGACACGGTCAGGTCCCGCATCGATCCCGGCGAAATCTGGCGGCGGTTCCCGAAGTTCGTGTTCGGCTTTTTCGTCGCAAGCCTCATCGTCACCATCGCCACCAGCGGCTACAGCCCCGAAGAAATCAAGTCCACGGTGAAGCCGGCGTTGCTGGATCCCATCGGCGCGCTGCGCGGCTGGGCGTTCATCTTCTGCTTCCTGTCGATCGGTCTGACCACGCGCTTTCGCGACCTGCACGCGGTCAACCGCGGCACCTTCAGCGCGTTCAGCATCGGCGTGATCATCAACGTGATCGCGGGCTTCATTCTGTCGGTCTACGTGTTCGGCGATTACTGGGCGCGGATTTGACCGACGAGCGTCCCCGGGACTGCGGCCACTGCCGCCATTTCATCGACGATCCCCAGGACCTGGAGGCCGAGGTCGAGGGGCTTAAGATCCTCTCGTCCGCCTTTGGATCGGTGCGCGCCGACACCGGCTGGTGCAAACGCTGGGACCGATTCTGCACCGCGCGCACCACCTGCGACGCCTATTCCCCGAGGACCGCCGAAATCCTATAATCGAAGGATGTCCAGGACCGGAGCCCCAGCAGCCGAGACGGCCCGCGCGCGCGTGGTGATCATGGGCGCGGCGGGCCGCGACTTTCACAATTTCAACGTGGTGTTCCGGGACGACCCGTCCGCCGTGGTGGTGGCCTTCACCGCCGCGCAGATCCCCGAGATCGCGGGGCGGCGCTATCCGCCTTCACTGGCGGGACCGCTGTATCCCGGCGGCATTCCGATCGTCGAGGAAGCCGAACTGGAAACCCTGCTCCGCGCGCAACGCGTCGATCAGGTGGTGTTCGCCTATTC
>JADGBG010000037.1:24807-25883 GCA_015231605.1 Alphaproteobacteria bacterium | reverse complement strand
CGTCGAAGCACAGCACCGGTTCGGGGGTGATTTTCCACATTTCCTGGATCTGGTCCTCGGTCAAGGCGGTGCCGAGCGGCGCGACGGCCCCTTCGAACCCGGCCTGAAACAGGGCGATCACGTCCATGTAGCCTTCCACCGCGACCAACGGCTGGCCCGCGCGCGAGGCCACCTGCGCGCCGTCCAGCCCATAAAGCAGGCTGCCCTTGTGGAACAGGTCGGTCTCGGGACTGTTGAGATATTTGGCGACGTCCTTGTCCGATCCCATGATGCGCCCGCCGAACGCCACCACGCGCCCGCGCCGGTCCAGGATGGGAAACATCACCCGCCCCCGGAACCGATCGTAGGTGGACCCGTCGTCGCGCTTGATGACGAGGCCGGCGGCCACCAGTTCGTCCTCGCTGACGCCCTGGGGTCCCAGCGCGGTCTTCATCCCGTCGCGCCGGTCCGGGGCGAAGCCCAGGCGGAAGCGCCCGATGGTGGCCTCGGTCAAGCCGCGTCCGCGCAGGTACTCCAACCCCTGACGCCCTTCTGGCGCGCGCAGCACGCGTTCGAAATGGCGCGTGGCGGCCTCCATGACGTCGTAAAGGGTTTTGCGCCGTTCCGAACGGGCCTGCTCCTCGGGCGTGTCGCGGGGCACCTGCATCCCCGCCTCTCCGGCCAGCTTCTCGACCGTTTCGCGGAAGTTCAGACCCTCGGTCTCCATCACGAAGTCGAACACCGACCCATGCGCCCCACAACCGAAACAGTGGTAAAAGCCCTTGTCCTCGTTGACCGTGAACGACGGGGTCTTTTCCTTGTGGAAGGGGCACAGGCCCTGGTGTTCGCGGCCCTTCTTGGTCAGCCGCACGCGCCGTCCCACCACATCGGCGAGGCCGGTGCGTTCGCGCAGGTCGTCTAGGAAGCGGGACGGTATGGACATCGAAGCTCCCCGGTGTTGCAAATGCCGCGCCGCAAAGCCCATGGCGGGGCGAAACCGGTCAACCGGCGAGCTTCGCCTTGACCAGGCCGCTGGCCTTGCCGAAATCCATGGCGCCCGCGTGACGTTCCTTGAGCAAAGCCATCACCCGGCCCAT
>JADGBG010000037.1:0-24704 GCA_015231605.1 Alphaproteobacteria bacterium | reverse complement strand
CTTGTTCGTAAAGCGAGATGCTTTCGCGGCGCTGCTTGATCATGGATTGCAGCAATCCGAGGATCTCGTCCTCGCCGATGCCGACGGTGACGCCCTTGGACCGGGCGGCGATGTCGCGGTCCTTCAGCGCGGCCTGGATCAGGCGCACGGCGGCCAGCGCCGTTTCGTCCTTGGCCTTCATGGCCGTCTTCAAAGCTTCGGTAATTCGATTGCGGAGCATGGCGTCCTCACGGCTGAACCCGATTCCCCCCCAGGGGGGCGATTCCAAGGAAAGGCGGAGATTATCCCAAAACGCGGCGAAAGGCAAAACTTTCAACCCAACACAACACACTGAAAACAAAAGAAAAAATTATAATTCTGGGTCTTGACGCAAGGGTTTGTTTACCTTAAACACACGCAAATCGCCGTTTCGCTCGCGAGGCGTCCGCACGCCCGACGCGAAACGGTTGGCACCTTCCGGATCTGAGGACCGCCGCCATGGCCGAGACCAAGACAAACGCCCCCGCCGAGACGGAGGGGACGACTCTTTCCGCGCACACGGCGGATACGGACCACATGGACCACACCCGCCCTCCCGGCTGCAACGCGGCGCTGGTTCTGGACGACGGTTCGGTGTTCTGGGGACGCGGGGCGGGCAAGGCCGGCGTGGCGTTGGGCGAGGTGTGCTTCAACACCGGCCTCACGGGCTATCAGGAAACCCTGTCCGACCCCTCCTACGCGGGGCAGATCATCACGTTTACCTTCCCGCACATCGGCAACGTCGGCGCCAATCCGGACGACATGGAAACGGACAAGCCCGCCGCGCGCGGCTGCGTGCTGCGCGCCGACATCTCTGAGCCCGCCAACTGGCGCGCGGCGGAACATCTCAACGCCTGGCTGGAAAAGCACGAGATGGTGGCGATCAGCGGCATCGACACCCGGCGGCTGACCCGGCGCATCCGCGACGGCGGCGCGCCGAACGGCGTGATCGTGCACCTGGACATGGCCGAGGCCGAGGACAGCGGCATCGACACCGCCGCCCTGTTGACCATGGCGAAGAACTGGCCGTCGTTGGAAGGCATGGATCTCGCCAAGGAAGTGACCTGCAAGGAAACCTACGAATGGCATGAAACCGAATGGTCCATCGACGGCGGTTACGGCCTGCAGCAGGACCCCAAGCACCACGTGGTGGCGGTGGATTTCGGCGCGAAAAAGAACATCCTGCGCTGCCTCGCCAACACCGGCTGCCGCGTCACGGTGGTGCCGGCGACCACGTCGGCCGAAACCATCCTCGCCATGAATCCCGACGGGGTGTTCCTGTCCAACGGTCCGGGCGACCCGGCGGCCACCGGGGAATACGCGGTGCCGATGATCCAGGGCATCATGGCCAGCGGCAAGCCGATGTTCGGCATCTGCCTGGGCCACCAGCTGACCTCCCTGGCGCTGGGCGCGAAGACCTACAAGATGCACATGGGTCACCGCGGCGCGAACCAACCGGTCAAGGATCACACCACCGGCAAGGTCGAGATCACGTCCCAGAACCACGGTTTCGCGGTTGACCGCGACACCCTGCCCGCGGGCGTGACGGAAACCCACACCTCGCTGTTCGACGGCACGGTGGAAGGCATCCGCGTCGACGGCAAGCCCATCTTCACCGTGCAGCACCACCCCGAAGCCAGCCCCGGCCCGCAAGACAGCCACTACCTGTTCGAGCGCTTCGTCGCCATGATTGAGGAAGCCCAGTAAAATGCCCAAACGCACAGACATCAAAAGCATCCTCATCGTCGGCGCGGGGCCGATCGTCATCGGCCAGGCGTGCGAGTTCGACTATTCCGGCGCTCAGGCCTGCAAGGCGCTGCGGGAAGAGGGCTACCGGGTGATCCTGGTGAACTCCAACCCCGCCACCATCATGACCGATCCCGCCATGGCCGACGCCACCTATGTGGAGCCGATTACCCCGGAAATCGTCGAACGGATCATCGCCAAGGAAAAACCCGACGCCTTGTTGCCCACCATGGGCGGCCAGACGGCGCTCAACACGGCCATGTCGCTGTTCAAGTCGGGGGCTTTGGAGCGGCACGGGGTGGAACTGATCGGCGCCAATGAAAAGAGCATCGCCAAGGCCGAGGACCGCCAGCTGTTCCGCGACGCCATGGACAAGATCGGCCTCAAGACGCCGCGTTCGATGGTGGTCGAAAGCCTCCCGGAAGCGCGTACGGCGATGGAGGACATCGGCCTGCCCATCATCATCCGCCCCAGCTTCACCATGGGCGGCATCGGCGGCGGCATCGCCTACAACGCCCAGGAATTCGACGAGATCGTCTCCGGCGGTCTGGCCGCGTCGCCGGTCCACGAAGTGCTGATCGAACAAAGCGTGCTCGGCTGGAAAGAGTACGAGATGGAAGTCGTGCGCGACAAGGCGGACAACTGCATCATCGTCTGCTCCATCGAAAACATCGATCCGATGGGCGTGCACACGGGCGATTCCATCACCGTGGCCCCGGCGCTGACGCTGACCGACAAGGAATACCAGATCATGCGCAACGCCTCGATCGCGGTGCTGCGCGAGATCGGCGTGGATACCGGCGGATCGAACGTGCAGTTCGCGGTGAACCCGGAAAACGGCGATCTCATCGTCATCGAAATGAACCCGCGCGTGTCGCGCTCGTCCGCGCTGGCGTACAAGGCCACCGGCTTCCCCATCGCCAAGGTGGCGGCGAAGCTGGCCGTGGGCTATACGTTGGACGAACTGAGCAACGACATCACCGGCGGCATCACGCCCGCGTCGTTCGAACCGACCATCGACTACGTGGTCACCAAGATCCCGCGCTTCACCTTCGAAAAGTTCCCGGGCGCGGATCCCATGCTGACCACCGCCATGAAGTCGGTGGGCGAAGCCATGTCCATCGGCCGCACCTTCCAGGAATCCCTGCAAAAGGGCTTGCGCTCCATGGAAACGGGGCTGACCGGCCTCAACGAGGTGGAAATACCCGGTCTCGACCCCAACCATCCGGACCCCAACGCGGTGATCGCGCAGTTGAGCAAGCCGACGCCGGACCGCCTGTTGGTGATCGCCCAGGCGTTCCGCCATGACCTGACCGTCGAACAGATCCACGCCGCGTGCAAGTACGAGCCGTGGTTCCTGCGTCAGGTCCAGGGCATCGTCCAGGCCGAGGCCGAATTGATCGCGAACGGCCTGCCGGCGGACGCGGTGCGGATGCTGAAATACAAGAAGATGGGCTTCTCCGACGAGCGGCTGGCGGAGTTGACGGGCACGGACGTGGGCAAGGTGACGTCCCGCCGCATCGCGCTGAACGTGCGCCCTGTCTACAAGCGGGTCGACACCTGCGCCGCCGAATTCCCCTCCAAGACGCCGTACATGTACAGCTGTTACGAAGGCGACGGCATCCAGCCGCCGGAATGCGAAGCCGACGTCACGGACCGCAAGAAGGTCGCCATCCTGGGCGGCGGGCCGAACCGCATCGGCCAGGGCATCGAGTTCGACTATTGCTGCGTCCACGCCGCCTATGCCCTCAAGGACATCGGGATCGAGGCCATCATGGTCAACTGCAATCCCGAAACCGTGTCCACCGACTACGACACCTCGGACCGGCTGTACTTCGAACCGCTCACCGCCGAAACCGTGATCGAACTGATCCGCCGGGAACAAAGCGCCGGCGAATTCCTCGGCTGCATCGTGCAGTTCGGCGGCCAGACCCCGTTGAAGCTGGCGCACGCGCTGGAAGCCGCGAACATTCCCATCCTCGGCACCTCGCCCGACGCCATCGACCTGGCGGAAGACCGTGAACGCTTCCAGAAGCTCCTGCAGAAGCTCGACCTCAAACAGCCGGCCAACGGCATCGCGCGGTCCATCGCCGAGGCCGAAAAGGTCGCCGAGGCCGTCGGCTACCCGCTGGTGGTGCGTCCCTCCTACGTGCTGGGCGGGCGGGCCATGGAAATCGTCCACGACCACATGTCGCTGATGCGCTACATGACCACCGCCGTGAAGGTTTCGGGCGACAGTCCGGTGCTGCTCGACAGCTACCTGCAAGGCGCGGTCGAGGTCGACGTGGACGCCCTGGCCGACGGCACGGGCGACGTCTATATCGCCGGCATCATGCAGCACATCGAGGAGGCCGGCATCCACTCGGGCGACTCGGCCTGTTCGCTGCCGCCCTACTCGCTGGCCGCCGACATCATCGAGGACATCCGCCAGCCGACCCGTGCGCTGGCCCGTGCCCTTGACGTGGTGGGGCTGATGAACATCCAGTTCGCGGTGCAGGGCTCGACGGTCTATCTTCTGGAAGTCAATCCGCGCGCGTCGCGCACCGTGCCTTTCGTCGCCAAGGCGACCGGCGTGCCCATCGCCAAGATCGCGGCGCGCGTCATGGCGGGCGAAAAGCTGTCCGACTTCGATCTGGGCGACACGCCCAAGCTCGCCCACGTGGCGGTCAAGGAAGCCGTGTTCCCGTTCGCCCGCTTCCCGGGCGTCGACGTGATCCTGGGCCCGGAAATGAAATCCACCGGCGAGGTCATGGGGCTCGACACCAGCTTCGAAAAGGCCTTCGCCAAGTCGCAGTTGGGCGCCGGCGCGCGTCTGCCGGTCCAGGGTACGGCCTTCATCTCGGTCAAGGATTCCGACAAGGCCGCCATCACGCCCGTGGCCAAAAGCTTCGTCGACCTGGGCTTCAAGATCATCGCGACCTCCGGCACGGCGGACCATCTCGATCGTTCGGGCATCCCGGTGACCCGCGTCAACAAGGTGCTGGAAGGCCGTCCGCATTGCGAGGACGCCATCAAGTCCGGCGAGGTGCAACTGGTCGTCAACACCACCGGGGGCGCTCAGGCCATCGCCGACAGCTTCTCGATCCGTCGTTCGGCGCTGACCAACAACGTGCCGCATTACACCACCATCGCCGGCGCGGCGGCGGTGGTGGCGGCGATCAAGGCGCTCAAGTCCGGAACGCTTGATGTGAAGCCGTTGCAGGATTATCCTAACCGCACGATCTAAGCACGCTTGGGTTACGGCGCGCGGCCCCTTGCCACCGGTTTTGGGGCCGCTCCCTTTGACAACCGTTTGACCGTCGAGCAGGGAAGAGAGACACGATGGACAAGATTCCGATGACCGCCGCCGGTCTGAAGCAACTGGAAAACGAACTGCGCGCCCTCAAGGACGTGGAGCGCCCGGCCGTGATCCGCGCCATCGCGGAAGCCCGCGAGCATGGCGACCTTTCGGAAAACGCCGAATACCACGCCGCGCGCGAACGCCAGAGCTTCATCGAGGGCCGCATCACCGAACTGGAGGCCATCATCAGCCACGCCGACGTGATCGACCCGCGCAAAATGTCCGGCGACGTGGTGCGCTTTGGCGCGACGGTGATGCTTGCCGACGAGGAAACGGACGAGGAATCCATCTACCAGATCGTCGGCCAGCATGAAAGCGACATCGAAAACGGCAAGATGTCCGTGTCGTCCCCGCTGGCGCGCGGCCTGATCGGCAAAAGCCTCGGCGAAAGCGTCGAAATCCGCACCCCCGGCGGCGTAAAGTCCTACGAAATCGTCAAGGTGGACTACGTCTGAACGCGCGGTCGTCTGAATTTTTCGCGAAAAGCCGCTCTTGTTGAGCGGCTTTTCCATGTCCGAGATTTCATGCCTGCCCGAACGAAAAAACGCCACGCGGGATGCCGCGTGGCGTTTTCGAATCGTGAAGTCTCGGTGCGATCAGCGTTTGGTCGCCAGAGCCGGGGCTTCGGCGCCGGGTTCGTCCATGGGGCCGAGGTCGTAGCCGTCCATGTGGCCCATCTGAGGCAGGCCCTTGCCGGAGGTGTCGCCGTTGTTGATCTCGTCGCTGCGGACCTGGCGGTACAGGCTGCGCACGGCGGCGTAGTAATCGATGGACGTGCGTTCCAGATCGTCGATTTCCGCCATGTTCAAGGCGCGGAAGTCGATGGCCTCGGCCACGAAGCGCGTGAGAGGCAGGGAGTCGCGGTCGGTGTTCCTGGCCCAGCGGTTCACCGGGTCGGTCAGATGATCCACGACCTTGCCCACCGTATCACGCGGATTGGAGGGCCCCAGAACCGGCAGCACGATGTACGGCCCTTCGCCAAGGCCCCAGACGCCCAGGGTCTGGCCGAAATCCTCGCCATGGCGGGCGTAGCCCATGTCGCTGGCCGGATCGCCGAAACCCAGTACGCCGACCGTGGTGTTGATGGCGAAGCGCGTCGCGGTGTTGGCGGCGCGTCCCCCTTCCCCCTGAAGCAGATCGTTCAAGAGAACCACCGGCGTCTTCAGGTTGTTGAGGAAGTTATGCACCAAATTTTGGATGGGCGGCGGAACCAGGCCCTTGTACAGCGTCGCGGCGGGACGCAGGAACAGGGTGTCCAGCCCGCGGTTGAATTCGAAAATCGCCCGGTTGACGGGCTCGATCGGATCATTGACCTCGTTGTATTCGGCGACGGCGTCCGGGTCCTTGGGATCGGGCGTCGCGGCGCAGGCCGTGACCAGAAAACCCGCAAGCACGACGACGCCAAACCGCAGCCCCATGGGACGCAGGGCGGCCATCCAACCCGTATCGCATTTCCGTGTCGTATCGGTCATTACGGCTCCATCTCAACAACCCTGCGCGGGGCCTTTCCCTGGCGCAGCGCCAACCACCCTCGGTCATCCGGATCGTTGCTTCGCCCATCGGGCCGTCCGGGTCATCACCGGTCCACCGTCCAGCGCGCGCAAAGGGCACGCCAAAAACTCGGGACCCCTTTGAATTAGCATACGATCCCACCAATTGACCAGCCGTCAAATCAGGGCGTCGGCAGCTTGCGGGCACAGTGTGACCTAACAGCAACACCCCGTCACCCAAACGGATGAGAAACTCCCGCCGATTTGTTCTGGACACACCGATATTCAGTACATATAAAGATATAGTTATATATGTATATCTGGCGACGAGAGGGCCGTTTCCCTCCGCCAATGGGAGCGCGAATGGACGACGTCCTGAACATTCTCCGCGCGGCGGCGGACCCGACACGGTTGAGAATCCTCTGCCTGCTGGAATCGGGTGAGTTGAGCGTCAGCGAGCTGGTGGCGATTCTTGGCCAAAGCCAGCCGCGCGTCTCGCGCCACCTCAAGGTTCTGGTGGACGCGGGCCTGCTCGCCCGCCTGCGCGAGGGCAGCTGGGTGTTCCATCGCATCCAGCCGTCGGCCCGCGCGCGCGCCGCCGCGCTGACCGGCATGGTCCCCCCGGACGACCCCGTGCGCGTCCTGGATCATGCGCGTCTTGGCGAAATCGAACGCCAGCGCGCCGACGAGGCCGAAGCCTACTTCGCCCGTTTCGCCGGGGAGTGGGACCGCCTGCGCCAACTCGACGTCGACGAGGAAGCCATCGCCGCGCAAATCCGCGTCATGCTGCCGCTGACCCATGAGCAGCGCCTGCTTGATCTCGGCACCGGCACCGGGCGCATGCTCCAGGTTCTGGGCCCCGACGCGGGCGAGGCCGTGGGGGTGGACGCGTCCCACGACATGCTCACCGTGGCGCGCGCCAACCTCAAACGCTGGGGCCTCGCCAACTGTCGGGTGCGTCAAGGGGACATCCTGGCCCTGCCGGGCGCGCAGGAGTCGTTTGACGCCGTGGTGATGCATCAGGTATTGCACTTTCTCGACCGGCCCTGGGCCGCCATCGCCGAGGCCGCGCGGACCTTGCGGCCGGGCGGCCAGATGCTGGTCGTCGACCTTGCTCCCCACGGGGTGGAGGAATTGCGCGAACGCCACGCGCACCGCCGCCTGGGGTTCGCCGACGACGAGGTCGGCGGATGGTTGGAGGATCAGGGATTGACGGTGCGCGCGGTGCACCACATGCCCGGCGCGCTCGGCGTCACCATCTGGCTGGCGCGGCGCCTGGGCGGGCAACCGGCCGCACGATCGACCACGACTTTCGAAGGCTTGCAACAAGGAGCCCCCGCATGACCACCGACACCGCCCCGACCCATCAATTGTGCGGCCTGGCCGTTTCCGCGCCCCTGCCCCACGACGCCAACGTGTCGTTCGAATTCTTCCCGCCCAAGACGGAGAAGATGGAAGAAAAACTGTGGGAATGCATCGAGCGGCTCAAGCCCCTGGCCCCGGCCTACGTGTCGGTCACCTATGGCGCGGGCGGCTCCACGCGCGAGCGCACCCACGCCACGGTCAAGCGCATTCGCCAGGAAACCGATCTGGAGCCCGCCGCACACCTCACCTGCGTCGGCGCGGACAAGGCGGAGATCGACGCCATCGCGCGCCAGTACTGGGACGACGGCATTCGCCACATCGTCGCGTTGCGCGGCGATCCGGTGGGCGGCATCGGCGAACGCTACGTGCCGCATCCGGGCGGCTACGCCTATGCAGAGGATCTGGTGAAGGGCCTCAAGGCCATCGCGGATTTCGAAGTTTCCGTGGCCGGCTACCCCGAAGTCCATCCCCAGGCGCCGAGCGCCCAGGCCGATTTGGACTTCCTCAAACGCAAGGTGGACGCCGGCGCGGACCGGGTCATCACCCAGTCGTTCTTCGACGTCGAGGTGTTCCTGGATTTCGTCGACCGCGCACGCCGGGCGGGCATCGCGGTGCCCATCGTGCCGGGCATCCTGCCGGTCACCAATTTCCAGCGCGTCAAGGAATTCTCCGCCCAGACCGGAACCTCGGTGCCGAAATGGATGGGCGATCTGTTCGAAGGCCTGGACGAAGACGCGGAAACCCGCAAGCTGGTCGCCGCCACCGTGGCGGCGGAACAGTGCCGGGTGCTGTACGCCAACGGCGTCAAGGACTTCCACTTCTACACGCTGAACCGCGCCGACCTCACCTACGCCATCTGCCACATCCTGGGCGTCCGCCCCAAATAAGAGAGCCGATATCATGTCCCTCAAGCCCCACAACCCCGACGCCAAGGCCCAACTCGAAGCCGCGCTCAAGGATCGCATCCTGATCCTCGACGGCGCCATGGGCACCATGATCCAGCGCCACAAGTTCGAGGAAGAGGATTATCGCGGCGATCGGTTCAAGGACCACCCCTCGGAGCTCAAGGGCAACAACGACCTGTTGATCCTGACCCAGCCGGACGCCATCCGCGGCATTCACGAGGCATACCTGGAAGCGGGCGCGGACATTGTCGAAACCAACACGTTCTCCGCCACCACCGTGTCCCAGGCGGACTATGGGCTGGAAAGCATCGTGTACGAATTGAACGTCACGGGCGCGAAACTGGCGCGCGAAGCCGCCGACAAATACTCCACCCCCGACAAGCCGCGTTTCGTCGCGGGCGGCCTGGGGCCGACCAACCGCACGGCCAGCATCTCGCCCGACGTCAACGACCCGGGCGCGCGCAACGTCACCTTCGACGACCTGGTCGAAGCCTACGCCCAAGCCGCGCGCGGTCTGATCGAAGGCGGCGCGGACCTGCTTTTGATCGAAACCGTGTTCGACACGCTCAACGCCAAGGCCGCCATCTATGCGGTGCAGACCGTGTTCGACGAAATCGGCTGCGAACTGCCGGTAATGGTGTCCGGAACCATCACGGACGCGTCGGGCCGCACCCTTTCGGGCCAGACGGCGGAAGCGTTCTGGAATTCGCTGGCGCACGCGCGCCCGATTTCCATCGGCTTCAACTGCGCGCTGGGAGCCGAGGAACTGCGCCCCCACGTCCAGTCCGTGTCCGCCATCGCCGACGCGCATGTGTCGGTCTATCCCAACGCGGGCCTGCCCAATGAATTCGGCCAGTACGACGACACGCCCGAATACATGGGCAAGGTGCTGCGCAGCTTCGCCGAGGAAGGGCTGCTCAACATCGTCGGCGGGTGCTGCGGCACCACGCCGCCGCACATCAAGGCCATCGCCGAGGCCGTTCGGGGCGTGACACCGCGCCGCCTGCCGGAAAAGAAACACGTGTGCCGCCTGGCGGGGCTGGAGCCGCTGGTGATCGACGACGTCACCGGTTTCGTCAACGTGGGCGAACGCTGCAACGTCGCGGGTTCCGCCAAGTTCAAGAAGCTGATCGCCGACGGCCAGTACCAGACCGCCGTCGAGATCGCGCGCAACCAGGTGGAATCCGGCGCACAGATCGTCGACGTCAACATGGACGACGCCATGCTGGACGCGAAGAAGGAAATGGCGGCGTTCCTCAACCTCATTGCGGGCGAGCCCGACGTGGCGCGCGTGCCGGTGATGATCGACAGCTCCAAGTGGGAGGTGATCGAAGCCGGCCTCAAATGCGTGCAGGGCAAGGGGGTGGTGAACTCCATCAGCCTCAAGGAAGGCGTGGACGCGTTCAAGGAGCATGCCCGCAAGGTGCGCCGCTACGGCGCGGCGGTCATCGTCATGGCCTTCGACGAACAGGGGCAGGCCGACAGCTATGAACGCATGATCGAGATCTGCGCCAAGTCCTACAAGATCCTCACCGAGGACGTGGGCTTCCCGGCGGGCGACATCATCTTCGACCCCAACATCTTCCCCATCGCCACCGGCATCGACGAGCACCGCAACTTCTCGGTCGATTTCATCAACGCCTGCACGTGGATCAAGGCCAACCTGCCGGGCGCGCTGATTTCCGGCGGCGTGTCGAACATGTCGTTCTCGCTGCGCGGCAACAACCCGATGCGCGAGGCCATGCATTCGGTGTTCCTGTATCACGCCATCCACGCCGGCATGGACATGGGCATCGTCAACGCGGCTCAACTGACGGTCTATTCGGATATTCCCGACAATCTCCGCGAACGGGTCGAGGACGCGGTCCTGAACCGGCGCGAAGACGCCACCGAACGGCTGCTCGAAGTGGCCGAGGAGGCGCGCGGGCTCAAGAGCGCGGACACCGGCCCCAACCTGGCGTGGCGCGACGAGCCGGTGAACAAGCGCCTTGAACACGCGTTGGTCAAGGGCATCACGGAATTCATCGAAACGGACGTGGAAGAGGCCCGCCAGGCCGCCGCCCTGCCGCTCGACGTGATCGAGGGACCGTTGATGGCCGGCATGAACGTGGTCGGCGACCTGTTCGGCTCGGGCCAGATGTTCCTGCCCCAGGTCGTGAAGTCGGCCCGCGTGATGAAGCAGGCGGTGGCTTACCTGATGCCGTTCATCGAGGCCGGACAGTCCGGGGTCAGCTCGTCCAAGGGCCGCATCCTCATGGCCACCGTGAAGGGCGACGTGCACGACATCGGCAAGAACATCGTCGGCGTGGTGCTGCAATGCAACAACTTCGAGGTCGTGGACGCGGGCGTTATGGTGCCGTGGGCCGACATCCTGGACAAGGCCGCCGAGGTCAAGGCCGACATCGTGGGGCTGTCTGGACTGATCACGCCGTCGCTGGAGGAAATGGTCACCGTCGCCAAGGAAATGAAGCGGCGCTCCATGACCCAGCCGCTGCTGATCGGCGGCGCGACCACGTCCAAGGTGCACACCGCGGTCAAGATCGCCCCGGCATACGACGGATCCGTCGCCCACGTCACGGACGCGTCGCGCGCCGTCGGCGTGGCGTCCAACCTGCTGAACCCCAAATCCACCTTTGCGGCCGACCTCAAGGCCGAATACGACGCGCTGCGCGAAAAGCACGAAGCAGGGCAGCGCGACCGCGATTTCGCCAGCCTGATGGACGCGCGCGAAGGGCGGCTCAAGATCAACTGGAACGCCGACGACGTCAAGGAACCGGCCTTCGTCGGCAGCCAGGTGTTCGATCACTATCCGCTTCATGTGCTGCTGGACCGCATCGACTGGACGCCGTTCTTCCGCACGTGGGAGCTCAAGGGCACGTTCCCCGACATCCTCAGGGGCGAAGGCGAGGCGGCCGACAGCGCGCGGGCGCTGTACCGCGACGCCATGTCCATGCTGAAGAAGATCATCGACGAAAAATGGCTGACCGCCCGGGCGGTGATCGGCATCTGGCCCGCCGCCAGCGTCGGCCACGACGACGTGGAAATCTACACCGACCTGGACCGCACCGATGTGCTGACCACGTTCCACTTCCTGCGCCAGCAAATGGTGAAACGCGAAGGCCGCGCCAATTCGTGCATTGCCGACTTCGTCGCGCCCAAGGACTCGGGCGTGAAGGACTTCATCGGCGGGTTCGCCGTGACGACCGGCCACGGGCTGGACGCCAAGTCGGCCGAATTCAAGGCCGCCAACGACGACTACAGCGACATCATGCTCAAAGCCCTGGCCGACCGGCTGGCGGAAGCCTTGGCCGAACACATGCACGAACGCGTGCGCCAGGAAATCTGGGGCTACGCGGCGGAGGAAGACCTGAACAACGACGACTTGATCAAGGAAGCCTACGACGGCATCCGCCCCGCGCCGGGCTATCCCGCGTGCCCGGATCACACGGAAAAGAAGACGCTGTTCGCGCTGCTGGAGGCCACCGAGGCGACGGGGATCGAACTCACCGACAGCTACGCCATGCTTCCCGCCGCCAGCGTGTCCGGCTTCTACCTCGCCCATCCCAAGGCCAGCTACTTCGGCGTCGGCAAGATCGGCCGCGACCAGGTCGCGGACTACGCCAAACGCAAGGGCGTCACGGTCGAGGAAGCCGAAAAATGGTTGGCGCCGAATTTGGGCTATAACCCGAACGCCTGATTCTCGCCAGCCCCAAAACGGGGGGGCGGCCGATCGCATCGGGGGGCGTCAGAGGGGATGGAGCGGGATCTTATTGGGCGTTGAGAATGGACAGGGCCTGAACGTCGGTGTCTTCGCGGGAACCGGAGGAGTCGATCCGGTGCCAGTCGATATCGCCGAGCTCGTAGTCGAGCTGCATGCGCACCACCGCCGCGTCGGCGTCGGAGGGGTTGTTGGTGCGTTTGGTGACGCGGGCCTGCATGATCGCGGGGCTGGCGGACAGCCAGAAGCCGTCGAACGGAACGCCCATGTCCGCGGCCACCGCACGGATGGCGGCGCGTTCGTGCGGCTTTGAGAACACGCAGTCCGCCACCACCGAATGCCCGGTGGCGAGCACCGCGCGGGCCTCGTCGAAGACCGCCTGATAGGTCTTTTCCGACATTTCCGGGGTGTAGCTTTCGGGCCCCAGCTTGTCGAGCGGATGCACGCCCGCCAGACGCTTGCGCAACACGTCGCTGCGCACCACCCGCGCGCCGGGGGCGGCGCCGACGTGTTGCGCCAGGTCACGGCCCAGGCGCGACTTGCCGCTGCCCGACAGTCCGCCCACCGCCACCAGGCGCGGTTCCGGCACGTCCAGATAGCCGAGCGCCTTGTCGAGATAACAGCGCGCCTCCTTGCCTTTCCGCTGGGCCAGGGCCGCGTCGTCGGTGGATGCCGCCAACGCGCAGGCGACGTGCGAACGGATGGCGGCGCGCAAACTCAGGAACAAGGGCATCACGGTCAGCCCCCAGGCCGCCCCGGTGATGTCCATGTAACGGTTCATGGTGACGTTGGCCAGCGTGCGAAGCCCCCGGTTGTCCAGGTCCATCAGCAGGAACGCCAGGTCGTACAGCACGTCGATGGTGGCGAAGGCCGGGTTGAATTCGATGCCGTCGAACAGAACCGGTTCGTTTCCATCCAGGAAGATGTTGCCCAGGTGCATGTCGCCGTGGCAATGGCGCACGCACCCGTTGCGGCGCCGGTTTTCCAGGATATCGGAAACGGCGTTCAACTCGTCGTATGCGAAATCCGTCAGCGCGGCCACCTTGTCCATGTCGACCACGCCCCGGCCGTTTTCGGCAAAGGACTTGGCGTTGCCTTCGATGGTGGTGGCGATGCCAATGCGCCCGCCGCCGTCACGGCGCGCCTCGGCGGCGGCGTGGAAGGTGGCGATCTTGTCGGCGAGATGCTCCATCAAGTGACGATCAAGCTTGCCCGCTTCGGCCAGGTTGGAAAACAGCGTGTCTTCGTCGAAACGCCCCATGTCGACGACCCAGTCCACCACCTCGCCCGGCTCGTTGATATGCAGCCGCCCGTCCGCGCCGCGCGTGATGGGCCGCACCCCGCGATACAACGCCGGCGCGGTGCGCCGGTTCAGCGCGACTTCCGCCTCGCAATATTTGAGCCGCAGGTCCTTGGTTGAGAAGTCGAGAAACGGATATTTGACGGCGCGCTTGAGCTTGAGGACGCGGGTCTCGCCGATGAACACTTCGGAGATGTGCGTGCCGACCCGGCGCACCTCGACCGTGGCGTCCCCGAACACGCCGGGGTCCATGAGCAGGGCGATCTGTTCGGACTGATCCTCGACAATCATGTCCGCATGTTAGCCTACGGAACGGAAAAGAAAAGCGGTCCGTGACGGGCCGGTCTCAGTGGCGGCGCGCGGCGCCTCCCACTCCGGCGTATCCCTTCAACGCAACGGACAACCGGGCCTTGTCGGCGATGAAGACCTCCTTGTAGGCCATGTCAAGGGTCAGGATATGGGAATACCACCACCCCACCAGGAAATCCGCCAGCTTGACGCGGTCCAGTTGGTCCGGCGTCGCCTTGCGCACGCCGCACTGACGTTCCATCCACCCGCGGAAGGCATCATGGGCCGCCCGGTGATCGGGGTATCCATCGTAATTCATCGTTTCCATGACCCGTTCCTCCGAGCGGAGGTGTTCCTCCATGTACTGGGTCAGGGGAACCAGGATTTCGTCAATGTGCTCGGCGGACAAATCGTCGTCGACCGCTTGCTGCAACTTGACGATTTTCTCCAGCAGAAATTTGTGGTCGCCATCCCAGACATCGACGCCCACGCTCATGGACGGAAGCCAGGCGATCGGTCCGGCCTCGTGCTGATAAAGGGGGCTGGCGACGAAACCGTTCACCACGTTGCCCATGGGCAGGGTGAAGCGGATGGTGGTGCCGCGGTTCGGCGCGCTGGACGCCGTGAACACGCCGCCTTGCAGTTCCACCAGGCGTTTGCTGAGCGGCAGGCCAAGCCCCGTGCCTTCATGCATGCGCCCCTTGCCGCGCTGAACCTGCTTGAACGGTTCCAGCGCCGTCGCCAATTCCTCGTCCGTCATTCCCACGCCCGTGTCCGCCACTTCGATAAGGACGGAACCGTTTTCAATCTTGACGCCAAGGGACACCGTACCGCCTTCCCGGGTGAACTTGATCGCGTTGGTGAGAAGATTGATGAGGATTTGCTTGGTCATCATCTCGTCGGCGACGACCATTGGCACATGCTCTGGAATGTCCGTGACGAGAAACACCAGATTCTTTTCCGCGCGGCCACGAACCATGGGCAAGGCGGCGTTGATGGCGTTCGTCAGGGAAAAGTCCTCGATGTAGGGGGTGAATTCCCCGGCCTCGATCTTGGACAAATCCAAAATCTGATTGATCAGATTGAGCAAATGTTTGCCGCTCTCGTTGATGTCGACCGTGTAGCCCAGGTAGCGGTCCTCGCCCAACGGGCCGAACACCTCGTTTCGGATCATGTCCGAAAACCCGATGATCGCGTTCAGGGGCGTGCGGAGTTCGTGGCTCATGGTGGACAGGAAAACGGATTTGGCGCGGGATTCCGCCTCGGCCCTTTCTTTTTCCTTCAACAGCTTTTTGCGGCTGGTGACGTCGGTGTGGGTGCCGACCAGACGGACGGGGCGGCCGTTCTCCTCGACCTTGAAGCCGCGCGCGAGAATGGTGATTTCCGAGCCGTCCTTGTGCAGCATCCGATATTCGCTGTCGAAAAACGGCGTGCGTCCGTGCAGGTAGTCCTCGACCTCGGCCAAAACCCGGTCCTTGTCGGACGGAACGACCAGCCTTTCCCAGGTCTTGAGAGACGGGTCCAGGTCGCCGACCTCGTATCCCAGCATGTCGGCCCAGCGCGGCGAATAATAGACGTGGTCCGTGGCGAGGTCCCAGTCCCACAGGCCATCGTTCGCGCCCTGCATGGCGAGCGCGAACCGTTCCTCGCTGTGGGCCAACTCCCGTTCGGTCCGGACGCGGCGGATCGCCGTCGCCAGGGCGCCGCTCACCGCGGTCGTGAACGTGTCGTCGCGATCGGAGCGGATGTGTCCCTCGGGGAGGTACAGGTTCAACACCCCCAGCAGGTCGCCCCCGCCCACGATCGGCACGCAGTAGTGTCCATGGGGCTCGATCCCGTCAAACGTGGTCTCATGGCGATGGTCCAAGCCGTTGGCGAACACGGTTTGCCCATCCCGGGCGGCACGGCCGCATAGGCACTGTCCCAGGGCCACGCGCGCGCATTTGTCCAGCAGCACCTCGTTCAGACCGACCTGGGCCACCATTTCAAGGTGCTGATTGTCCCGGTCGAACAAGAAGATGCTGCCCTTGGGGTGGAGCTTCAGACCTTGGCGTGTCAGCAGCTTTTCCAACGCGCCCTGCAAAATTTCGGTCAAGCTGTCGCGCGTCAGCGCCAGATTGAGGATGTAAACCAGGATTTCCTGGTCGTCGGCCTGATCCCTGGCGTTTCTCGCCTCGACGATTTCGCTTTCCAGACGCTTGACGAGTTGCATGCGGGCCTGACGGACGAAAAACCCGATGGCCGCAGCCGCCGTCCCACCGAACAGGATCGGCACGATGAACCCCTGCGCCGCGAAGGGATCGGCACCGATCATTTTTTTCTGAAAAACCGAAAGCGTGCTGAGCGCCAAGGCGCCCAAAACGAACCAGTACGCGCCGGACAGCCAGGGGCGGTCAACCCACGACGGATGATGTGGTTTCCGCGATTTCAACACCAATACCCCCAAAGCACGATTTTATGCACAGGAATATAGAGTTATTTCATATGAGGATGGAACCGCTTTTTACCACTTGCGCATGAAAAACGCGGCCGGAACCCCATCCCGGCCACGTTTTTCGTCCCCATGGCGTGCTCGACCGAAGTCCATCAAACCTTGGTTTGCATTTCCCGTCCATCGTCGCGCGACAGCACATAAATCGCCGGGATCACCAACAGCGTGAGCGCGGTCGAACTGGCCAGACCGAACACCATGGAGATCGCCAACCCCTGGAAGATCGGGTCGGGCAGGATGAACCCGGCGCCGATCATCGCCGCCACGGCGGTCAGGAAGATCGGTTTGAAGCGGATGGTCCCGGCCTCGATCAACACGTCGCGGAGCGGAAGACCCGAATTCTGGCGATGGCGGATGAAGTCCACCAGCAGGATCGAGTTGCGCACGATGATGCCCGCCAGCGCGATGAAGCCGATCATCGACGTGGCCGAAAACGGCGCGTCGAACAGCCAGTGACCGACCATGATGCCGATCAGCGTCAGCGGCACCGGAGTGAGGATCACCAGTGGCAGCTTGAAACTGCCGAACTGCCCCACCACCAGAAGATAGATGCCCACCAGCGCGAACACGAACGCCAGGCCCATGTCGCGGAACGTGACGTAGGTGACTTCCCATTCGCCGTCCCACAGCAGCGTGATCGCGGTCTCGTCATAAGGCTGGCCGTGGTAGCCGACGGCGGGCGCGCCGCCCAGATCGCTCCAGTCCATGGCCGCCACCGCGTCCTCGACCGCGAACATGCCATAGATGGGGGCCTCGTACTCGCCCGCCAGTTCGCCCGTCACCAGCACCGCGAAGTGGCCGTCGCGGCGGAACATCGGGAATGACGCGCGTTCGCGCACCACGTTCACCACGTCGCCCAACTCCACCACGCGCCCGCTGTCGCCGGCCGGTCCCGGCGCGGGAATGGGCGTGCTGAGCAGCCGTTCGGTGATCCCCAGCCCTTCCTTGGGCAGGTGGATGGCGATTTCGATGGGGTTGACGCCCTTGCCGCGCTGGGAATATCCCACCGACTTGCCGCCCACCAGGGTCTGAATGGTGTTGTACAGATCGCCTTCCTGCACGCCGTGAAATTCCAGGTTTTCCTGGTCGATCTGCAACCGCACGCGGTCTTCCGGACGGCCGAAGCTGTCGTCCACGTCGGTGACGAAGGGCACGGCGGTGAAGGCGTCGCGCACCTTGGCGGCGGCGGCGCGCCGGGTTTCGTCGTCGGGGCCGTAGATTTCCGCCATCAAGGTCGCCATCACGGGCGGTCCGGGCGGAACTTCGACCACCTTCACGGTCGCGCCGTCGGGGACCGGAAGATCCTTGAGACGCGCGCGGATGTCCAGGGCCACATCGTGGCTCTGGCGGTCACGCTCGTGCTTGGGCTTGAGGTTGATCTGCAACTCGCCCTGCCACGGCTCGGCGCGCAGGTAGTAGTGCCGCACCAGGCCGTTGAAGTTGAACGGCATCGCCGTGCCGGCGTAGGCCTGCATGTTGAGCATTTCCGGGACGCCCCGCACCCGCGCGGCGACGTCGCGCAGCACCCGGTCGGTGGCTTCGAGCGACGAGCCTTCCGGCAAATCCACCACCACCTGAAGTTCGGACTTGTTGTCGAACGGCAAGAGCTTCACCGTCACCGTCTTGGTCGCGAACAGGGTCAACGACAGCACCGTGGCGATGGAGGTCAGGATCAGCAGGCGTCTGGAATTCGCCCGCCCCTTCAGCACCTTCACGGCGATGCGCTTATAGAATTCACCCAGCTTGCCCGGCCCGTGGCCGTCGTGCGGATCGCCCGCGGCTTCGGCGGCGAAGTCGGTGTCGTGGTCGGTCAGCGCCGATTCCGGCAACCGTCCGCGCCAGCACGTGATCTTGCACAACAGCCATGGCGTGATGATCATCGCGACGAAGAACGAAAACACCATGGCGGCGGACGCGTTGGCGGGAATGGGGCTCATGTACGGCCCCATCAGGCCCGACACGAACATCATCGGCAACAGCGCCGCGACGATGGTCAACGTGGCGATGATGGTCGGGTTGCCGACCTCGGCCACGGCTTCGATGGTGGCCTGCATGGGGCTGCGGCCGTCCTTCATGTTCCAATGGCGCACGATGTTTTCCACCACCACGATGGCGTCGTCGACCAGAATACCGATGGAGAAGATCAACGCGAACAGACTGACGCGGTTGATGGTGAAGCCCATCATGTAGGACGCGAACAGGGTCATCAGGATGGTGGTGGGCACCACCACCATCACCACCACGCCCTCGCGCCAGCCCAGCGCCCAGCCCACCAACAGCACGATCGACACGGTGGCGAGGCCCAAGTGGAACATCAACTCGTCCGACTTCTCCAACGCCGTTTCGCCGTAGTTGCGGGTGATGGTGGCCTTGACGTCGGGCGGCAGGACCGACCCCTTGACGTGTTCCAGCCGTTTGGTGATGCCGTCGGCGACCAACACCGCGTTCGCCCCCTTGCGCTTGGCGATGGCGATGGTCACCGCGGGCTTGGCGTCCAGCATCCCGGCGGCTTCGCCCTGGCCGCCTTCCATGTGCCAGACGCGGTGTTCCTCGAGCTTCGCGCCGATCACCACATTGGCCACGTCCTTGACGTAGACCGGGCGGCCGTCGCGCGCCGTGATCATCAACAGGCCGATGTCCGGCATGCCGGTCAGCGTCTGGCCCGCCATCACGGCGGTGGCGTTGCCGCCTTCGCGCACGCGGCCGACGCGGAAGGAGCGGTTGGCGTTCTCAACCTTGTCGATAAGCTGCCCCAGCGTGACGCCGTAGAGCGACAGGCGTTCGGGGTCGGGCTCGACGCGGATCTGGTCCGCGCGCCCACCGGCGATGAAGGTGAGTCCCACGTCCTCGACCTTCACCAGTTCGTGCATCAGTTCCTCGGCGACGTTGTAGAGCGCGTTGTCGTCCCAGCGCCCGGCGTGCTGCCCTTGCGGGGCGAGCGTGATGGTCACGATGGGCACGTCGTTGATGCCGCGCCCGATGATCAGCGGGTCGGGGATGCCGATGGGAATGTCCTGGATGTTGGCGCGGATTTCGTCGTGGATGCGCAGGATAGCCACGTCCTCGTCGGTGCCGACGTCGAAGCGCGCGGTGACCATGACGCGGTCGTCCTCGGTCATGGAATAGACGTGTTCGACGTTGTTGACGCCGTTGACGATGTCTTCCAGCGGCTTGGTGACCAATTCGACCACGTCCGGAGCCTTGAGGCCGTTGGCGTCGACCAGGATGTCGACCAGCGGCACGCTGATTTGCGGCTCTTCCTCGCGCGGCAGCGCCAGCAAGGCGACGAGGCCCAGCGCCACCGACGCCAGCAGCACCAGCGGCGTCATGGGGGAACGCAGGAACGCCTTGGTCAGGTGTCCGGAAATGCCCAGGTTCTTTTGCATCGCGATGTCTCCCGCGCCGCCGGATTACGGACGCACCAGGACGTCGCCGGGTTCCAGGCCCGTCAGGACCTCCACCCCGCCGGCCTGGGGCAGGCCCGGCTGCACGACGATTTCCCGCCCGTCCCGCAGCTTCACGAAGGTGAGGCCGTAGCGTGGATAGAGGTACGCTTCCGGGACGATGAAGGTCTTGCGCTCGCCGGTTCCGACCCAGACGCGGATGCGTTCGCCGACGAAGAAGTCGCCCAGCCCCGCCACCTCGACGTCCGCGAACACCAGGCCTTGCTTGATTTCGGGATAGACCTGACGGATTTGTCCGATACGCATCTGCTTGGCGCTGCTCAGCGTCAAGGCCTCCAAGCCACGTTCAGCCACATACACTTCGTCGCCGACCGCGATAAACTTGGCGTGACGCTCGGGCAGCTTCAGACGCAGGATGTAGGCTTCGGCCGTCATGTTGGCCACCGCCTCGCCCGGCATCACGACCGATCCCTTGCGCACGTTCACCTTGAGAATGCGCCCGGAGGAAGGCGACAGCACGTCGCCCTCGGTGCGGGTCTGTTCCAGGACCTGGCGCTCGGCTTGCGCCGACGTCAGCGCGCGGGACGCCACCTCCATGTTGGTTTCCGCCTCGTCCAGGCGCACCTTGGGAATGGCGTCGGTGGAAAACAATTTGCGCGCGCGGGTCAGCGCCGTGTCCGCCAGTTCCTTTTGCGACGCCAGCGACTTGATCTGCGCGTCGGCGGCCTCCATCTTCAACGCCAGCTTTTCGTCCACCACGCGGGCGATTTTCTCGCCGGCCTGCACCGCCATGCCTTCGTCCGCCAAAAGCTCCGTCACCGTGCCGCCGATGCGCGCGCGAGCCACGACCACGTCGACGCTTTCCACCGTGGCGAAGACGGATTTGCGGTCCTCCACCACCGTTTCCTGAACGGTCAACGGCCCATCCTGCGCCTGGACCTGGGACGCCCAGGCCAACACGGCCATCGGCAAAAGACGGGAAAGGGATTTGAACATCGCGGTCATGTATGGCCTCGTCATCGAAAACACTCGAAGGAATTCGTCTATTTATTGATATACCACGGATTTCGCCCAATTGCGACGATCCTGAACCGGATATATATAAGTAAATTCTAATTTAGCAAGGCCTGAAAATCCCTTTGCGCCGCTCTTGACGTTCGTCACGTCAAGCACCATCTTTGCGGGCATTGGCTTCTCAACGGCGGCCCGCCCGCCCGATCAGACAAGGACACACTCGCATGACCATCGATCGCGTCGTCTTCATTTTCGCCGGCATCGTCATCTGGGCCGGCCTCACCATCTTCTATTTCACGCAGAACCAGCTGTGGCTGATCGTGCCGGCCTTCGTCGGCCTCAACATGTTCCAGGCGGCCTTCACCGGCTTCTGCCCGTTGGCGATGATCCTCAAGAAGCTCGGCGTCAAGCCAGGCCAAGCGTTCAGCTGATCGCCCGCGCCCGCGCACGCGAATGCTCCGCCTTGTCTTCATCCCATGCCGTCCGGTTCCCCGCCTGCGCTGGGATGGTGGTTTGTCGGGGTCATCGGCGGCCTTCTAGCAGGGCATTTCCCGCAGGTGGGCGGGCGGTGTAGACTGGTGGGATGACGCACGCCGTCCCGCCCCGTTCATCCCCGCCCCAGCCGCCGGAATGCGACGCGCCTCTGCTCGGCCCGGACGAACCTGGGCCGTTCGAGGTCTATAACGCCGAAGGCGCGGCCCCTCTGGTCATCGTCACCGATCATGCCAGCCGCCGGGTTCCCCGCGCCCTCGACCGTCTGGGATTGGCCGACGAACATTTCGACAAGCACATCGCCTTCGACATCGGCGCGGACATGATCACGCGCCGCCTCGCCGATCGCCTGAACGCGCGGGCGGTGTTGGGGACGTACTCGCGGCTGGTGATCGACCTGAACCGGCAACCGGGCGATCCGGGCTGCATCCCCGAAGTCAGCGACCGCGTCCCCATTCCGGCCAACCAGGGGCTCGACGCGCGCCAGGCGGCGTGCCGGATCGAAACGCTGCACACGCCCTACCACGAAGCCGTCAACCGCGAGATCGCCAACGTCTGGCGGCGCGACGGCCGGCCGCCCGCGCTGTTTTCCATCCACAGTTTCACGCCCACCCTGAACGGCCAGGACCGGGCATGGGACATCGGCGTGTTGTGGAATCGTGATCCGCGCATGCCGGTCCCGCTGATCGAACATCTGCGCCGGTGGGAAGGACTGCGCGTAGGCGACAACGAACCCTACAGCGGGCGGCAGTTGGCCTACACCATCGACACCCACGGCACCGCCGGGGGACTCGCCAACTGCGCCGTGGAAATCCGCCAGGACCACTGCGCCACGCCCGAGGAAGCCGGCCACTGGGCGGACATCCTGGCGGACGCGCTGCGCCACATCCTGACGCTGGACGGCCTGCACGAGGCGCGCAAGTTCTAAGGGGGGAGAGAGCCATGACGATCCGGGAACCCAGTTTCACCATCGGCGTCGAGGAGGAATACCTGATCGTCGACCGCCGGACCCGCGCCCTGGTGGTGGAGCCCCCGGCGGACATGCTTTACGCCCTGGAAGAACGCATCCACGATCTGGTGCGGCCGGAATTCCTCAAGGCGCAGATCGAAATCGGCACCACGGTGTGTGCGTCCGCGGGCGAAGCGCGCGCGCAACTGGCGGAATTGCGCTCCGCCGTGGCCCTGGTGACGGCGGATTACGGCCTCGCCCCCATCGCCGCGTCGACCCACCCGTTTTCCGAATGGGCGCACCAGATCCACACCGACAAGGAACGCTACAACCAGCTCGCCACGGCCATGCAGGGCGTGGCGCAACGTCTGCTGATCTGCGGCATGCACGTGCACATCGGGATCGAGGACGACAACCTGCGCGCGGACCTGCTCAACCAGGCCAGTTATTTCCTGCCGCATCTGCTGGCGCTGTCGACCTCGTCGCCGTTCTGGCGGGGCCGCGACACGGGGTTGATGTCGTACCGGCTCAGCGTCTTCAACGAGGTGCCGCGCACCGGCCTGCCCGGACATTTCGACACCTTCGCCGAATACCGCCGCCACGTGGACATTCTGGTCAAGGTGGGGGTGATCCCGGACGCCTCCATGATCTGGTGGGATCTGCGTCCGTCGGCGCGTTTCCCGACGCTGGAGATGCGCATCACCGACGTATGCACGCGTCTCGACGACGCGGTCGCCATCGCCGCCATGTACCAGTGCGTGGTGCGGATGCTGTACCGGCTGCGCCGTTCCAACCAGCGCTGGCGCAACTACGCCAACATGCTGATCAACGAAAACCGCTGGCGCGCGCAACGCTATGGCATCGACGAAGGCCTGATCGATTTCGGCAAGGACGCCCTGGTGCCGTTCGCCGACCTGGTGGACGAGCTTTTGTCGATGATCGCCGAGGACGCCGACGCGCTGAACTGCCGCTCCGAGCTCGCCCACGTGCGCACCATCCTGGAAACCGGCACCAGCGCCCACCAACAACGCGCCGCCCACGACGCCGCCAAGGGCCTCGGCGCATCCGACGAAGAGGCGCTCAAGGCCGTGGTCGACTGGCTGATCGAGGAGACGGTGGCGGGGGTGGTCCCGCGCTAATTGGCCGTCCACTTCAAGCTCGTCATCTCGAACGGCGGACCGGCCTGAATGGTGCCCCTGGAATGGTACTCCGCGCGGTACCAGCGGCCCTCCCGTTCGTCCGGGTACACCCATAACACCGATTTGTACGTTCGATGCTCGGTGCGGATCTTCTCGCTGTTCACCCTGGCATGAAGACGGCCCGTCATGCCGTCGTCCTTGATTTCCAGCAGGGCGATGCCTTCCGGCGTGGGCCGCCCCGCGACGCCCACCACGAAATCGGGGAAGTGATGGCGGCCGTTGGGCAGAACCAGCTGCACCGCCCAAGACGCATTGGCCGGATTGCGCAGCCACCATTTCACGGTCCCCGTGTCGTCGCCGTCCAGCAGTTCGGCAAAGGCGCGTTCGGGCTTGTTCATGCCGTGGGGGAACACGCCATACGCGCCCTTGCGCGCCGATTCCAGACCGGCGGGGCCGCGATACACCTCGGGTATGGGCTCGTCCTGGCGCACATCGACCTTTTCCGCCAGGGCGGCCTTGATGGCGTCGTCGAGGACGTGCGGACGCATCAGCGCGATCATATCGATGGCGCGCCGCAGGTCCGCCGGTTCATACTCGATGCCGTTGTCGTCGCATTTGCGCCGGAGCTTGCCTTCCAGCGCCCGCTTCAAGTCGCGCGGGTCGAATGTCGAATAGAGTTCGAATTGACGTTGCGCCGCCCGCGCGATTCGGGCCGTGGACATCCTCACCGCCTGGGACCGGCTTTCACTTTCGCCGGTGAACACGTCGCGCAACCGAAGGCGCAGGCTGCGGTTGCGCTGATTCACCAACACCAGGACATCCGGGTTGACGACGAATGTCTCGGCGGCCCGTTCCACCAGGTCGTCCATCTCGTCAAGCCGCGGCATGACTTCGCGCGCCAACGCCGTCGGCAGGCCCAACGTGCGGTCAAGGGCATAGAGCGTATCCAGCGCCAGCCCCCCGGCGGTGCGCGACGGACCGGCGCGCTCGCGCCCGGTTGTGCCGTTGGGCGCCGGATGGATGGGCAAGGCGTCGCCGAACAGCG
>JADGBG010000036.1 GCA_015231605.1 Alphaproteobacteria bacterium | reverse complement strand
AACGGCGATGGCGACGCTTGCGGGGGGGACAGACGTGCGGGTCTGCGTCTATGATCGCCAAGGCCAACTGAGGGGAACGTCGTCATGAGCAAATCCATCCTGATCCTGGGCGGCACGTTCGAGGGCGCGGCGCTGGCCCACGCCATCGCCCAACACCGCGCGGAACTGTTCGTGACCCTGGCGCTGGCGGGCGCGACGAGCACGCCCCCGGAAGACACGCCCGCGCACCTGCACGTGGGCGCGTTCGAAAGCGCGGACGCGCTGGCGGACTACATCCGCATGCGCCACATCGCCGCCGTGATCGACGCCACGCACCCGTTCGCCGCCGAAATCACCAAGCATGCCGTCACGGCCTGCGACCGGGAAAAGATTCCATACCTGCGCTTCGACCGGCCGCAATGGACCTTGCCGCCCGACACCGACGTCGTGTATGTGCCCGACGCCGAGGAGGCCGCGCGCCTGGTGGCCCGCACGTCGGGCGGCGCGTTCCTCACCATCGGGCGCAAGGCCTTGGCTCACTTCGCCAACCTGGGCGACGTCAAACTGGTGGCGCGCACCATCGACGCGCCCGACGCCATCGCGGGGCTGGAGAACTGCGTCTTCATCCAAGGCCGCCCGCCCTTTTCCGTGGACGACGAAGAGGCCCTGATGCGCCGGCACGGCATCGACACCCTGGTAAGCAAGGCCAGCGGCGGGGACCTCACCCGCGCCAAGATCGACGCCGCGGCGCGCGTCGGCGCGCGCATCGTGCTGATCCGCCGCCCGCCGCCGCCAGACGCCGACATCGCACGCTCGCTCGATGACGCGATGGGCTGGCTCTACGTCCACGTCTGACGGCCGGAATTGCGCCCGCCACGGTCTACACGACAAAAAAGCCCGGCGCCCTTATTGCGAATTCGGTGGACCATTGCAGCGCGGCGGGCATGCTTGCGGGGGCCTTCAGGTCGCTTCGCGCAAGGTGGCGACGAAGTGTTCGGCCCGGTCTTCGAGCTTTTTCATGCGCCGCGCGAGATCGTCGACGGAGGCCAGCATTTCGTGCGCGGTGAAGCCCGTCTGTTCGATGGCGTCGCCCACCTGGCGGATGTATTCCAGAGATTGGCGCGTCGCGTCGGCCGTTTCGCGGGCGTTGACGGAGATTTCCGAAATCGCGGCGTTCTGTTCGTCCCCCGCCCGTTGCACGTCCCGGGCGATGGCGTTCATGTCGCCGATGGCTTCGTTGACGCCGTCCATGGACCCGCGCGCCTTGTCCACGGCGGCGCGGATGGCGGCGATGTGCCGGGTGATGTCGTCGGTGGCCTTGGCGGTCTGGGTGGCGAGGTTCTTGACCTCGCCCGCGACCACGGAGAAACCCTTGCCCGCCTCTCCGGCGCGGGCCGCTTCGATGGTGGCGTTGAGCGCCAGCATGTTGGTCTGGTCGGCGATGTCGACGATCAGGTCCGCGACGTCTTCGATCCGCCGGGTGGCCTCGGCCAGTTCATCGACGTACGCGCCGGCATTGCCGACGCGTTCCACCGCGCGCACCACCGCCTGGCTGGACCCGACCATGCGCGCGTTCAGGGCGTTGACGGTTTCGGCCAGGCGCTCGGCGGCGTGGGCGACGGCGGCCACGCCCTGGGTCGCGGCGTCGGACAGTTCGATGGCCGAATGAGCCTGGACCAGGCTGGATTCGGCGCTTTCCCCCATGGCCCGCGCCGCATCCTGGAGCGCCCGGGTGTCCTTTTGCGCGCCGCTCATGGACTGGTTCACCCCGGCTTCGAAATCATAGACCAGGAAATCCCGTTCCTCGGCCTGCATGGCCTTGTGGGTCGCCTGATTCTGCATGGCCTCCCGTTCGGCCTCTTGGCGATTCAGGGTCCTTTCGTGCAACGCCTCGACGGCGCGCGCCATGTCGCCGAACGGGCCCGCTTCGTCGGCGCCGGATACGCACATGGCGTCGCGCTCGTCGGCCAAGGCCGCGACGGCGTCCCGCAAGGCGTTGGCCCGCCGCCCGAGCAGGGTCTTCGTCAACGCCGCGTTGACCAGCCCCAACGCCACCCCGAACAGCATCGAGACGAGAAACACACCCGGGACGAGAGCCGCATCGGACGGAACCCCGAGCGCCACCATCACGTAGGGGAGCAGCACGCCCACGGCCACGCCCAGTGCGGCCATGACGGCGGTCAAACGATGAAACGGGTCCCGGACCTTCATGGCTGCATCCTATTCCCCGGTGTGTTGAACCTTGATCACGGCGTTGGCGGGGGGCGGGGTGGGGCCGGACGAAAATGCCCTGACCTTGTCGGCGTAGCGGCGCAGCCCCCGCGCCACCGCGCGGTTGACGGTGCCGACCGGGTATTCCCCGCGTTCGCCGGCCTCGCCGGACGGCACGCCGGTGAGGATCTCGATCCCCTGGTCGACGGTTTCCACCGCCCAGACGTTGAACTTGCCCTGTTTCACCGCATCCACCACGTCGGCGCGCAGCATCAGGTGCTTGACGTTGGTGGCGGGAATGATCACGCCCTCCGCCCCCGTAAGGCCGCGCCCGACGCAGATGTCGAAGAAGCCCTCGATCTTTTCGTTGACCCCGCCAATGGCCTGGACCCGGCCCTTCTGATCGACCGAACCAGTGACCGCGATGGACTGCTTGATGGGAATGCCCGCGATGGCCGACAGCAGGGCGTACAGCTCGGTGGACGACGCGCTGTCGCCCTCGACCCCGCCGTAGGATTGCTCGAACGTGATGCGCGCGCTGAGCGCCAGCGGCCCGTCCTGGCCGAAGCGTTCGTTGATGAAGCTTTCCAGGATCATCACGCCCTTGGAATGGAGCGGCCCGCCCAGGTCCACGTGGCGTTCGATGTCGACCAATTCGCCCTTGCCGATGCTGACGCTGGCGGTGATGCGCGACGGCCGGCCGAACGCGAAACTGTCCAGTTGCAGGACCGAAAGCCCGTTGATCTGGCCGACCGTCTCGCCCGTGGTTTCGATCACGAAGGTGCCGCGCTGGATCTCCTCTTGCAGCCGTTCGCGGTAGCGGTCGGACCGATAAACCTTGGCGTCGATGGCCTGTTGCACGTGTTGGGCCTTGATCACCTTGGCCCCGGCCACGCCGGCCCAGTAGTTGGCTTCACGCAACAGGTCCACCAGCGACGCCATGTGGGTGGTCAGCCGCTCGGCGTCCTCGGCCAGACGAGCGCCGTGCTCGACCACGCGGGCCACCGCGCCCCGGTCCAAATGACGCAGGTCCTCGCGCGCCACCTGACTGGCCAGCAGCCGCGCGTAGCCCTTTGCGCCGGCCTCATCGCGGCTCATGGATTCGGCGAAGTCGGCGGCGACCTTGAACAGCTCCTTGAAGTCCGGATCGTATTGGCTGAGCAGGTAGTACATCATCGGGTCGCCGATGATCACCACCTTGATCTTGAGCGGGATGGGTTCGGGCTCCAACGACACCGTGGTGACCCATCCCAGGGATTCCGCCAGGCTTTCCGCCCGGATATGCCCCGAGCGCAAGGCGCGCTTGAGGGCTTCCCACGCGTACGGTTGCGTCAGGACGCGCAACGCGTCCAACACCAGATAGCCGCCATTGGCGCGGTGCAACGCGCCGGACTTGATCAGGTTGAAGTCGGTAACCAATGCGCCCATCTGGCTGACGTGCTCGACCCGGCCCACCAGATTGGGCTGGGTGGGGTGTTCCTCTTCGACCACCGGCGCGCCGACGGGCGCCTTGTCGTTGAGCAGTTCGGTGTTGTCGACGATGACGTTGACATGATAGCGGCGAAACGATCCGCCGGAGTGGCGCCGGGTTCCCGGCAGCTGATTTTCGTTTTTTTCGTCGCCTGACGGCAGGAAGTCGGCGGCGTTGTCGACCACGTCGGCGCGCACCGCCTCCAGGTAGGCCTGAACGGCGTCGAGAGCCGCCCATTTCTTTTCCAGCTCCTCGATCAAGTGGCCGACGGCGAGGCTGGTGACCTGGCGGTTGAGCTCGCGGGTCTTTTCGCGGTGCTCCTTTTCCCAACGCGGGATCTGCTGGAGCGTATCCTCAAGATCGGCCTGCAACCGGTCCAACGCCTTTTGCCGCGATTTTTGCTCTTTCTTGGTGAGCCCCTCGAACTCCTTGGGGCTCAGCACCTCGCCGTCCTTGGTGGGGGCCAGACCCAGGCCCATGGGCGTGCGCACCAGGGCGACGTTGCTTTTCGCCGCGCGTTCCTGCAGACGGGAAAACGCCTGTTCGTGGCGGGCCTTGAGCTGTTCTTCCAACGCCTCCTTGCGCTGGGCGTAATCCTCGCCCTCGAACGCGGCGGGAAGGGCGGCCTTCAGTTCCTCGACCAGCCGCTCCATGTCTTCCCGCAACGGCGCGGCCTTGCCGGCCGGCAGTTCCAGGGCGCGCGGCTTGTGCGCGTCGTCGAAATTGTTGACGTAGCACCAGTCCGACGGGACCGCCTGGACCGCCGCCTCGCGCGCGAGAAAGCGGCGCACGGTGCTGGACTTGCCGGTGCCCTGCGCGCCGAAGGCGAACAGATTGTAGCCGTCGTGATTCATGCCGATGGCGAAGCGGATGGATTCCAGCGCGCGGTCCTGGCCGATCACGCCGTCCAACGGCTCCAGTTCCGCCGTGGTCTTGAAGTTCAACGCCTTGTCCGGGCACGGGGTGTACAGTTTGGACGGGTCGAGGGGTTTGATGGTGTCGGTCACGGTGTTCTCCCTTTCGCCCGGGGCGTCACGCGGCCGCGTCGGCGGCGGCCTCGATACGCTCCATGTCCTGGTCGCTGAGCCCGAAGTGATGGCCGATTTCGTGGATCAGCACGTGACGGATAAGGTGTTGTAAATCCTCACCGCTCTCACACCAGTAATCGAGAATGGGTCGGCGGTAAAGAAAGATCATGTCGACGTCCTGGGGCGCGTCCAGCACGCTTTTCTCGGCAAGGGAAACCCCCCGGTACAACCCCAGCAGGTCGAACGGGCTTTCCAGTTCCATCTCGCGTTCGGTTTCCGGGTCGGGAAATTCCTCCACCCGCAGCACCACGTCCCCGGCAAAGCGGGACAGTTCTTCCGGCAGGGCCTCGTACGCGGCCTGCATCAGGGCTTCGATATCGTCCAGGGTGGGCGGGGTGGAAAATCGGTTCGCGGTCATGGGTCCAGCGTACTCCCCCCGCGCGCCCAGGCCAAGCCCTGCGTGTGCAAGTGCTTGAATCCCTTACCCAAGGGCGGCGTTGTCGTTTATAATGGGAAGAACGATAAAACACCGCGTATCCCGCGCGCATCTTGAGGGCCAAGGGAGACGACATGGATATCGCCACACTCATCGGGCTGGTCGTCGGCATCGGCGTCGTTGTGGGCGCGATCCTGATCGGGTCGGGTCTGGATCTGTTTCTCAACCTTCCCGGTTTCCTGATCGTGGTTGGCGGCACGTTGGCCGCGACGTTCGTCAAGTTTCCGCTGCAAAACGTGTTCCGCGCCTTCAAGATCGGCGCGTCGTCGGCGTTGCGCAACGTCTACGAGGACCCGCGCGACCTGATCCAGATCTCCCTGGAACTGGCGGAAAAGGCGCGCAAGAACGGCGTGTTGGCGCTGGAAGGCGCGAACGTCGCCAATCCCTTCTTCCAGCGCGGCATCCGGCTGTGCGTGGACGGCCATCCGTTGGCGGTCATTCAAAGCGCGCTGCTGCGCGACATGGAACTGTCCATCCACCGCCACGAGGAAGGCGCGCGCATCTTCAAGGCGATCGGCGATTCCGCGCCCGCGTTCGGCATGATCGGCACCTTGGTGGGGTTGGTGCAGATGCTGGCGGACATGGAAAATCCCGCGTCCATCGGGCCGGCCATGGCGGTGGCGTTGCTGACCACCCTGTACGGCGCGGTGATCGCCAATCTGGTGGCGTTGCCGGTGGCGGACAAGCTGGAAACCAAGGTCGAGGAGGAACGCCTCACCAAGGAATTGATCCTCGAGGCCATCACCCAGATCCACGGCCGCCAGAGCCCCATGGTCATGGCCGACATCCTGGAAGGCTTCCTGCCCGAGAACCAGCGCCCAAGCGAGAACGATGATGAGGAACCCGCCGGATCCGTCGAGCCCGGAGAGCAGCCATGACCCCGGCCCGGAAGCTCAAGGACGCCGGCGCGCCGGCCTGGATCGTCACCTTCGCCGATCTGATGAGCCTGCTGTTGACCTTTTTCGTCCTTCTGCTGTCGTTCTCCAAGATCGAAATCGACCAGTTCAAGAAGATCGCCGGGGCCATGAGCAACGCCTTCGGCCTGCAATCCGCCGACGCGCTGTCGGGCATCATCGAACTGAAAGGCTCGCCCGCGGCGTCGGCGCACCGCCACGTCGTGCCCATCCCCATTCCCGAGGAAGACGTCTCGAAGGAAAAGATCAGCGACGAGGAGGCCCCCGCGCCGCCCCCCGTCCAGACGGTCGAAGACAAAGACCTGGAAGCCAGCAAGCGCACCTTCAACGACCTGCAGACCGTGCTGGCCGATGAAATCGCCAGCGACGTGATGGACTTGATCCGCGCCGGCAACGTCACCATCGTGCGCTTCCCGGACAAGGTTTCGTTCCCGTCGGGCAGCGGCGAATTGAAGCCCGAATTCCTGCCGGTTCTGGAAAAATTCCTCTCGGTCCTGGAACACCAGGACGGCCACATCGTGGTGTCGGGCCACACCGACGACGTGCCGATCTCCACCGGGCAGCACCGCTCCAACTGGGACCTGTCCACCAGCCGCGCGGCCTCGGTGGTGCATTACATCCTGAACAACACCACCATCGCGCCCAACCGCATCACGGTTCAGGGCTATGCGGAATCGCGCCCGCTGGTCCCCAACGACAGCGAGGAAAACCGCGCCAAGAACCGCCGCGTGGAAATCACCATCCAATCCCGCTCCGACGAACAGACGGCCGCGCCGAACAAAGCGGATTAACCGCCCCGCAGGCTCAGCAACTTGGCCACGGCGACGATGCCGCCGGTGGAATGCAGCACGACGTCGAGCCAGTCGATGGGCGCGAAAGCCACGCCGTCGCGGATCATCAGGGCCTTTTGCACCAGGTGCGGCTCGGGGACGATGGGCATGATGAAGTACAGCGCCCCGAAGGCGATGGTGGGCCCGGCGGGCAGCTTGTCGAACAGGCGTTTGAGCATCGTTTCCCCGGCGTTGCGTGGTTTTCGGACCCCCTTCTATACCAACCGCGCGCGTCCGTCCAGGCATGCCGAGCGGCCATGAACCAAAGTTCAATGGGGCGAAACGTGGTCCCTCGGTTGATTGCACGGGCCGCGATTTCGCGTAGGTTCGGGGCAAGGCACAGCGCCTTTTCAAGCGCATTCGAGGACCCGAACCATGACCCGACTTACATTCTTCAAACCCCTTTCCCGCCTGGCCGTCGCGGCCTGCGTCACCATCGTGGCGCTGAGCGCGGTTCCGGCCGCCGCCGGCCCCGCTCAGGACCAGATCCTCGCCGGCCTGAAAGGCGAAGCCCAGGCCGCACCCGGCTGGACGGGCGCGTTTTCCGCCGAGCGGGGGCGCGCGCTGCTGCTGGCCAGCCCCGCCACCGGGAAGCCCGACACGCCGTCGTGCACGACGTGCCATACGGACAGCCCGCTCAAGGCCGGACAGACCCGCACCGGCAAGGCGATCGCGCCGATGGCCCTGTCCGTCACCCCGGACCGCTACACGGACCCGGAAAAGGTCGAAAAGTGGTTCGGCCGCAACTGCAACAGCGTGCTGGGCCGCCCCTGCACGGCGCTCGAAAAGGGCGACTTCCTCACTTTCATGATGGGACAATGACCATGACAACTCTGATCCGCCCCCTCGCGCTCGCCGCGCTGTTCGTGGCCGTCTCGGCCTTCGCCGCGTCGGAACTCGGCGCCGACGAACGCTACAACGCGGTGACCGATCCGCTGACGCTCAAGGAATGCGGGGCCTGCCACATGGCCTTCCAGCCGCAGATGCTGCCCGCCAAATCCTGGCACCTCGTCATGGACGGTCTCTCCGACCATTTCGGCGAGGACGCCTCGCTGCCCGAGGAACCGGCGGCGAAGATCCGCGCCTACCTGACGGCCAACGCCGCCGACGCCAGCTGGTGGGGCGGACGCTTCATGCGCGGGCTGGATGAAACCAAGGGTCCGCTGCGCATCACCGAAACGCCGCACTGGATCCGCGAGCATTCGCACGAAGTCCCCGCGTCGGCGTGGGCCGATCCCAAGGTCAAGTCCAAGGCCAACTGCGTGGCGTGCCATCCGCGCGCCCAGCAGGGCATGTACGACGACGATTGAGGCATGCGCTTCCCCGGCGGTTGATGGCCGCCGGGGGCTCTTGTAAGCTTTCCCTCCACCCGGCGGACAACGGGAGCAGCCGACCATGACCACCCCCACGGAAAATCGAAAGCCCCCGCACGGCCGCGCCCAGACGCTGGTCCTGTCCCTGGCGGTGCTGGCGTTGTGCGAGGCCCTGCTGCTGATCGACGTTTTGGCCGACATCTTCTACATCGACATTTCCACGTCGTGGATCAACCACACCAACGTCGAACTGCTGGCGGTGATCGGTTTGGGCGCGGCGCTGGCCGTCACCGGCAAGAGCCTGATGGACCTGCTGGCGGAAACCCGCCGCATCCAGACCACGGTCAACGCCGCGTCCGGCCAGTTTCTCCAAGTCATCGACGCCAAGTTCGACGACTGGGCTCTGACCGCGTCGGAACGGGAGATCGCGCTGTTGCTGATCAAGGGCCTGTCGGTCCAGGAAATCGCCGACGTGCGCAGCACGCGCCCCGGCACCATCAAGAGCCAGAGCAACGCCGTTTACCGCAAGGCCGGCGTGCGCGGGCGCAACGAACTGGCCGCCTATTTCGTGGAAGATCTGCTGTCCGGCGAGGACTTGGTGCGGGCGAGCCCGCACGCGGATCAGTCGCTCAGCCAATACAATCCATAGCCGGGAATCACCAAGCGGTCGTTGAAGATCGCGGGCTCCTCTCCGGTGATCACGTCCCGCACCCCGGCGAATTTGAACATGCCCATTTGCCGCAACTGATGCAGGTCGACGTGCTGGGGCGCGGCGTCGAAGTTCCCGATCACGAACACGTTGGGCGACGCATGCTGATGATCGAATCGCATGAACGCCAACAGGTGCGGGTTGCCCAGGTCCTTGATGTCGCGGTTGTTGAAGTCCGCAAAGGCGGGCAGCTCCTTGCGCACGGCGATCATTTTCTTCAGCGCCGTGAACAGGCGGTATTCGACCGTGTTCGGCTGGTTGCGCAATTCCACCTTGTCCCAGTCGATGGTCGGACGGTGGACCCAGCGGCTGTCGTCGGATTTCCGGTCGTCGTCGAGATAGCCGTAGTCGTTCAGCGTGCCGACCTCGTCGCCGTAGTACAGCAAGGGGATGCCGCCGAACGACAGAATCATGCCATGCAGCAGCAAGATCACCTTGATGGCGTCGTCGGTGGCTTTTTCATCCCCGGTCTCGAGCGCGCTCTGCAATCCCACGAGCGACGCCAGCGATCCTGAAATCCGCGCATCCCCGGTCTTGTGGTTGACGGCGAACGGCACGCCGCGCGCGATCGAACCTTCGAACCTGCCGGTGAAATAATCCACCAGGAACCGGCGGTGCGCGGCCGGGTCGTAGCCCAGCGCCAGAATGTCCATGTCGTCGAAACCGAGCCCGATGTCGTCGTGACAGCGGATGTAGTTGAGCCACGTCGCGCGGGCCAGCTTGTCCGGCAGACTGTTCAGCCCGCGGTTGAGCAGATCCGCCTTCTTGGTCGCCACCGCGTCCCAGAGCAACGCCATGAAGGTCGCGTTGTAGGCAATCTCACATTCCTTGGCGATGATGGCGTCTTCGCCGAAATACTTGGTGATCTCGACCGGGGCGACGATCGCCTCGGCGATGAACAGGACGCCCGGCGCGGTCACCTGACAGCAGTCCTTGAACAACTGCAAGATCAGGTGCGCTTCCCGTTCGTTCTGGCATGTGCTGCCGATCTTCTTCCACAGGAACGCAACCGCGTCCAGGCGCATGATGTCCGCGCCGTGGTTCGCCCAATACAGGATGATGTCCAGCATTTCGATGAACACATTGGGATTGCTGTAATTGAGATCCCACTGGTACGCATTGAAGGCGGTCATCACCCACTTGCCCATCCCGTCGTTCCAGGTGAAGTTGCCGGGAGCGGATTCCGGGAAGATTTCCGGCATGGTCTCGTCGAACATGTCCGGCATGACCCGGTCCTTGAAGACGTAATAATAGTCCTGATAGTCCTTTTCCCCGGCCCGCGCCCGGCGCGCCCATTCGTGTTCGTCGGAGGTGTGGTTCAGCACCACGTCCAAGGTCAGCAGCATGCCCCGGTGGTGCATGCTTTGCGACAAGGCGTCGATGTCTTCGACCGTGCCGATGCGGGCGTCGATCTTGCGGAAGTCGCGCACGGCATAGCCGCCGTCGCTGCGCCCTTCCGGGCAGTCCAGAACCGGCATGACGTGGACCATGTTGACGCCGAGTTCCTGGAGATACGGCAACTTCGACTGCAATCCCTTGAGGTCCCCCGCGAAGCCGTCGCTGTACAGCGCCATGCCGACCCATTCCTGGCTGAGGAACCAGTTGTGGTTCACTTCGCGCTCCAGATCCTTCGCCCGCAGCCGGTCGGGACGGGCGATGTAGCGGCGCGCCAAGGTCTCCACGAGCTTCAGCATCATTTCCGGGACGTCGCGCCGGTCGCCGTAGAGCAGATGGAACAAGGAGTGGATGGCGTAGAAGTTCGCCCCCAGACGGGTGTAGAAATACCGCATGTCCTTTTGCTTGATGATGTCGGGATCAAGCTTGAGGAGAATGTCGTTCAGCAGGGAATGGGAAACCTGTTCATACATGCCGCTCAGCCTCCCACGTTCCAGGCGCGGAGAAAATCCGCGTAAAACCCCGTGTCGCGGGACAGCGCGCCGCGAATGCCGACCACGGCCGAGGCGAAATCCTGCGCGCGCCGCAAGGACGTGTCCAGCGGCCAATTCAAAATCCGCCCCGCCAGCATGACGCTGCAGAACGCGTCGCCCGCGCCGACCGTGTCGACCACGGCGGCGCTGCGTTCGGGCCGCATCTCGACGCGGTTCCCGCTTGCGGCGGAAATGGCCGCGGCGCCGTCCGCGCCGCGCGTAAGGATGATCCGATCCGTGGTGGTGGCGGCAAGACGGGCGAGACGGGCGGCCTCGCCGTCTTCGCCGGGAAACAGAACCTCCAGCTCGTCGGCGTTGAGCTTCACCCAATCCGCGCCGGAAAGCAGCCCGTCCAGCGCATCGCGGTCCCACCACGGCGCGCGCAGGTTGATGTCGACGAACCGGGTTGCGGCGCGTGCGCGCAGATGGGCCAACGTGGCCGCCGACACATCTTGGCGCGCGGCCAGGGAGCCGTGGTAGAACAGCCACGTTTCCCCGTCCAATTGGGGAAGCCCCTCGGCGTCGATAAAATCGTAGGCTGCCGGATGCACGATGTCGTAGCGCGGTTCACCACCGTCGAATTCGATCTCCACGGTTCCGGTCGGATGCTCGGGGTCGGTCTGCATCCCGGCCGTGTCCATGCCCCACTCCGTCATGGCCCGCATGACCCTCTGGCCCAGATCGTCCGCACCGACGCGGCTAACCATCAACGGCCTCAGGCCGAACGCGTGCAGATGCCAGGCGACGTTGAAGGGCGCGCCGCCCAACACCACGCTGCCGTCGGGAAATTGGTCGAACAAAACTTCGCCAAAGATCAGGGGCCTCATGAGCCTGCTCCTTGCTTCAATGCGGTGATGACGGGGGCGTATTCGGGACAGAAATGGGCGATGCCTTCGAGGATGCCCGCGCCGTAGCATCCGTTCATGCCCAGAAAGCCTCCCTTGGCGATATAGAGGTTTTCGGGATCCGCGCTCTCGACCGCCTCCAGGGCTTCCCGGCTGGCGTTGGCGACCAGAATGGAATGCAGCGGGCTCAACAGCACGTCCAGATCGTTGCCGCTGTCCCCGGCAAACACCGTGTGCGCCACGTCCACGGCTTCATGGGTCATCATGAACCGGATGGCGTGCAGTTTGTTGGCGCTCGGCGGCAGGATGTCCAAGAGGCCGCAGCCCTTCTCTTCGTCGACGCTCCAGATGACGTTGGCGCGAAAGCCCGCCTCCGCCATACGCTTGGTCACGGTTTCGACAAGCGGCTCCGGCGGGTGGTCCAGGTCCACGTAGTGGCTGAGCTTATGGGTATTTTGCTTTTCCGGTTCCTGGAGCTTCAGCGCCGTCAAGTCCTCCAGCAGGTGTCGAAGGTCGAACGCGGTCTTGCCACGCCAGTCCATGGCGGTTTCCCGATCCCAGGCGTCCCAATGGATCCAGCGTCCGGCTTCGACTTTATAGATGGTCGAGCCGACGTCGGCGATGGCGAAGTCGGGAACGGGCAGATCGTAGTGCGCGATGGCCTCCTCGATCAGTTCCTTGTGCCGTCCCGACACGTAGGCCAGGTGCACGTCGTCGCGCTCCACCAGGCGGGCGAACAGTTCGCGCGCGCCCGGCGATTCCGGTTCCGCGCCGTTGGGAATCAGCGTCCGGTCGAGGTCGGTGCAAATCAGAAGTCCGGTCATGTCGAGTCACGCCCACGGGTGAAAAGAAACCTGGCGGGGGCCTGAACGAACCCGCGGAAAACCGCATGCGCGTCCCTGCGGCCCCGGCAGTGTAATGCCTGAGCCGGACGTGTCAAACCCCCCTATCAAAAGAAAAGAGGAGGCCTCCGCTCAAGTGTGCACATGAAATATGCAACATTATATTGGTGCGCAAAAAATGCGCTTATCGATTTGACCTAGGCGGCGTGGCTCACGACAAATCAAATCCTTAAAACCTCGTAATGCATTGATATACAATAACTATACACAAATATCCGACTCTTCCCCCAAATTGGCACAGCAATTGCTGAACTAACGGCGGTGCAACAACAACCCCATATTGGAGGGTCATTCAGATATGAAAACTTCTTTCCGCAAGCTTATTGGCGCCGGCGTGATGGCGGCGACGGCTCTGTCCTCGAGCATGGCGCTGGCCGCCGACACCATCAAGGTGGGCGTGCTGCATTCCCTTTCGGGCACCATGGCCATTTCGGAAACCACGCTGAAGGACACGGTCCTGATGATGGTCGACGAACAGAACAAGAAGGGCGGCCTTCTGGGCAAAAAGCTGGAAGCGGTCGTCGTCGACCCGGCGTCCAACTGGCCGCTGTTCGCCGAAAAGACCCGTGAGCTGCTGTCCAAGGACAAGGTCGACGTGATTTTCGGCTGCTGGACGTCGGTATCGCGCAAGTCCGTTCTGCCGGTCGTCGAGGAACTGAACGGCATGCTGTTCTACCCGGTGCAGTACGAAGGCGAGGAAAGCTCGCGCAACGTGTTCTACACCGGCGCCGCGCCGAACCAGCAGGCCATCCCGGCGGTTGATTATCTGTTGAGCGAAGACGGCGGCTCCGCCAAGCGCATCGTGCTGTTGGGCACCGACTACGTCTAACCCTCAAAAGATCACCCAACGAGGTCGATCACAGGCCGGACAAAAGTGGCCGCTTTGCGTCGGAATCGGTGGCCGGATTAAATCGGAATCAGTGGCCGTCATCGCAAACGGTAATAACCGGGTCCCCCTGGTCCAACCCTTCAACCTTCACACGGGAAAACGAGGCGTCTGCATCGAATGAGTTCTTCACGAGCTCAAAGACAGCAAGATAGTCTCTGCCGATCAGTTGATCGCCAAGAAGAGATAGAATTCGTGAGCGTGCCCGGAAGGGCCGAGTAACCATGAACGAATCCCCCTGTCGCTTGGCAATCCTAGCCACCAGAAGATCAATCAGCAATACGTTGTATTTTCACCCCCCACTGCCACACATACGCCATACTGCCTCAAAGGGGCTAAATCCCCTTTAAGGCTGAAAAACGCTAAGGTATTGGAAAATAATGGTGCCCCCAGCCGGACTCGAACCGGCACGCCCGTAAGGACAACAGATTTTGAGTCTATCGCGTCTACCAATTCCGCCACAGGGGCACTGTGAGAAGTGTGTGTGTAGAACGGTCGCCATCATACCCGGCGCGCGCGTCCGGTCAACTGCAATCCGCATGCCCCCGCGCGGCCCCGGAAACGGTGGATTGCCGGAGACCGCCGGGACTGCTATGACCGGGGCCGGCGGGCGCGAATCGTCCGCCCTTGAAAATGGGGAGCTTCCGCGTGCTGCGCCGCGTCTACGATTGGACCATGGATTTCGCCGGTCACCACAACGCCATGTGGGCGCTGTTCGTGATCGCGTTCATCGAAAGTTCGGTGTTTCCCATTCCCCCCGACATCCTGTTGGTGCCGATGATCCTGGCGGCCCGGGACAAGGCCTGGAAAATCGCGGGCGTATGCACCGTGGCGTCCGTGCTGGGCGGGATCGCGGGATACGGCATCGGCTATTTTCTTTATGAATCGGTGGGCTTGCCGTTGCTCGAATTCTACGGCAAGGCCGGAAAGTTCGCCGAATTCCAGACACTGTACAACGAATGGGGCGCGTGGGTCGTGGCCATGGCGGGCATTACGCCGTTCCCCTATAAGGTCATCACCATCGCCAGCGGCGTCACCGGCCTGGACATGGTGACGTTCGTCATCGCGTCCGTGCTGTCGCGGGGCGCGCGGTTCTATATCGAAGCCCTGATGCTGTGGTATTTCGGCGAACCGATCCGCGACTTCGTGGAAAAGTATCTGGGGTGGTTGGTCACCGCTGGTTTCGTGGTGTTGTTCGGCGGCTTCCTGGCGGTCAAGTACCTGTTCTGATCAGGCCCGCGCCACCGCCGGAAATTCGATCCAGAACGTGCTGCCCTGGCCGGCCACGCTGACGAAGTCGATGACGCCGTCCATGGCCTCCACCAACTGCTTGGTAACGGTCATGCCGATGCCCGTGCCTTCCGTTTCGGTCTGCTCCGCGCCCAGGCGGTTGAAGGGTTCGAACACCTTTTCCCGGTCGTCGTCGGGAATGCCCAGTCCGGTGTCGCGCACGTTGAAGCGCACCCGGTCGCCCCGCGTCTCCACCGTCAGATAGACGTCGCCCTTTTCCCGATTGTACTTCACCGCATTGGACAACAGGTTGAGGAACACCTGGCGCAGGCGGGTGCGGTCCACGTTGACGAGGTTTGCCGCCAAGTCCCCGTCGGGAAGATTGTGCACCGTGATTGCGCGTTTGTCGGCCATGCCCTGAATGAACAGGCCGGTTTCCCGGAACACGGCGTTGCCGTCGATGTCCTCGCGGTTGATGGTGAGCCGCCCTGCCTCGATCTTGGCGAGTTCCAGGACCTCGTTGATGAGTTCCAGCAGGTGTTCGCCGCCGGCCATGATGGTGTCGACGCTTTTCACCTGTTCCGGGGTGAGGTCGTCGAGCTTGAGCAACTGCGCGAAGCCCATGATCGAGTTCAGCGGCGTGCGCAGTTCGTGGCTCATGGAGGACAGGAACTGGGACTTGGCGAGGTTGGCGCGCTCGGCCTCGGCCTTGGCGATGCGGGATTCCTCCAACACGTGCTCGCGCTCGATCAGGTTGGCGCGGAACGCCTCCATGCCCTCGCTGAGGTTGCCGATTTCATCGCCCCGGCGGCTCCACGGCAGGGAAACCTCGTATTCCCCCTTGCGCAGCCGGCGCAGCACGTCGCTCATCTGTTCCAACGGACGAACCAGCCGCCTGGACACGAACCACAGCGCCACCACGATCAGCGCCAGATAGCCCCCGATCACCGCCACGTTCAGGGCCACCATGCGCAACGACGCCGCCTTGTGCTCGTCCGCCAGCCGGTTGCTGACATCCGTCACGGTATTCATCAACTTTTGCAGGGCCATGAAGGTCGGCATGGCGACGGACAGGTACTGCTTTTCACTGATGCCGTATCCGCCTTCGGCGGCCTTTTCCAAAACCTTGTCCTGCAGGGGGCGCAGGGCGACATGCAGTTGACGGTCCAGGGCCAGAAGCCCCTGCCCGAGTTCCGGCATGTTGAGCGACATGGCCTGTTGCTCCACCACCATCCACAGGGCCTCGCTGCGGCCGCGGTTGGCGGCAACCTCGCGCAAGGCCTCCATGGGGATGGGATTGTCCATGCGCACCGCCATGTGGATGCGCGACGATTCCGCCACGCCGGACAGACGCAGTTGCGAGCCGTTGAAGCGCATGGTGAGCAGTTGGGAGATGGTGCGCAGGTCGCTGTTGTCGCGGCTAAGCTCGCGTTCCAGCAGGGCGAACAGACGCGCTTCCAAAACGCCGTTGAGGCGCGCGGAGACCTTTTCCCATTCCATGGGCAGGGCCGGGTCGCGGCTCGCCTTGGGCAGCGCCAGATCCGCGTCCACACGGGTTCTCAGCGCCTTGAGGTCGGCGTACATTTCCTCGACGCTCATCGCCAAGTTTTCCTGGTAAGAAGCCCAGGCCGGATCCTTGACCTTGTCACAGGTGGTTTCGATCAGCGCGCGGTTGTCGTCGAGGAACGTGCGGTTCATGGCGTTGATCGGCATCGGGTTTTGCAGAACGATGCGGGTGCGCGCGCTTTCGAACGCCAACGCTTCCTGACCGCCCATCAGGGTGTGGAAGGCCTCGGTCAACCGTTCGGCATGCGCCGCCGCCTGATACGTCCTCCACGCGTCATGGGACCTGTGCGCGCTGTCCGCCAACTGTACGGCGCCCAGCAACAAAATGGTTCCCATGAGGAACCGCCGGACGGACCAAAAGGCGTTGGGGTTGCGGGAAGCCGCAGCCTGGGATTGTGACTGATCCATTGTTTTTCAAGACCCTTTTGACGAAAGCGCCATACAATATAACACAAAAAGAGGATGGGCCAGCGCATTCCTCCGACGCGATCCGCCAATCGGTGGTTTCCAGGCGCGTGAAAGCACGCTATGGAAGGGACATGGCGAACGCACGCACCCCTTCCGCACTCCTGGCCGCCGTCGGCGCGTTGGCGTTGGCCGGCGCGTTCACGGCGCAATACGGCTTCGGGTTGGAACCGTGCGCATTGTGTCTCTACCAGCGCATCCCGTATGCGATCGTGTTGGGTTTGGGCGTGATCGGCATGGTCCGTCCGGCGTGGGTCGTTCCCGTGCTCGCCCTGGCCACGGCCCTGTTCGCCGGGGAAAGCGCCTTGGCGTTCTACCATTTCGGGGTGGAGCAGCATTGGTGGGTCTCCGGCTGCGCGGACACCGGCGACCTCGACGCGCTCGGCAGCGCCAAGGATCTGCTCGCCAGCCTGCGGGCCAAGCCGCCCAAGCCCTGCGACGAGGTCACCTGGCGGATCCTGGGCGTTTCCATGGCGGGGTGGAATGTTGTAATCTCGGCGGTGCTGGCGGGCCTGTCCGCCCTTGCCCTGAAGACCCGAAAGTGGGAGTCCTGACGCCATGAGCCCTGCGAAAAACAGCGACGCCACCACCACGCCGGTCGGCGGCCATATGCCGGGCGACCCGGACAAGGACGAACTGATCGAACGCATCATCCGCGTCGACCAGGCGGGCGAATACGGCGCGGTGCGCATCTACGCGGGCCAGCTCGCGGTGCTCGGGCGCGGTCCCAAGGGCGACATGATCCGCCACATGAAGCTCCAGGAGGACCACCACCTCGACACCTTCAACACGATGGCCGCCGAACGCCGGGTGCGGCCCACCATCCTGACGCCGTTCTGGCATGTGGCCGGGTTCGCGCTGGGCGCGGGCACGGCGCTGTTGGGCGAAAAGGCCGCCATGGCCTGCACGGTGGCGGTGGAGGAAACCATCGATGTCCACTATCGGGCGCAGATCGAAAAGCTGGGCGACGATGAACGCGAACTGCGCGAAACCTGCCGCAAATTCCGCGAAGACGAACTGGAACACCGCGACATCGGCTACCAGCACGGCGCGGAAAACGCCCCGGCCTACCCACTGCTGTCCCGCGCCATCAAGTTCGGCACGGCGATGGCGATCAAGCTGTCGGAAAAAATCTAGCCTTCAGGCGTCTTCCGCCGCGATCCGCGCCATCAGGGGCGCGAGTTCGGACAGCGTCGCGTCCAGGTCCGCCTGCATCTCGGCGCGGGCAGACGGGATGGCGGCCTCATCCCGGCCCATGTAGGCCTGTTCCACCTTGAGGGCGGTCCTCTGCACGGCGTCGGCCCCCACCGTTCCCGCCAGTCCCTTGAGGGTGTGCGCCAGTCGCTCCGCCCCTTCGAAGTCGGCGGCGTCGTGCAAGACCGCCAGCTCGTCCATGAACGTCTGGGCCGATTGATGGAACGCGCCCAGCATCATCCTGTATAGACCGAAGTCGTCGGCCAGCCTGCGCATCGGCTCGGCGACGGACAGGGTTGAAAGGGCCGCGACGTCCGCCACGCCGACCTCCCCCTCGGGGGGTCGCACCGTCGAGCCGGACGTGTCGCCGACGGAAACCCACTTGCCGAGAACCGCGTACAGTTCCCGAATGTCGATGGGTTTGGCGATATGTTCGTTCATGCCCGCGTCCAGGCATTTCTCCCGCTCGCCCGCCATGGCGTTCGCGGTCATGGCGATGATGGGCAGGGACTGGCGGCCGGGCAACTTGCGGATTTCCCGGGTGGCTTCGTAGCCGTCCATCACCGGCATCTGAATGTCCATCAGGACGCCGTCGAAGTCTGCGCTCCCCACCATGTCGACCGCTTCCCGCCCGTCGTTGGCGACGGACACGCGGAATCCGGCGTTCTGCAACAGCTCCACCGCCAGCTCCTGGTTGATGGCGTGGTCTTCCACCAGCAACAGGCGTGCGCCCCTGGCGGCCCCGGGCAGGGCTTCGTCCAACGTTTGGGCGTGTGCGGCGGATCGCGACGATGTCCGTCCGGAGGTGTCGCCGAACGCCTCGATCAGCGCGTCGAACAGCACCGACGGATTGACCGGTTTGACCAGCACGCCGTCGATGCCTTCCTTGTGCGCCTCATGGATCACGTCCTCGCGCCCATAGGCGGTGACGAGAATGACGGCGGGCAAGCGGTTCTCGGGCAAGCCTTCGCGGATCATGGACCACGCGCGGATGCCGTTCAGGCCGGGCATGTTCCAGTCCATCAACACCAGATCGAACGGACGCCCCGCATGGAGCGCTTCCACGGCCTTGTTCACGCCCTCCATGGCGTGCTTGGCCCTGCTGACCTCGAACCCGAATCCGCTGGTCATGTCTTCCAGAATGTCGAGGGCGATTTCATGATCGTCCACCAACAGAACCCGCTTTCCCTTCCACGCCTGCGGCATGGTCTGGACGCGCGCGGGCGCATTGGCGTCGACGGTCAGCGGCAGGGTGAAGAAGAACGTGCTGCCCTCCCCTTCCCGGCTTTCCACCCCGATGCGCCCGCCCATCATTTCGACCAAGCTCTTGCTGATGGCGAGCCCCAGCCCCGTGCCGCCAAATTGCCGGGTGGTGGATCCGTCGGCCTGGGTGAACGACTGGAACAGGCGGCCTTGCACCTCGTCGCTCATGCCGATGCCGGTGTCGCGGACGCTGAATTTCAATTCGACCGCGTCGCCGTCCCGTTCGATGCATGCGATCCGCACCACGACATCGCCGCCCTGAGCGGTGAACTTGACGGCGTTTCCGGCGAGGTTCAGAAGCACCTGGCCGATGCGCAGCGGATCGCCCAACACGTCGGACGGAACGTCGGCGGCGCGCGCGACCAGGAACTCGATTTCCTTTTCGCCGACCTTGTGGGCCAGGACGGCGCTCAGGTTGTCGAGGATATGGTCCAGGTTGCAATGGGTCTTTTCGATTTCCAGCTTGCCGGCTTCGATCTTGGAGAAATCCAGGATGTCGTTGATGATCCCCAACAACGCATTGGCGGAATAGGAAATTTTCTCGACGTAATTGCGCTGCTTGGCCGTCAGGTCGGTGTTCAGGCACAACTGCGCCATCCCCACCACCCCGTTCATGGGCGTGCGGATTTCATGGGACATGTTGGCGAGAAATTCGGACTTGGTCTTGCTGGCGGCCTCGGCGATGGCCGTGGCTTTGATCAGGTCGGCGTGCTGGGTGCGGATGATGCGGTCGGCCTTGCGCACGATCATGAACAAAACCGACCAGAGCACGCCCAGAACCGCCAACGCCACCACCAGCATCTCGGCCAGCGCCCAGCGAATGTTCCGGATGCCGTCGGTCACGTCGGTGTAGATTTCGAACACCCCGTCAATCTTTCCGTCATCCAGGAAGATCGGCACGTATGTTTCGACCACGTAGCGATCCGTCACGGTGCCGTTGAACGACAGGAATTCGGGCCGGAAGGTCATCTTGCCCTTGATCTCGCCGTTCAGGCTGGTCGCCAGAAAGCCTTGATTGTCGCCCTTGCTGTCGCCGATCTGGCTGTATTGGGTGGAATAGACCGTCTTGCCGTTGAGCGCATAGAGCTTCACCTTGAGCACCGGCAGGTCCTGGACCAGCCGGGCGATGGCCTGGTGGATCTGGTCGGTTTCGGGACGCGCCAGCAATTCTTCGCCCGCAAGGTCCGCGACGCCGCGGACGTACCCGCCGAACCGCGGCCACACCACGTTGGACATGGACCGGGCAAGCCGCTCGTTCTGCACCTCGACCCGGTGGATTTCCTTGTCGGTCTGATCGAACCAATAGATCGTGGCCAAGGCCACGGCGGTCAGCGCGAAGGCGACCGCGCTGGTCAGGGAAAAATATCGAAGAAGTTTGAACATTCGTCTCAGGGCCGCCGTTGCTCAACAAGAGGGGCACCTCGTGTCGTGACGACCTTCTCCAGCCCCTCAACCGGTTCCCCCCAGCTTACACTTTTTCCCGGCCCCATCAAATTGTATTCATCCCGCGGCCGGCGCCAGTTTGCGCGCGATCAGGGAGTCCGGCACCGTCACGTCCGAGATGAACAGGTGGATGATGGTGTGAATGATCCATTCCGCCGGCAGCACGTTCTCGGCAAAGATGTCTTGGATGGTGTCCAGATCGCGCAGGGTCTTGGTGTGGTGGCTGCGGTGAGCCTTGAGGTCCGAATAGCCCATTTGGGCCAGCAGGCGTTCTTCGTCATGAAAGTGCGACCGGACTTCATTGGACAACGCCAGAAGTTCGGCTTCCAGGGCCTCGCGGTTGCGCCCGCCCATGTTGATCCGCTCCAGAATACGGTTGATGGCGTCCAGGATCCGCGCGTGTTGGGCGTCGATGACCGCGTGCCCCGTCTTCAGCGCTTCGGGAAGTTCCAGTTTGCGAAATGTCATGCCCCTGTCCTTGCCGTGTTCGATATCCTCGGATGTGGGAAGGGCGCCGGTCCGGCGCAAGGCGTTTTCACCCGCCCGTGCGCTTCCTCACCAACCCCGCGATGACGCCGCGGAAGGTGCGGACTTCCTGTTCGGTCATTCGGGCGCGTTGGAACATGTTGCGCAGATTGCGCACCATGGTCGGGCGCTTGGCGGCGACGGAGAGAAAGCCGCAGTCGTCCAATTCGCGTTCCAGATGTTCGAACAGGCCGACCAGTTCCTCCTTGGTGGCGCGGCGCGTATCGAGGCGCACTTCCTGGACTTCCCCGGGGCGGTCGACGGCGGCCTGGAACCATTCGTAGCCGGCCAGCAGGACCGCCTGGGCCAGGTTCAGCGACGTGAAGCCCGGATTGAGCGGAACCATCAAGATGGAATCCGCCAACGCGATGTCGTCGTTGTGCAGACCCACGGCTTCCTTACCGAACAGGATGCCGCTTTGCCCGCCTTCGGTCGCCAGCGCGCGCATTTCGGCGGCCGCGCCGCGCGGCGTCAGCACGTCCTTGGTCATGTCGCGCGCGCGCGCCGTGGTGGCGTAGACGTGGGTGAGATCGGCGACGGCCTCGGCCGTGGTCGCGTAAACACGCGCGCCGTCCAGAACGGCGTCCGCGCCGGACGCGGTTTTGTACGCCTTGTCGTTGGGCCAGCCGTCGCGGGGCGCCACCAGACGCAGGTCCGTCAGCGCGCAATTCAACATGGCGCGGGCCACCATGCCAATGTTCTCGCCCATCTGCGGTTCGACCAAAACGACGGCGGGGCCGCCCTCGGCATATTCCGGCGCGCTGGTCTTGGACGGACGGCGGTGTTTGGTGGAAGTCTGGGAAACGCTCATGCCTCGTCCCTCGTTCAGCGGGCCGGGGCGACGCCGTCACGCAACAGCTTGAAGAAGATGGAATCGCGCAGCGCGTTGTAGGACGCGTCGATGACGTTGGCCGACACGCCCACCGTGGCCCAGATGTGACCGCTTTCGTCGGTGCTTTGGATCATCACGCGGGTGACGGCGGCGGTGGCCGCGCCGGGGGTGAGGATGCGCACCTTGTAGTCCATCAGCCGCAGGCTGACCAGATTGGGATAGAGCGGCAGCAACACCTTGCGCAACGCCGCGTCGAGCGCGTTGACCGGGCCGTTGCCTTCGGCCACCGCCATTTCCCCGGTCTCGCCACCGCTCAGCGCCAACTTCACGGTGGCTTCGGAAAAGGTCACCCGCTCGCCCATGGCGTTCCAGCGCCGCTCGTCGATGACGCGGAAGCTCAGGCATTGGAAATAGTTGGGAACCTCGCCCAGCACGCGGCGCGCCAACAGCTCGAAACTGGCCTCCGCGCCGTCGTAGGCGTAGCCCGCCATTTCGTTGATCTTGACGGTTTCCAGCAATTCGGCGATGCGCGGATCCTTGGGGTCCACGTCCAGACCGATTTCGCGGAACCGCGCCAGCAGGTTGGACCGCCCCGACTGGTCCGACACCACGATATGACGGTGGTTGCCGACGCTTTCGGGCGGGATGTGTTCGTAGCAACGCGGATCCTTCTCCACCGCCGAGACGTGCAGCCCCCCCTTGTGCGCGAAGGCGCTTTCGCCGACGTACGGGCGATGGCGGTCCGGCGCCCGGTTGAGCCGTTCGTCCAACGCGTTGGACACGTGGGTGAGCTTTTTCAATCCCGCCTCGCCGACCGAGGTGTCGAAGCCCATCTTCAGCATCAAGGTGGGAATGATGCTGACCAGGTTGGCGTTGCCGCACCGTTCGCCCAGTCCGTTGATGGTGCCCTGGACCATGCGCGCGCCGGCTTTGACGGCGCTCAGAGAGTTGGCGACCGCGTTGCCGGTGTCGTCATGGCAATGGATGCCGACGCGCTCTCCGGGCACGATCTCGCACACCTTGGCGACGATTTCCTCGACCTCGAACGGCAGGGCGCCGCCGTTGGTGTCGCACAGCACCACCCAGCGCGCGCCGCCGTCGATGGCGGCCTTGAGGCAGTCCATGGCGAATTCGGGATTGGCCTTGTAGCCGTCGAAGAAGTGTTCCGCGTCGAACAGCACCTCGTCCACGCGGGATACGGCGTGGGCGACGCTGTCGCGGATCATCGCGATGTTTTCCGCGCGCTCGATGCCCAACGCCACGTCGACGTGATAGTCCCAGGTCTTGCCGACCATGCACACCACGCGCGCGTCCGTGTTCAACAGCGCATTCAGGCCCGGATCGTTTTCGGCGCTGCGCCCGGCGCGGCGCGTCATGCCGAACGCCGCGATGCGCGAGCGTTGCAGACGCGGCAGATCCTGGAAAAAAGCGTCGTCGGTGGGGTTGGCGCCAGGCCAGCCTCCTTCGACGTAGTCCACCCCCAGCCGGTCCAGATCGCGCGCGATGGCCTTCTTGTCCGCCGGTCCGAAGTCGACGCCGGACGTCTGCGCCCCGTCGCGCAGCGTGGTGTCGTAGATGTGGACGCGTGTGCCGCTCATGTGCCGCTCTTGCCGTATCGGCGTGCCCAAGGGTTGAAAGTTCGGGAGAATGCCCAAATTCCGCCCGATACACAAGGGGGCACGCCAACCGCTTCCAAGGACGATCGAAATGCCTTAATATTCCATGATGTTACGCGCGACTTGGCGGAGACCGAGATCCGGTATATGGTCGAACGGACGAATGGAAAAAGAAGCCAGACGACACGACGATGAGCGGCGAATTCGATTTTGAACATGATGCGGAGTACCCGGCGCTGCGCGAGCGGTGCATGGGCACCAACGTCAATGAGCAGACCTTGTTGGCGACGGACTATCTGAACCATTTCAACGAACTGGTCATGATTCTTGAAATGCTGGCGGACATGCCCGAGCTTCTGGATGAGGCCAAGGCGTGGGAGCCCAAGGACTACAAGGACCATTTCCGCGACAGCACCATCGCCGACCGCGAGCTCGCCGTCGAGGCCTACGACCACGCTCCGCCCAAATTCAAGGATCCGTTCGACGAAAACGTGGCCAAGACCAACCGCCTGATCCTCACGGCGGTGGAGCGGCTCGAACACGACATCCAACTGGGCGACATGGATCTGGTGCGATCCAACGCCCGCGCGCTGAGCCAGATGATCCAGCGTCTGATGGACATGTGCGGAGCCAACATCCACGGTTCCGAAAGCACCATGGCTCAGTCTGAAATCGACGACATCCTGAGCAGCGCGTGCGCGCCGACGACGGATACGCCGTCCGGCCCAGGCGAGTCCGGCTCGTCCCAGGCGGACATCGACGCTTTGTTCGATTGATTTTCCGAAGGGTTATTTCTTGCGCTGCGGCGGCGTCACCGGCACGGCTTCGGTGCCGGGATTGAAATCGAATTCGTTGGACACCAGGGTCTTGAAGGTTTCCTGGAGGTACTTCACCACGCCCGGGCGATACGGCTCCTTGACCGGCGCCCACGCCACCCAAAGCCGGCCGTTTTCGTCATAGGCCGCGATTTCCTTGTTGTTGCCGGCGTTATGCAGGGCCTGGGCTAGATTCTTGGAATGGCCCGCATACACCCATTCGGGCCGCACCCCGCCGTGCCAAATCAGGTACACGCCGCCCTGGCGGTCCAGACCCAGTTCCTCGGGATCCATGGTCAACAGGCGGAAAAAGCCCTTGTCCGGACCGTGCACCCAACCGGGATCGACCGGATTGTAGACCTTCAGAGGTTTCTTATCGCCGCCGCCGCCACCAAAACCAAACCAGCCCATGGCCGCAATCCCATTCAATACGGAAAGATTTCCGACACTTTACGCCCCGCACGGCGACGCTCCGCCGCACGGTGGAATTCCCCGAACACTGTATCTTCCGGAACCCTATAAAATTCTTAACAAAATTCAGAGCCTTTGGGTAGCCCTCTCCAGCCATGCCCGCGATTTTTTATCGAGTCCGTCGGAAAGGGTCTGGCTGACCTTGCGATGGTAGGCGTCGAGCCACGCACGTTCCGTTTCATTCAACAATTGCAAAGAGATCAGAGTCCGGTTGATGGGGGCCAGGGTCAACACCTCGAAGCCCAGCATCTCCAACTCGGCGCCCGCGGGTCCGGGGACCCCGACCACCGTCACTAGGTTTTCGATGCGGATGCCGTAGGCGCCGGCCTTGTAATACCCGGGCTCGACCGACAGCACCATGCCCGGCTCCAGCGCCACGGGCGCGCCCCGTTTGGCGATGCGCTGCGGCCCCTCGTGCACGCCCAGGTACAGGCCGACGCCGTGCCCGGTGCCATGGTCGTAGTCCAGCCCCGCTTCCCACAGGGCGCGGCGCGCCAGGACGTCCAGCTCCTGACCGCTGGTCCCTTTCGGGAAACGTTGGGTGACGACCGCGATGTGCCCCTTGAGAACCCGGGTGAAGCGATCCTTCATTTCCGGGGTGGGTTCGCCGATGGCGACGGTGCGGGTGACGTCGGTGGTGCCGTCCAGGTACTGCCCCCCGGAATCCACCAAGTACACGTCCCCGTCCACCAGGGCGCGATCGGTTTTGGCGCTGACCCGATAATGCACGATGGCCCCGTTCGGCCCCGCGCCGGAAATGGTCGGAAAGCTGGGTCCACGCGACATCGGGTCCTCGGCGCGGAGCGCATCGACCTTGGCGGCCGCCGCCCTCTCCGTCACCCCGCCACCGGGGGCGGCTTCGTCCAGCCACGCCAGAAAGCGCGTCAACGCCCGGCCGTCGCGCACATGGGCCTGGCGCATACCCTCGATCTCCGCCGGGGTCTTGGCGGCGCGGGGCGCGTCGCAGGGATCCGCGCCGGGCAGCACCCGCGCGCCCGCGCGGTCCAGCCGATCGACGATCCACTGGGCGGTGGCGGCGGG
>JADGBG010000035.1:15815-26066 GCA_015231605.1 Alphaproteobacteria bacterium | reverse complement strand
ATGATGCAGATGGAAACCTTCGGCCCGCTGTCGGAACGGTATCAAGAGTATGCGGGGTTGGTGAACGGCAGCGGCAAATTGCTTCTGGAAACGGTGAACTCCATTCTCGACCTGGCGAAAATCGAGGCCGGCAAGCTGGAGCTGGATCGCGAACCGGTCGACATGGCCCCGCTGGTCGGGGAGGTTCTGTCGCTGCTGCACATCCTGGCGGCGGACAAGGGTCTGGAGCTGCGCCACGAAACCCGGGACATGCCGGTCCTGAACGTGGACGCCATGCGCATGAAGCAGGTGCTCATGAACGCGGTGGGCAACGCCATCAAATTCACCGAAGTCGGCGCCGTGACGCTCGCCAACCATGACGACGGCAGGGCGCACCACATCACCATCGCCGACACCGGCATCGGCATGAACCCCGAGCAGATCGACATCGCCCTGAAACCGTTTCAACAGGTCCACGGCACGTCGTTCGCGCGCCGCTATCAGGGCACCGGCCTGGGGCTTTCGCTCAGTCACCAGATCATGAAGCTGCATGGCGGCGACCTGACCATCGCCAGTCAGCCGGGGGTGGGCACGACCATCGGGCTGAGCTTCCCGCGCCAGCCGTCGAACGCCAAATAGGCGCGGCTTCACGCCTCTTGTTCGGCCAGCCGCAACGGCTTTTCGTCCGGATCGGACCGCGTTTGCGCGACCGTGATCACCCGGTCTTGCGGCATGACCACGCGAACCGTCGTGCCGAAACCCTTGCGGCTGTCCACCTCCAGCCGGCCCCCGTGCAGTTCCGCCAACGCCTTGGTCAGCGGCAGGCCCAGGCCCGTGCCTTCGAGCTTGCGGTTGTAGGCGTTGTCGACGCGGCCGAACCGGCTGAGCGCCGTGGCGATTTCGGCGTCGTCCATGCCGATGCCCCGGTCCGCCACCGCGATCGTGAGTTCGCCGGCGGCGGTCACGCCCACGGCGACGCCGACCGTTTCGCCCTCGGGGGAAAATTTCGCGGCGTTGGACAGCAGGTTCAGCAGGATCTGCCGCAGCCGCCGTTCGTCGCCGTGAAGCCGCGGCATCGGGTCGGGCAACGCCACGGATATGCGGATGTGCCGATGAGCCGCGCGCGGCTTGATCAGGCGCACCGACGCCTCGATCAGTTCGCCGATGTCGATCCGGTCTTCGTACAGTTCCATCTTGCCCGCATCGACCGCCGAAACGTCGAGGATGTCGTTGATCAGTTCCAGGAGGTGCGCCCCGGAATTGTGGATGTCGTCGATGTATTCGCAATATCGCGGATGGGGTGGCGGGCCGAACACCTGTTTGCGAATGGCGTCGGAAAACCCGATGATGGCGTTGAGCGGCGTGCGCAGCTCGTGGCTCATGGACGCCAGAAACTCGCCCTTGGCCGTATTGGCGGCCTCGGCCTGGTGCTTGGCGATGGACAGGTTTTCCTCGTATTCCCGGTAGCGCGCGACGTCGCGCCGGATCCGCGCCACCAGGGGGCGGAACACCAGCAACGCCGACGCCACCAGCGCTCCCAGGGTGAGCAGCAGCACCCCCAGCTGCATGTTCTGGAGCGCGCGCACCCGTTCCTCGCTTTCCCGCTGCAACTGGCCGACCACCGCGTCGAGGGACGCCAGCAAGGCGTTCCGTCCGGCCTGGGAAATGTACGCCAGGTGCGGATCGGCGGCGCTCTGGCGGCTTTGTTCCAGGGCGGCGAAGGCGCGGGCTTCCCTGATGAAGATCTTGATCTCACGATCGAGATAGTCGTCCGGCCCGAAATAGCGCGCGCGCAGGGGTGCGGAAACCGACGGCGGCAAACCCATCCGATCGTCGCCGTGGGTCAGCCCGGCGTGGGAACGTTCCATCAGGTCGATGGCCGCGTGAAGTTCCTCCAGCCGCGCGGACCGCAGGACCGCATTGTGCGCGACCTCCTGAGCCAAAAGGGGAATGCGTTGCGACAGCATGCGCTGGCGGCCGGCGATGTTGATCCGCGCGGCGCTGTCGCCATTGTCGGCGACCACCCGGTCCAAGATGACATAGGCGCCGATGGACAACACCGACAAGGTGGACAAAACCAGGAGATATCGCAACGACATCCCCCACACGGTGCGCATGCCGGTGACCATGGCTCCTCCACGCAGCCAAAAAGACAGGGTGTCCGACCAGCCCCCCGGCGGTCGCGGATGCCCCCTGCGCGGCGCAGTGTACGGGCAAATCGCCTTGGCCGAATTGACGGAAATCATCCCGGCGCGTTAACGGATTTTTTCCGCCGTTTGGCCACACTGGCCGCACACACGGATACGGGATGCGCGCGATGGAAGAACCGTTGGATTTCGAGGATCGCCGTGCGGGGGACGACCGCAGGGGGCCGGCCTTGGCGTTTTCCGACGACGACCGGCGGTCGGTGGGACGGCGGGTGGACGACGTGGTCGACGCCGCCGCGCCCATGGAGCCCGAGGACGAAACCATCGTCGAAGGCCCGGCGTCGATGCGCCGGCGCGTGTTCGAGATCGTCACCGTGGGCGGCGGACAAAGCTGGCTGTCGCGGTCCTTCGATCTGTTCCTGATCGGGCTGATTTCGCTCAACGTGCTGGCCGTGATCCTGGAATCCGTGCGGGAAATCGAACAGGAATACCGCCGGGCTTTCTTCTTGTTCGAAGTGTTCTCCGTGACCGTGTTTTCCACGGAATACCTGTTGCGGCTTTGGACCATCGTGGAATCCGCCAACGCGCGCTTGCGCCATCCCGTTTGGGGCCGCGCGCGCTGGATGTTCACGCCCATGGCGGTGATCGACTTGTTGGCGGTGCTGCCGTTCTTCCTCGGCATGATGACGGGGGCGGACTTGCGCTTCCTGCGCGTGCTCAGGCTGTTGCGCGTGTTCAAGCTGACGCGCTATTCGTCGGCCATGGGCATGCTGTTGGCGGTGCTGCGCCAGGAAGCCCAGTCGTTCGGCGCGGCGCTGTTCGTCATGGTGCTGTTGATGATTTTTTCGGCGTCCATGATCTATCTGTTCGAGCACGAGGCCCAGCCGGACGATTTCGCCAACATTCCCATGGCCATGTGGTGGGCGGTGATCACGCTGACCACGGTGGGCTATGGCGACGCCACCCCGGTGACGTTCTGGGGCCAGATGTTCGGCGGCGCGATCAGCCTGATCGGCGTGGGCATGGTGGCGCTGCCGGCGGGCATTTTGGCGTCGGGCTTTTCCCAACAATTGAAATTGCGCCGCGACCGCTTTCAGGACGAGGTCCGCCAGGCCCTGTCCGACGGCGTGATGACCTACGAGGAAGCCCACAAGCTGGCGAACATGCGCGAGGAACTGGGCCTGTCCGTGGAGGAGGCCCGTTCCATCCTGGCCCATTCGGCGCATGGCGACGGGACGGGGCCGGCCGTCGCCTGCCCGCATTGCGGGGGGCATCTGTCGGCCGAACTTTTCGCGCGAACCGCGCCGGGCGACCCGGCGTGAAAATACCGCTGGCGCATTGTCCGGCGCGGGTGTAGACGGCACGGAGGTTTGCAACGAACGGGACGCCGGGTGTGTTCAGTGCCGATTACGGGGAAGCGCGCCGAAGGTTTCTGGAGGCCTGCCGCAAGGCGGGCGCGACGCCCGTTTCCCACGACCATCCGGACCTTGGCCCCCGGGGCGAGACTCTCGCCACCGACAGCGTCTGGTTCGGCCCCGAGGACGCCGCCACCGTTCTGGTGCTGATTTCCGCCACCCACGGGGTGGAGGGATTCTGCGGCTCCGCCGCCCAGACCGCCTGGATCGAGAGCGGCGGATGGAAGGCCCTGCCTCCGGACGCCGCCGTCCTGGTGATTCACGCGCTCAATCCGTTCGGCTTCGCCTGGCTCCGGCGCGTCACCGGGGAAGGCGTGGACCTCAACCGCAATTTCATCGATTTCACCGGCGCGCTTCCCACCAATCCCGGCTACGCGGAGTTGGCGGACGACCTCTTGCCGGACGCCCTGGATCCGCAAACCCTCGCGGCGGCGGACGCGCGGCTGGCGGCCTACGCCGAACGGCACGGCGAAACGGCCTATGAAATCGCCGTGTCGGGCGGCCAGTACACCCACCCGGACGGTCTGTTCTACGGCGGCGCGGGGCCGACGCCCGCGCGCCTCGCGGTGGAGGGGCTGATCCATCGCCACCGCTTGGCCGGGCGCACGCGGGTGTGCGTGATCGATTTCCACACCGGGCTCGGCCCTTATGGTCATGGCGAGGTGATCTGCGACCACGCGCCGGGAAGCCTCGGCGCGCGCCTGGCGAAAGCGTGGTTTGGCGCGGCGGTGACGGAACCGGCGCTGGGCACCTCGACCTCGGTGCCCAAGGCGGGCCTGTCGGATTACGGCTGGCAGCGCATGCTGGGGGACCGGGTGGTGTTCGTCGCGCTGGAATTCGGCACCTTCGACGTTCCGGCGATGTTTCGCGCGTTGCGCGCCGACCATCGGCTGCACCGCCGGGGCCCGCCCGACTGGGACGCCGCCGAAACCCGGCGCGTCAAGGCCGCCATCCGCGATTTCTTCTATCCCGACGCGGACGACTGGAAAGCCATGGTGGCGGAAACGTCCCGGCGCGTGATCGACCAGGCGCTGGCGGGCCTGGCCGCCGATTAGCCGTTGCGGGCCTTGTTGATGCGGCGGATGAATTCGTCGATGAGCCGACCGTAAAGCGCGCCCTTGAGCACCTGGTCCTCGACCCCGGAATCGATGCTCGGGTTGTCGTTGACCTCGATCACGAACACGCCGTCGTCGTTTTGCTTGAGATCCACCCCGTAGAAGCCGTCCCCCATCAGGGCGGCGGCGCGCTGGGCCGTGTCCAGAACCTCGGCCGGCACGCTTTCGACGGGCAGGGTTTCCCATCCGCCCGCGACCACCTTGCCGCCTTCGTGGTGGTGGTAGATCTGCCAGTGCTTGCGCGACATGAAATAGCGGCACGCGTACAGCGGCTCGCCCGCCAACAGCCCCACCCGCCAGTCGAACGGGGTGTACATGTATTCCTGCGCCAAGATGATGCTGGACCGTTCGAACAGCTTGGCCGCATGGTCCCGGAACCCGGCCGCGTCGTCGGCCTTTTCCACGCCCCGCGAGAACGACCCGTCGGGAATCTTGAGAACCAGCGGATAGCCCAAAGCCTTGGCGACGTCCTCCATGCGCCGGGCGTCGAACTTGGCGCGCACCAGAAGCTCGGTGCGGGGCGTCGGAACCTTGGCGGCCTTGAGCGCTTCGGCCAGGTACACCTTGTTGGTGCACCGCAGGATCGAGCGCGAATCGTCGATCACCGGAATGCCTTCGACCTCGGCCTTGCGGGCGAAGCGGAAGGTGTGGTGGTCGAGCGCCGTGGTCTCGCGGATGAACAGCGCATCGAATTCCGGAATGCGGCGAAAGTCCTTGGCGGTGATGAATTCGACGTTGACGGCGCGCTCCTGTCCGGCGCGGACCAAGCGTTGCAGGGCCTTTTCGTCCGACGGCGGCAGGGCTTCCTGGGGGTCGACCAGAACCGCCAGATCATAGAGCGACGGGGCCTTGGCCTTGCGTTTGGCCTTGGGCACACGCACGTAGGCGCGCAGCGCGTCCTCGAACAGCGCGGAGGCGTCGTCCGTGATGGTCTTGAGGGCGAAGGGGCGGATCCAGTCGATCTTCCACGTCCGGCCGGAATGCACGCGCATCTCCAGCAACGGGTAGCGGAACACGTCGAACAGTTCGGCGGCCAGGCTTTTGAAGCGGGCGTCGTCGGGCCGGCCGAAAAAGACCCGCAGCACGAACGCGTCCGCGGGCGGATCGGCAAGGCGCTTCATGGTGCTTTTGAGAATGCGCTCCAAATCCGGCACGGCGTAGGCGTAGGACGACTTTCTGGACAAATCCAGGATGTCGGCCACCGTCGGCATGGGGAATTCGCCGCGCGATTCGGCGAGCAGGGAGCAGTAATAGCCCGAACTCAGATATTCGTAGGTGCGGCACAGGTTGACCACGCGCGCGGGGCGCTTGCGTTTGGGCGCGGGGTGGCTGGTGTAGGCGTCCACGTCCTGAACGGTCAGGCCGTCGGTGCTCCAACGCCAATCGCTCATGCGGTTGACGACGATGATGTGGCGAACCATCAGACCTCCTTGCGCCGCGGGCCGGCGATCAATAGTGCGTATTGCTTGTTGCGCCCATAGCGGGTCATGCGCTCGAATTCCTGGTGGGCGATGGGAATGCCGATGCACACCGTCTCGGTGTCGCCCTCGTCGGTGTCGACGTAGGGCTCGTGCAAATAGACGAAGCGGTCGTCGAACCCGGTGATGACCATCCAGTGCGGCGACTTGTTGCCGGTGAGCCGGTAGGCGCTGACCAGAATGATGGGAATGCGGCCGTGATCGAAGCGGTCGCGGATTTCGGCCAGGGTCAGCGGCGCATAGCTGAGCGTGACGCCGGTGTGGCGGAGTTCGTCCAAAAAGTCCGCGTGCACCAGACGGATGACGTCCTTCTTGTCGTCGTCGCGCACCCCGTCGACGAACAGGCCGACGCCCTCGCTGACGTGGACCTCGACCTCGAAGCCGCGCCGCCAGATGGACAGCGCCATGCCGAACGGCCCGCAGCCGCCGTGACCCGACGTCATGAAGATGGTGGTGGCTTCCCGCCACAGCCGCATTTCCAGGGTGCGGTCCAGCGTCATGGCGGGATCCAGCGCCTTCATCGCCATCATCATGCAGGCCGGGCCGCAGGTGAATTCCAGGGACTGCGGATAGTACGGCACCGGCGCCACGTCGGGCGCCAGATGCGGGGCCAGGGGCTTTTCCAGGCGCAGCGCGTCCATGTGGTCTTCGTAATAATCGGGATAGGTGGAAAACCGGCGGTATCCGGATCGTTCGTAAAACCCGATGGCGGCGGCGTTGTCCATGCGCACCTCCAGCCGTATCGACGCCGCGCCGCGGTCGCGGGCCGCGGTCTCGGCGCGGTCCAGCAGCGCCGTGGCGATGCCGCGACGGCGCAGTTCCGGTTCGACGGCGAAGGAATAGAGCCGCGCCAGCGAGGTGTTGCGGTGGAACAGCACCAGGCTGTAACCGGCGATCCGCCCCGCGTCGTCCACGTCGACCAGCAGCGAGGCGTTGCCGTGCTGCATGATGCGCCGGAAGCTGCGGCGCGAGATGCGGTCCGTGTCGAAGCAGCGGATTTCCAGTTCGACCAGGTCGGGAACGTCGTCGATGGTGGCGTCGCGAATCATCGCCGGGGGCTCCGCAAAAGGACCAGGGGTCCGTTTTCCATGCGCCCGCCGCCGTGTTCTGTCAAGGTCGTTCGCCCCTCTGTTTTCCGGACGGGAAATCTTGTACGCTGTTGGCATGAAAAGTTTTCCGATCCCCCGTCCGGTCCGCGTGCTGTTGGCGTGCGCGCTGTGGTCCGCGCTGTCGGCGTTCGGCCCGTCCGGCGGGGCCGCCTGGGCTTCGGGCGCCCTGGCCGATTTCGACAAGCAGCTCCGCGCCTGGGACCGGGACGTCGGCGACATCGACCGGCGCATCGAAAGCGGACGCACCGGCAGCCTGGAGGAACGCGACCTGCGCCAGCGTCTCAAGGCCATCGTGGACGCCGCCGCCCTGGAGCGCGACGAGGCGCAAAAACAGGCCAAGCAGAGCAAGGGCCTTTTGGATTCCCTGGGCCCGCCGCCCGCCGAAGACGCGCCCGCCGAGGCCGACGCGGTGAAAAAACGCCGCCTGGATCTGGCCAAGGATCTGGCCGATTTCGAAGGCCGCGTCAAACAGGCCGGACTGATCATCGCCAAGGCCGACCAGGCGACGGCGAAGATCTCCACGCGCTCGCGCGAGCGTCTCAAGGGCATCTTGTTCGAACATTCCCTATCGCCGCTCAGTCCTTCGGCCTGGCGCGTCGCCATTCCCGAGGCCGCGCAACTGATGGAAACGTCGTTCCTCAACGCGCCGCTGGCGTGGTGGCGCCAGATGCTGGAGGAAGACGGCGCGCTGGCCGGTCTCGCGCGCGGTTTGGCGTTCGCGCTGTTCGCGGGGGTGCTGAGCTGGGCGGCCGGGGTATGGATGCGCCATCGCTACGGACGCGTCGACGGCATCGACCAGCCGAGCTACGGCCGCCGCCTGCTCGCGGGGATGGTCGAAGGCGGCGCGCGGTCCATCGGCCCCATCATCTTCGTTTTGCTGGCCGCGGCGTTGGCCTTCGACAAGAGCACGGTCCAGGATCCGCTGGAAACCGTCGTCGAAGGCGCGGTGCGGGCCCTGGTGCTGTTCTTCCTCGGCTACGCGCTGATCAACGCGGGCGTGACGACGCGCTACAAGGACTGGCATCTGCTGGATTTCGAACCGGAGGCCGCGCACCGCCTGCGTCTGCGCCTGAAGGCGGTGTTGATCGTGTTCCTGTCCTTCGACGCGCTGCGCACCACCACGTCGTGGGCCGCCCCGTCGTCGGAGTTGGGCAGCATCGGCGTGTTTCTGTTCACCATGGTGATGACGCCGCTGTTGATTTCCCTGATGGGATCGCGCATCTGGGGGCCCATGTCCGCCAACGTCGAGGTCGACGGCGAGGTCGTCAGCACCGCCTATCCGCGCGTGCGCACCTTGCTGGCGATGGCGTTGGCGACGTTGCCGGTCGCCGCCATGGTGGGCTATCCGGGCCTCGCCGCTTATATCGTCAGCGCCGCGGTGATGAGCGGCCTGTTGCTGGCGGGTCTGGTGTTGCTGCGCAGCGCCGGGCGCGAAAGTCTGGCGGCGTTCCTCGATCCCAAGGTTCCGCTCGGCAACACGGTCCGCACCGTCCTGGCCCTGGGCCGCGACGCCAGCCGCCGGCTGCAATTCGCGCTGTATCTGGTGTTCGACCTGGTGCTTTTGCTGCTGGCGCTGCGCTGGCTGCTGGAAATCTGGGGCCTGGGGGCCGAGGATTCGGGCCTGTCGCTGACCGGATGGCTGCGCGGCGTGCAGATCGGATCCTACACCTTTTCCCTTGTCGACGTCGGCACGGGACTGTTCCTGTTCGGCTTCATCATTTTCGTCACCCGCATGATCCAGCGCGGGCTGGAACGCCACATCCTGCCCAACCTCACCAACGACAAGGGGGTGCAGGACGCGCTGCGGACCGGGGTCGGCTACATCGGCATGATCGTGGCGCTCTTGGCCTCCGTCTCGGTGCTGGGCCTGGACCTCACCAACCTCGCGCTGATCGCCGGCGCGTTGTCGGTGGGTTTGGGCTTCGGCCTGCAGAACGTGGTGAACAACTTCGTCTCGGGCCTGATCCTGCTGGCCGAACGCCCCATCAAGCCCGGCGACTGGGTGGTGGTCGGCGGCTACGAGGGCAAGGTCAAAAAGGTCAACGTGCGTTCCACCGAGATGGAGACCTTCCAGCGCGCCAGCGTGATCATCCCCAACGCCGACCTGATCGCCACGCCGGTGATGAACTGGACCCACAAGAACGTCATGGGCCGGGTCGAGGTGCTGGTGGGCGTCGCCTACGGCACCGATCCGCGCCAAGTGGAGCGGATCTTGCTGGAGTGCGCGCAACGGCATTCCAACGTCATGAAGTATCCGGAGCCGTCGGTGCTGTTCACCGATTTCGCCGACAGTTCCCTCAACTTCGAACTGCGCGCCTATCTGTCCGACGTGGAAAAACGCGTGCAGACCGGATCCGATCTGCGTTTCGCGATCCATGACGCGTTCGCCGCGCAGGCCATCGAAATTCCCTTCCCGCAACGGGTGGTGCATTTGGCGCCCACCCCCGCCGCACAGGCAAAGGATACCGACCCGTCTTGACCCGGACGCCCCGCATCACCCGCCCGATCATCCTGCCCGACCGCGTCCGCGCCGGGCGCTATGAGCGGGCGCCCGACCTGGGTCCCCGGGTGCTGTTCTTTTCCGGCGGCACGGCGCTCAACGAAACCAGCCGGGTGCTGAAGGCGTTCACCCACAATTCCATCCACCTGATCACGCCTTTCGACAGCGGCGGCAGCTCCGCCGTGCTGCGCCGGGCCTTCGCCATGCCGGCGGTGGGGGACCTGCGCTCGCGCCTCATGGCGCTGGCGGACGAAACGCTCGGCGGCCATCCCGAAATCGTCAGCCTGTTCGCGCTGCGGCTGTCCCGGACCGCGCGCCGTCCGGCGCTGCTCAAGGAACTCAAATCCATAGCCGACGGCGAGGACGCGCGCATCCGCGCCGTCTACCCCCCCATGCGCCGCATCATCCGGGGGCACCTGCGCACGGTTCTGAAGGCCATGCCGGACGGCATGGATCTGCGCGGGGCGAGCCTCGGCAACCTGATTCTGGCGGGGGGCTATCTCGGCAA
>JADGBG010000035.1:0-15800 GCA_015231605.1 Alphaproteobacteria bacterium | reverse complement strand
GGGCGTTCTGGGCGCGGTGCGCCCCATCGTCGACACCGAACTGCATCTGGCGGCGCGGCTGAAAACGGGGCGCGTGGTGGTCGGTCAGCATCGCATCACCGGCAAGGAGGCGCGCCCGCTGAAAGGCCACGTGACGGACCTGTTCCTGACCGCCGGCCCCGACGATCCCGCGCCGGTCCCCGCGCCGCGCCTCTCCGCCCCGGTCCGCGCGTTGATCCTGGGGGCCGACCTCATCTGCTATCCGCCGGGAAGCTTCTATACCAGTCTGTGCGCCAATTTCCTGCCCCGCGGCGTTGGCAAGGCGGTTGCCGCCGCGCCGTGTCCCAAGGTCTACGTCCCCGGACTGGGCCGGGACCCGGAACGCATTGGCCTGGATCTGGGCCAGTCGGTGTTCCGTCTGGTGGAGATGCTGCGCCGGGACGCGGGCGCGGACCGCCCCACGGCGGACCTGTTGGACTTCGTCCTGATCGACGGCCGAAACGGCGAGTCCCTGGCGCCCGACGCCCGCGCCCGCCTGGAGGCGGACGGCGTCACCGTCCTGGACGCCGCCCTGGTGACGCCGCAAAGCGCGCCGTATTACGACCCCCAACGCTTGGTCACGGCGCTGTTGTCGCTGACGTGACCCACCGCCTGAAACGGACAGGCCGAAACGGGACGTATTGTCTTTGTTCCCCCGCGGGGGGATAATTTTGGACCCCCCAGGACAAGGAGGCGGGCCATGGTCGGGCGTTGGGTTTTCGCGGTGGCGTTGACGATGGCGATGGCCGGAGCCGCGCGGGCGGAGCCGGGGGCGGCGTATATCGACGCCCACGCCCATCTGTTCGGCGACGTCGGACGGGGCGAGACGGATTATCCGGGCGCGGTCGAGCTGGCGGTGCGGACCATGGATGCGCTGGGCATCCGGAAAACCCTGGTCATGCCGCCGCCGTTCGCCCCCAGCCATCCCCAATCCTATGACGTCGAAACCCTGAACCGCGCGATCGCAAAGCATCCCGACCGTTTCGCGGTGCTGGGCGGCGGCGGAACGCTCAACCCCATGCTGGCCGCCGCCGCCGGATCGACGACGGTGGACGACGCCCTCAAGGCCCGGTTCACGGAAGCCGCACACGCCGTTCTGGACCAGGGCGCGGTTGGGTTCGGCGAGATGATGGCGGAGCATTTCTCCATGGGCCCGGACCATCCCTACCTGAGCGCGCCCGCCGATCATCCCTTGCTGCTGCTGCTGGCCGACATCGCCGCCCTGCGCGACGCGCCCATCGACATCCATATGGAAGCCATCGAACACGAGGCCGGACCCCCCGAAGGGCGGTACCGTTCGCCCCCCAACCCATCTCGCCTGACGCCCAACATCGAAGCGTTCGAACGACTGCTCGCCCACAACCCGAAAGCCCGCATCGTGTGGGCGCATCTGGGCTGGGACAACACCGGACAGCGCACGCCGGACCTCACGCGCCGCCTGCTCGCCAAGCATCCCAACCTGTATGTGCATTTCAAGATGGGCGGGGATTCCCTGCCGGTGAACCAGCCCCTGGTCAAGGGCCAGGGGCTGGGGGCGGAATGGCTTGAGCTTATCAAAGAGTTTCCCGATCGCTTCATGATCGGAAGCGATCAATTTTTCGTCACGCCGCGCGCGCAAAAACGCTTTCCCCAGCACACCAAGCCCATGCGCATGCTGATGAACCAGCTGCCGCCGGATTTGGCGCGGCGGGTCGGGGTGGAGAACGTCCGCAGGGTCTACACTCTGGGGGATGAGGATGCCCCGTCTTAGCTTCACGATTTTGTGTTCTCGCCGGGCCGATTTTCGCGCGAAACTTGACAATCATCAAGGCGATGGGCGTACAATAAGCACACTGTCACTGTGGAATTATTGAGCCCGCCGGATGGGGAGCGGTTAGTGCAGGTTTCGACGTCACGCAGAGCCTTTTTCACGGGCCGGGTCAATGCCCCGGAAGCCTTCGTCCCACGTCCGCCGTGGTCCCTGCAAGAAGCTGAATTTCTTGGCGTTTGCACCCGTTGCGGCGAGTGCGCCAAGGCCTGCGGCGCGGGCGTCGTGCAAACCGGCGCCGGGGGGTATCCGGAAGTCTCGTTTTCCTTGGGCGAATGCACGTTTTGCGGCGACTGCGTCGACGCGTGCCGTCCCGGCGCGTTGAACAAGGACCGGGCTGGCAAGCCCTGGAGCCTGATCGCGCGGATCGGTGACGGCTGCCTGTCGGCCGGCGGCGTCACCTGCCGGGTGTGCGGCGACATGTGCGACGCCGGGGCCATTCGATTCCAACCGCGCGTCGGGGGACGCGCCGATCCGGTGGTCGATCTCGACGCTTGCACCGGCTGCGGCGCGTGCGTCAAACCGTGTCCCACGGGCGTGGTGGATATCGTTCACGTTTCACAATCGGTGGAGGAGGCGGTTTCGTGAGCATTTGTGGATTGGTCGTTCACGCCAAGCCCGGCCTGGTTGGTTCGGTACAGGCGTCGATGGAAGCCATGAAGGGGGTTGAGGTGCATCAGGCGACCGGCGACGGTCGGCTGGTGGTCACGGTCGACAACCCCGATGAATATGAGGCGGGAGACATCCTCAATTCATTCCGGGATATCAAAGGGGTGTTGTCGACCAGCCTCGTTTACGCACATTTCGAAGAAGATTACGTCGAAGGGGAGCACGCATCATGAGCATCACAAGGCGGGACTTTATCAAGACCCAAGCCGCCATGGCCGCGGCCGTCGCGGCCGGCACCACGTTGTCCGGCGTCAAAAACGCGGATGCGGCCGGGGAGGACGACATCCGTTGGGACAAGGGCGTTTGCCGCTTCTGCGGCACGGGCTGCGGCGTCCTGGTCGGCACCAAGGACGGCCGCGTCGTGGCCACCCAGGGTGACCCGGACGCACCGGTCAACAAGGGCCTCAACTGCATCAAGGGCTATTTCCTGTCCAAGATCATGTACGGCAAGGACCGCCTGACCAAGCCGCTGCTGCGCAAGCGGGGCGGCGTGTTCGACAAGGAAGGCCAGTTCGAGGAAGTGTCCTGGGACGAAGCCTTCGACGTCATGGCCGAAAAGTGGAAGGCCGCGCTGAAGGCGAAAGGCCCGACCTCGGTCGGCATGTTCGGCTCCGGCCAGTGGACCATTTGGGAAGGCTATGCGGCCTCCAAGTTCATCAAGGCGGGCCTGCGCTCCAACAACCTCGACCCCAATGCGCGTCACTGCATGGCGTCGGCGGTGGTCGCGTTCATGCGCCATTTCGGCATCGACGAACCGATGGGCTGCTACGACGACCTCGAACACGCCGACGCGTTCGTGCTGTGGGGCGCCAACATGGCGGAAATGCACCCGATCCTGTGGTCGCGCATGACCGACACCCGTCTCACCAAGCCCGGTTGCGAAGTGCATGTGTTGTCGACCTACGAGCATCGCTGCTTCGAACTGTCCGACAACAGCATGGTGTTCACGCCGCAGACCGACCTGGCGATCCTCAACTACATCGCCAACTACATCATCCAGAACGACGCCTACAACAAGGACTTCGTGGAAAAGCACGTCACCTTCAACAAGGCCGCGACGGACATCGGCTACGGCCTGCGTCCCGACCACCCCTTGCAGAAGGCGGCCGCGAATCCGGATGTCGGCAAGTTCGATCCGATTTCGTTCGAGGAATACGCCCAGCTGGTGTCCGAATACACCCTGGAAAAGGCGGCCCAGATGTCCGGCGTGCCCGCCGACAAGCTGGAACGTCTGGCCAAGGTCTACGCCGACCCCAACAAGAAGGTGGCGTCCTACTGGACCATGGGCTTCAACCAGCACACCCGCGGCGTGTGGGTGAACGGCCTGCTGTATAACGTGCACCTGTTGATGGGCAAGATCTCCGAGCCCGGCAACAGCCCGTTCTCGCTCACCGGTCAGCCGTCCGCGTGCGGCACCGCGCGCGAGGTCGGCACCTTCGCCCACCGTCTGCCCGCCGACCTGGTGGTGATGAACGAAAAGCATCGCGCCTTCGCCGAAAAGGTCTGGAACCTGCCGGAAGGCACCATCGCCGAAAAGCCCGGCTTCCATGCCGTGCTGCAACACCGCATGCTGAAGGACGGCAAGCTGAACGCCTACTGGGTGCAGTGCACCAACAACATGCAGGCCGCTCCCAACATGAACGAGGAAGGCTATCCCGGTTACCGCAACCCGGACAACTTCATCACGGTGTCGGACCCGTATCCGACCGTGACGGCGTTGGCCGCCGACCTGATCCTGCCCACCGCCATGTGGATGGAAAAGGAAGGCGCCTACGGCAACGCGGAACGCCGCACCCAGTTCTGGCGCCAGCAGGTCGATGCGCCGGGCGAGGCCAAGTCCGACATCTGGCAGGTGGTGGAATTCTCCAAGCGCTTCAAGGTCGAAGAGGTGTGGCCCGAAGAGCTCCTGGCGAAGAAGCCCGAACACCGCGGCAAGACGCTCTATGACGTCCTGTACCGCAACGGCCAGGTGGACAAGTTCCCGGCGGAAGACGTCACCGACAACGTCGGCAACGTCTACAACAACTCCGAATCCAAGGATTTCGGTTTCTATCTGCAAAAGGGCCTGTTCGAGGAATACCGTCTGTTCAATTCTGCCGCCGGCATTCCCAAGAAAGGCCATGAAATGGCGTCCTTCGAGACCTACCACAACGCCCGCGGCCTGCGTTGGCCGGTCATCGACAACAAGGAAACGCTGTGGCGCTTCCGCGAAGGCTATGACCCCCATGTCGAGGCGGGTTCCGGCGTGCAATTCTACGGCAAGCCCGACAAGCGCGCGGCGATCATCTTCGCGCCGTTCGAGCCGGCCGCGGAAAGCCCGGACGCCGAATACGATCTGTGGCTGTGCACCGGCCGTGTGCTGGAGCACTGGCACTCGGGTTCCATGACCCGGCGCGTGCCGGAACTCTATCGCGCGTACCCGGACGCTCAGGTGTTCATGCATCCCGAAGACGCCAAGCAGCGCGGGCTCAAGCGCGGCCAGGTGGTCAAGGTGCAGACCCGGCGCGGCGAAGTCGAAACCCGCGTGGAAACCCGCGGGCGCAACAAGCCGCCCCAGGGCCTGGTGTTCATGCCGTGGTTCGACGCCGGCCAGTTGGTCAACAAGCTGACCCTGGACGCCACCGATCCGCTCTCGAAAGAGACGGACTTCAAGAAGTGCGCCTGCCGCGTGCTCAAGGGCTAACGCCCTGGGCCGCCTAGGCGAATGAAGGACTGAGGGACCTGATGGACGATACGGTCAAATCTCTAGCCGGTTCGGCCTCGCGCCGGCGGTTCCTGGCGGGCGTCGCCAGGGCCGCCGGGGCGGCGGGGGCGTTCGGGCTCGTGGTTGGGCTGTTCGGCCGTCAGGCCCAATCCTTGCCCGCGGTGGCCATCCGTCCGCCCGGCGCCCTGTCCGAAAAGAAATTCCTGTCCGCGTGCGTGCGCTGCGGCTTGTGCGTGCGCGACTGTCCCTACCCGACCCTGTCGCTGGCTGGGGTGGGCGAAGACGTGCCGGTGGGCACCCCCTATTTCATCGCGCGGCGCTACCCGTGCGAAATGTGCGACGACGTTCCGTGCGTGAAGGCCTGCCCCACGGGGGCGCTGGACCCGGAACTGAACACAATCGACGACGCGCGCATGGGCCTCGCGGTCCTGGTGGATGAGGAAACGTGCCTCAACTTCCTCGGCCTGCGTTGCGACGTCTGCTATCGCGTGTGTCCGGTCATCGACAAGGCCATCACGCTGGAAATGTCCCACAACACGCGGACCCGCAAACACGCCGTGTTCATTCCCACGGTGCATTCCGATTCCTGCACGGGATGCGGCAAGTGCGAACGCGCCTGCGTTCTGGACACCGCCGCCATCCGCGTGTTCCCGCGCCATCTGGCCAAGGGCCGCATCGGCGAACACTATCGCTTGGGTTGGGTGGAAAAAGAAAAGCACGGCGGCGAGAGCCTTGCGCCGGGCATGGTCGATCTGCCCGACCGTCTGCCCGACGAGTTGCCCGACGCGTTGAAGGGGTGGAAGCCATGAGCGGCGCCGTGAAATGCGTGGGAGACGAGGCCGTCAAGGCCAAGGGTTGGCTGGGCGCGCACAAGTATCTGATTTTGCGTCGCATCTCGCAGTTCGGCATCTGGGGGCTGTTCCTCTTGGGACCGCTCGCGGGAACCTGGATCGTCAAGGGCAACCTGACCTCCAGCCTGACGCTCGACGTGCTGCCGTTGTCCGATCCGTTCGTGGTGTTGCAAGCGCTGTTGGCCGGGCACGTCGCGGCGGGCTCGGCGCTGCTGGGCGCGGCCATCGTGTTGGGCTTCTACATCGTCGTCGGCGGACGGGTTTATTGTTCCTTCGTCTGTCCCATCAACGTGGTGACCGACGCGGCCCGTTGGCTGTCCGAGCGTATGAACCTGCCCAAAGGTTGGCAACCGGCGCGCGAAACGCGCCTATGGGCGTTGGTCGCGGTGATGGGCGCCGCGCTCGCGACCGGGGTCATGGCTTACGAAATGCTCAATCCCGTCACCATCGTGCACCGCGCCATGGTCTACGGCCTGGGATATGCCTGGACGGTGCTGCTCGCCATCTTCGTTCTGGATTTGGTGGTCAGCCGGCGCGGCTGGTGCGGGCATCTGTGTCCCATGGGCGCGTTTTACGGATTGCTGGGGCGGGGCAGCCTGCTCCGAATCTCGGCCGTCAATCGCGCCAATTGCGACGACTGCATGGACTGTTTCGCGGTCTGTCCCGAACCGCACGTCATCACGCCTGCGTTGCGCGGTGCGGGAACGGAAACGGGACCGGCGATCCTGTCCGGGGATTGCACCAATTGCGGGCGCTGCATCGACGTTTGCGCCAAGGATGTGTTCGTGTTCACCGCGCGATTCAACAATGCCATACCGGAGCGCGGCGACACCGTCATGGAGAGGAAGGACCGGGACGCGGCCTGAAAACCGCGCCCGTGGAGGATGAAAAAGGGAGACAGGCAATGAACAGATGGATCAAAGGGGCGGCCCTGGGATTGGCCGTGGTGGGGTTGATGAGCATCTCGGTCAGTGGGGGAGCACGGGCGGAAACCCTTCAGTCCCTGCGCGGAGCCTCAAGCATTGACGAAGCCGACAAGGCGCCCGATATCGCCAAGCAGAAAACGGGCGAGCGGTTCACGCGCGCCTATCGTCAACAGCCCCCGATGGTGCCCCACAAGATCGACAAGTACGAAATCGATCTCAAGGTGAACCAGTGCATCGGGTGCCACGATTGGCCGCAGAACGTCAAGGAAAACGCGCCGAAAATCAGCGAAACCCACTACCTGAGCCCGACCGGGGTGCGCCTCAACAAGGTGTCCGGCAGCCGCTGGTTCTGCAACCAGTGCCATGTGCCTCAGGCGTTGTTGGATCCGCTGGTGACCAACACGTTTGAATCCGCGATCGGCCAGTGACCACACGCCAACTAACCGGAACTCCGTCCCGCACGCCGGGGCGGTGAGAAAGAGCGAGAGGGGGGAAGCCATGAGTGCTTCGAACGCAAACAGAAACTCCTTGCTGTCCAAACTGGGCAGGCCGAGCCAGGTGGCCATGGGCGTGCTGGTCGGCTTCGGCTTCGTCGCCGGCATCCTGTTTTGGGGCGGGTTCAACTGGTCGATGGAACTCACCAACACCGAAAAATTCTGCATCACGTGTCACGAAATGCAGGAAAACGTGTACATGGAGTACCAGGAAACCATTCACTACGCCAACCGCACCGGCGTGCGCGCGACGTGCCCGGACTGCCACGTGCCGAAAACCTGGGTACACAAGATCGCGCGCAAGATCCAGGCATCGAACGAACTGTTCCACCACTTCAAGGGCACGATCGACACGCCCGAAAAGTTCGAGGCCAAGCGCATGGAACTGGCGCAGAACGTCTGGCGGACCATGAAGAAGACCGATTCGCGGGAATGCCGCAACTGCCACAGCTTCGAATCCATGGACTACGTGGTCCAGGAAAAGCGGGCTCAACAGCGTCACGCGGAAGCGATTGAACAGAAGATCACCTGCATCGAATGCCACCAGGGCGTCGCCCACGAGCTCCCCGCGGGCGCAATCGTCGAAGGCGGCCGTCTGGCGATCGAAATCAAATAACGGTTCCCGGACGACACGGTCGAACGGCCCCGTCCCGACCGGACGGGGCCGTTTTCCGTGGCCGTCCGTGCGGAACGCCTTTGCATTTCATGTGCCGGTCTTGTCACCCACGCGCCAAGCGGGCATATATGGAGCAGGACGAATTTGGAGGACGGCATCGTGCAAACCATCGGCATCATCGGCGCGGGCGCTTGGGGCACGGCCTTGGCGGCGGCGGCCCGGCGGGCGGGACGCGACGTGGTGATCCAGGCGCACGAACCCGAGGTCGCCGCCGCCATCAATACCACCCACGAGAACGCCGCGTTCCTGCCGGGCGTGGCCCTGGACCCGGCGGTTCGCGCCACCACCGACCTGGCCGAGGCGGTGGCCCGCGACGCGGTTCTGCTGGTGGCCCCGGCGCAATTTTTGCGGGCCGTGTGCCAAGCCGCGAAACCCCACTGGATACCGGGAACGCCGGCCGTGATCTGCGCCAAGGGCGTGGAGAAGGGCACGTACAAGCTCATGAGCCAGGTGGTGACGGAAACGTTGGGCGACGCCGCGCCGGTGGCGGTGTTGAGCGGCCCCACCTTCGCCATCGAGGTGGCGCGCGACATGCCCACCGCCGTGACTCTGGCCTGCGCCGACGCGGGGCTGGGCAAGCGTCTGTGTGAAACACTGTCCAGCCGCTGTTTCCGCCCCTATTTCTCGCCAGACGTGGTCGGCGCGCAATTGGGCGGCGCGGTCAAGAACGTCATGGCCATCGCGTGCGGCATCGTCGAGGGCCGCGGGATGGGCGACAACGCCCGCGCCGCGCTGATCACGCGCGGGCTCGCGGAAATCGCGCGGCTCGGCGCGGTGCTGGGGGCCGAAGAACACACCCTGATGGGTCTGTCCGGATTGGGCGATCTGACATTGACGTGCAACGCCATGCAATCGCGAAATTTTTCTCTGGGCGTGGCGCTGGGGCGGGGCCGCACCCTGGACGACATCCTGGCCGAGCGCAAGTCCGTGACGGAAGGCGTCTACACCGCCGCCGCCGTCGCCGACCTGGCGCGCCGCGATCAGGTCGACATGCCCATCTGCCAAGCCGTCAACGGGGTTCTCAACCACGGCGTGGATCTCAGCGCCATCATCGACGGCCTGTTGAGCCGTCCTCTCAACATCGAATAGGGAACCGCGCCCCATGTTGTTTGCATTTTTCTGCACCGACCATCCCAACCGCCTCGATGTGCGCCTAGCCAACCGCCCGGCCCATGTGGACCACCTCAGATCCCAGGGCGACAAGCTGCTGTTCGCCGGTCCGACCCTGGCGGATGACGGCGAAACCATGAACGGTTCGCTGGTGGTTCTGGACTTGGCGGATCGGGCAGAGGCCGAAGCCTTCGCCGCGAACGACCCTTACGCCCGCGCGGGCTTGTTCCAGTCGGTCGTGATCCGTCCGTGGAAAAAGGTTTTGCCTCCCTAACGGTTCCCGTCATGCACATCATCGTCGTCTGCCACGACACGTCCGACCTGGCCGCCGGCCGTGCTGATGACGGCATGGAGGGGATCATCCGCGGCACTCCGTTTTGCAAGGATATCATTTTCGAGGCCGACGTCCCGCGCCCCTACAAGAAGTTTTTTTTCCGCATCGAATGAGGAATTGCCTATGGCGCATTGGTTGGTGAAATCGGAACCCGGGTGTTGGTCGTGGGCCGACCACGTCCGCAACGGCGTGGAACGGTGGGATGGCGTGCGCAACCACCAGGCCGCCAACTCTTTGAAATCCATGCAAATCGGCGACATGGCCTTTTTCTATCATTCCGTTACCGAAAAGAGGATCGTCGGCACGTTGGAGGTCGTCAAGGAAGCCTACATCGATCCAACGGACGCGGCCGGGCGGTTCGTGTGTGTCGACTTCGCCGCCCGCCAGGCCCTGGCCCGTCCGGTGTCGCTGGCGGACATCAAAACGAACCCGGATCTGGACGGCATGTGGTTGTTGCGCCAGTCGCGCCTGTCCGTGACGCCGATCACGGAGGCGCAATGGGATGCGATCCTCGCCATGGCCGGTGGACTGGCCGATGACTGATCCCATTCCTCTGTTCCATCTTGACGACATCGAAGACGGCGGGTCAGCCAGTTTCGTTGCTGTTCTGCAAGAAAAGCGTACGGGGCTTTTGGTCGTCCGCCAAGGCGCCGCCGTGGTCGTTTACGTCAATTCCTGCCCGCATATCGGCGCGCCGCTCGACTTCGAGCCGGGGCGCTTTCTTAACGCGGAAAAGGACCTGATCCTGTGCTCCACCCATGGCGCCCTGTTCCGCATCGAGGATGGCCACTGCGTCCATGGACCCTGCATCGGCGGACACTTGGAGCCGGTGGCGGTGCGTGTCGAAGGGGGCCGCGTTTTCCTGGCGTGAAAAACTCCGTGAACTTTCCGTGGCCCCCCTTGCGCGGGACCCGCTATTGCTCAATAATTCGCGCAGACGAGCGGACGGGGTCTGCGCAGATCCCGACGCAGGGGTGCGTGCGCGCCCGGAGCATACCCATCGGGGCCGTCCGGCCCCGGCACATAAGCTACCCAGGGAGGGTTGGAACCACATGAGCGACAGCAATCTTTTTCCGGTGCCCGAAGGCCTGGCGGCGACGGCATGGGTCGACAACGCCAAGTATCTGGACATGTACAAACACTCGGTCGAGGACCCGGAAGGTTTCTGGGGCGAGCACGGCAAGCGCATCGACTGGATGAAACCCTACACTCAGGTCAAGGCCGTCAACTTCAACGCGCCTGGCGTATCCATCAATTGGTTCCAGGACGGCACGTTGAACGCCTCGGTCAACTGCATCGACCGCCACTTGGGCACGCGCGCGAATCAGACCGCGATCATCTGGGAAGGCGACAATCCTAATGATTCCAAGAAGATAACGTACCAGGAGCTGCATGACGAGGTGGCCAAGCTGGCCAACGCCATGAAGGCGCGCGGCATCAAGAAGGGCGACGTGGTCACCATCTACATGCCGATGATCCCCGAGGCCGCCTACGCGATGCTGGCGTGCACGCGCATCGGCGCGATTCACTCGGTGGTGTTCGGCGGCTTTTCGCCGGACGCGCTGGCGGGCCGCATCCAGGACGGCGCGTCCAACTGCGTCATCACGTCCGACGAAGGCGTGCGCGGGTCCAAGCACATTCCCCTGAAGGGCAACGTGGACGACGCGCTGACCCACTGCCCCACGGTCGAAACCGTGTTCGTGGTCAAGCACACGGGCGGGGCCATCACCTGGGTCGACGGGCGCGACGTCTGGTACCACGAAGCCACGGCGGCTGAATCCGCCAATTGCGAACCGGAAGAAATGAACGCGGAAGACCCGATGTTCATCCTCTACACCTCCGGTTCCACCGGCAAGCCCAAGGGCGTGCTGCACACCACCGGCGGCTATATGGTGTACGCGTCCATGACGCACCAGTATGTGTTCGACTATCACGAAGGCGACGTCTATTGGTGCACGGCGGACGTGGGCTGGGTCACGGGCCACAGTTACATCGTCTACGGCCCGCTGGCCAACGGCGCGATCACCCTGATGTTCGAGGGCGTGCCCAACTATCCCGACACGTCGCGCTTCTGGCAGGTCTGCGACAAGCACGACGTCAACATCTTCTACACCGCCCCCACCGCGATCCGCGCGCTGATGCGTGACGGCGAGGGGCCGGTGAAGAAGACGTCCCGCAAATCCTTGCGTTTGTTGGGTTCCGTGGGCGAGCCGATCAACCCGGAAGCGTGGAAGTGGTACTACGAAGTGGTCGGCGACTCGCGCTGCCCCATCGTCGACACCTGGTGGCAGACCGAAACCGGCGGCATCCTGATCACGCCGTTGCCGGGCGCGACGGACCTCAAGCCCGGATCCGCCACCCGTCCGTTCTTCGGCGTCAAACCGCAAATCGTTGACGCCGACGGCAAGCCGCAGGACGGCGCGTGCTCGGGGAACCTCTGCATCACCGACAGCTGGCCGGGTCAGATGCGCACGGTGTTCGGCGACCATGAACGGTTCGAACAAACCTATTTCTCCACCTATCCCGGGAAGTACTTCACCGGCGACGGCTGCCGGCGCGACGAGGACGGCTATTATTGGATCACCGGGCGCGTCGACGACGTGATCAACGTGTCCGGCCACCGCATGGGCACGGCGGAAGTGGAAAGCGCCCTGGTCGCCCACGCCAAGGTGGCGGAAGCCGCCGTGGTGGGCGCGCCGCACGAAATCAAGGGCCAGGGCATCTACGCCTACGTCACGCTGAACGCCGGGGAACAGCCGTCCGACGCGCTGAAGGCCGAACTGGTCAAGTGGGTGCGCAAGGAAATCGGACCCATTGCGACCCCGGATTGGATGCAGTTCGCGCCGGGCTTGCCCAAAACGCGCTCGGGCAAGATCATGCGCCGCATCTTGCGCAAGATCGCCGAGAACGATTTCGGCACGCTAGGCGACACGTCCACACTCGCCGATCCGCACGTGGTCGAGGACCTGATCGAAAACCGCCAAAATCGCTGACCGGCCACCCGGTCACATTCCAACAAAAAGCGGGGCCCACCGTGGCCCCGCTTTTTCTGTTTCCGCGTCGGCACGTCGCAATTCACGCCGCCACGATCACCATAGGATCATTTACATACATTTATTAGTACAGCTTTCCCGCCACCTTTCTTCCCCAACGGGGCCGTGCGATTAAGTATCCTGATATGTTTAATCCTCTGAGAGTACGTGATTTTTAAATTTTCAAGATAAGCCTCTCCGAGTTACGCCGGCAGATTGACGTTGGGTGACACCTGTGCGGCGCTTGGTCATGATTTCCCAGTGAATGGGTTCGTTTAGCGATGAGACCTTAATTTCCAATCGCCCGGAAAGGTCCGTTCCAGACGGATCAGGGCATTTGCGCGGACGCGCTGGTCCATGGTTCCGTGACGCTTCCCGTCTTGACCCCATCCCCGCCCTTTCGCCATCGGCGCCGCGGAAAACCCGGTCGATCGCTTCCCTCCGGGTTCGGCTTCCGGTTAAAGGGGTGCGGGAGGTTTTTCCGCGCCGTCACCCGTTTCTTGATCTTAACAACTCTCCCCACGCCGCCCAAATCGATTTTGGTTCACAACGAAACTCGACTTTGGGCCCTGCCGCACATGGTCGAGCGGCATCGTCGCCACCCCCGCGTCCATCCTCCTTCCCGGACCGCATCGATTGCACCATGCCGCGCCCGCCTCATCATTTCCCATGGGAAACCAGCCCCCTTTGAGCCCTCCTTGATCCGGCATGCGGCACGGAATCCGTGACCGCGCACGCCGCCAAGAACCTTCGCCCGCGATGACCGTTGATTTCTCGGTTTAAAATGGCATTTGGTAAAATTTTATTCGTAAATTCAAAGGATAATATTTTATTGCGATTGTGTAATTATATGGATTTTGCGGATCGAAGCCTCCTTCCTTACGGCCTCATCCCGGGATCGTTTCCGGACCGGGTTCCCGCCGTCCCCGTCGCGGGTCGTCCGTGCGCCGATCCCGTCCGGCCTCTCGATGGGCCTTCGTCTCGCCCATCGTGACGTGTGCTTTCTCGGCCCATGTGCGGTCTTCGCGTGGACCGAACGCCTTGTCGTTTCGTTTCCGTATATAAATCGATCCGCTGGGCCCGTTCGGGCGCGACAAGCTTTCTATAGGCCCCGGACGCGGGCCGTGCTATGGAGTGCGCTTTCAAACCCCGCACCGGAGCTCCCATGCCGCGCGCCGCCGCCCTGGACCTGTTGGATGACATTTTGCAACGCAAGCGTCTTTTGGACGACGCCACGGCGCAATCCCCGGCGTTCGGCCGCCTTGCGGAACGCGACCGCGCGCTGGCCCAGCAGATCGTGCGCACGGTACTGCGCCGTCTGGGCGAAATCGACGCCTTGACGGCCGCCTTTCTGGACAAGCCGTTGGGCAAAAAGGGACGCGGCGTCGAAAACATCATCCGCATCGGCCTGGCGCAACTTTTGTTTCTGGACATTCCCGACCACGCCGCCGTGGACACGGCGGTGGAGCTGTGCCAGGGCGGCGCGCTGGCGCCGTACCGCAAACTGGTCAACGCCATCCTGCGCCGCGCCGGGCGCGAAGGGGTGGAGCGCCTGTCCGCGATGGACTCCGCGCGCCTGAACACCCCGAACTGGCTGTGGGACGCGTGGACGGCGGCCTACGGCGCGGACATCGCCCACGCCATCGCCGAACAGCATTTGCTGGAGCCGCCCCTGGACATCACCGTCAAGGCCGATCCCGCCGCGTGGGCGGAGGCGCTGGACGCGCAACTGACGCCCGCGGGTTCGTTGCGGCTTTCCGGTCACCGCGGCGGCGTCACCGGGCTGCCCGGATTCGCGGACGGTGCCTGGTGGGTGCAGGACATGGCCGCCAGCCTGCCCGCGCGCCTGTTGGGCGAGGTGCGGGATTTGGACGTGGTCGACCTGTGCGCCGCGCCGGGCGGCAAGACCATGGAGCTGGCCGCCGCCGGGGCGCGCGTCACCGCCGTGGACCGGTCGGAAAAACGCCTGGAGCGGGTCGCCGAAAACCTGGCGCGCACGGGCCTTTCCGCCACCCTGGTCGCCGCCGACGCCGAAACCTGGCGTCCGCCGCACCTGGCGGACGCGGTGTTGCTGGACGCGCCGTGCTCGGCCACCGGCACGGCCCGCCGCCATCCCGACGTTTTGCGTCTGAAGACCCCTCAGGACATTGAAAAACTGTCCGATTTGCAGGTCCGGCTGCTGCATGCGGCACTCCGGATGGTGCGTCCGGGGGGGTTGGTGGTGTATTGCACCTGCTCGCTTCAGCCCGAGGAGGGGGAACGCCAGATCGAAGCCTTCCTCAAGGCCGGTCTGCCGGTGCGCCACGCGCCGATCCTGCCCCATGAGGCCGGGGCGCTGTCCGGCGTGGTCACGGCGGAAGGGTATTTGCGCACCCTGCCGTGCCATTGGGCGGAGCACGGCGGCATGGACGGCTTCTTCGCCGCGCGGCTGCGTCGCACCTGACCCTTTGACTTCGCGTTCTCGACACCCCATGTCCAGGGCATGAACCCTTCATCCCCCCGCACCGGCGCGCGCCCCGTCGTCCGCACGGTCCAAGGTCTCGTCACGTCGGACGGCGGCGGCGTCACCCTGACGCGGCTGATCGGCACGGCGCACCTGGATCTGGTCGATCCGTTCCTGATGCTGGACGCGTTCGGCTCGGACGCGCCCGACGACTACCTTGCCGGATTTCCCAGCCACCCCCACCGGGGGTTCGAGGCGGTGACGTACCTGTTGGCCGGACGCATGCGCCACAAGGACAGCGCCGGACACGAGGGCGTGATCGAACCCGGCGGGGTGCAATGGATGACGGCCGGACGCGGCATCGTGCATTCCGAGATGCCCGAACAGGAAAACGGCCTGTTGATGGGCTTTCAACTGTGGATCGACCTGCCGGCGGCGCACAAGATGGATCCGCCCGCCTATCAGGAATTTTCTGCGGCGCGGATTCCGGTGGAACCGCTCGACGGCGGCGGGCGCGTGGCGGTCATCGCCGGAACCACCGACGGCGGGACCACGGGCCCCGCGGCCAACGCCCACACCCAGCCGCTTTACCTGGACGTCCAGCTGCCCCCGGACGGGGCGTTCGCGCAGGCCGTTCCCGACACCCATGGCGGGTTCGTCTACGTGATCTCGGGCACGGCCGAATGCGGCCCCGAACGCGTCGTTCTGGACACCGGAACGCTGGCCGTTCTGGGTG
>JADGBG010000034.1 GCA_015231605.1 Alphaproteobacteria bacterium | reverse complement strand
GCTCTCAGGCAGGAAATCCACTTATCAACCTGTCCGAATTTCTCAGGCCAGCTCTGTCACGGTGGACTTGCCCCCGAAAAGGTAAACTGTGGAACACCCTCAGCGCCGCCCGAACAGCTTTTCGATGTCCGACAGCTTCAACTCCACATAGGTGGGCCGGCCGTGGTTGCACTGGCCGGAATGCGGCGTGGCCTCCATTTCGCGGAGCAGCGCGTTCATCTCCTCGGCATTCAACCGGCGCCCCGAACGCACCGAACCGTGGCACGCCATGGTCGCCGCGACGTCGGCCAGGCGATCCTTGAGACCCGCGGCCTCGCCCCACTCCGCCAGGTCGTCGGCCAGGTCGCGCACCAGGGTCCGGGCGTTGACCGCGCCCAGCGCCGCCGGAGTTTCGCGCACCACCACCGCGCCGTCGCCGAACGGCTCCAACACCAGACCCAGGGCCTTCAGTTCATCGGCGCGCCGCACCAACCGCGCCGCCGAGGCTTCGTCCAGTTCCACCACTTCCGGCAGCAACAGGCCCTGTCCGGGCACGCCACCTTCGTCCATCGCGCGCTTCATGCGTTCGTACACGATGCGCTCGTGCGCGGCGTGCTGGTCGACGATGACGATACCGTCGGCGCTTTGCGCCACGATGTAGGTTTCGTGCACCTGGGCGCGGGCCACGCCCAGGGGGTGATCGACACCCTCGGCTTCAACATCCCGAGGTTCCGGCCGCACGCTGGGCGTGCGATCGAGGTTGGCCAGTGGGGCCTGAAACGCCGCCGCGCGGTCCATCAGGCCCCGGGGCACGCTTGCCTGGGGGGGGCGCGATTGCATCTGCCCGAAAGCGGACGGGCGAACACCCTCGGCCCGCGCGGCCCCGAGCGCCGCGGCGGACACGGTGGTGGAGGCGCGGTGCCCGGCGTCCGACAGCGCGTGTTTCAACGCGCTGACGATGAGCCCCCGCACCAGGCCCGGATCGCGGAACCGCACCTCGGTCTTGGCGGGATGCACGTTGACGTCGACCGCGTCCGCTGGGACTTCGAGATAGAGCGCCACGTAAGGGTACCGGTCAGACGCCAGAAAATCCATGTACGCGCCCCTCACCGCGCCGAAGAACAGCTTGTCGCGCACTGGCCGGCCGTTGACGAACATGAACTGTTGTTGGGCATTGCCCCGGTTCAGTGTCGGCAGGCCGATGAGACCGGTGAGGCGCACGTCTTCGCGCACGGCCTCCACCGGAATGGCGTTGTCGAAGAAGTCCCGCCCCATGACTTGGCCCAGACGGTCCAGGCGCTGGCTGAACAGATCGCCCTGGGCCGGGGCCAGACGCACGATGTGGCGGCTGCCGTCCGACAGCGTGAAGCTCACCCCCGGATGCGCCATGGCCAGACGGTTGACGATCTCCACCGCGTGCGCCTGTTCGGTGCGGGGCGCTTTCAGAAACTTGAGCCGCGCGGGCGTGGCGAAGAACAGATCGCGCACCTCCACCCGCGTGCCTTGGGGATGGGCGGCGGGATGAGCCTCGCCCTTGCGGCCGCCTTCGACGGTCAGGGTCCAGGCCCCGTCCGCGCCCTCGGCCCGCGACGTCAGCGTGAGCCGCGCCACCGCGCCGATGCTGGGCAGCGCCTCGCCGCGAAATCCCAGGCTTTTGATGTGCACCAGATCGTCGTCGGGCAGCTTGGAGGTGGCGTGGCGCTCCACCGCCAGTTCAAGCTCGCCCCCGGTCATGCCGCGCCCGTCATCGGACACGGCGATCAGCGTGCGCCCGCCGTCGCGCAACTGGATGTCGATGGTTTTCGCCCCGGCGTCGAGGGCGTTTTCCACCAGTTCCTTCAATGCCGAAGCCGGACGCTCGACCACCTCGCCGGCGGCGATTTGGTTCACCAGGGTGTCAGGCAGGCGGCGTATGGTCATGGGGCGCGACTCGGCGGCTTGGGGAATCGGGACCGAAGCCTAGCGCGTCACGGGCGTTCCGTCACGCCTTCGGGCCGGCCCACCACCACCACGTCCAACTTGTCCGGGGCCAGATACGCTTTCGCCACCCGCTTGACGTCGTCCAGCGTCACCGCGTCGATATAGCCGTTGCGCTTGTCCAGATAGTCGATGTCCAAATGGCTGAGCTGCATGGCGCGCAGCATCGACGCCACGGCGTCGGTGGAGGTGAGGTTGAGCGCGAACGAGCCGGTGAGGTAGGTCTTGGCGTCCCTGAGCTCCTGCTCCGTCACCTCGCCCGCCGCCATGCGCGCCCATTGCTCGTGGATGATGGTCAGCGTTTCGGCCACCCGCGCGTTTTCCGTCCCCGCGCTGGCGACGATCAAACCGGCGGCGTCGAGCGGGTACAGCGACGAGCCCACAGAATAGGCGAGTCCGCGCTTTTCCCGCACCTCGTCGTACAGCCGCGAGGTGAAGCTGCCGCCGCCCAGCACGTGGTTCATCACCAGGGCCGCGTAATAATCCGGATGGTCGCGCTTCATCGCGCCATGGCCCATCACGAGGGCGCTTTGCGTCACGTCCATGTCGATCACCCGCAGCCGTCCGGTGGCCTGGGGTTCGATGTCGAGGAGTGGTTTGACGGACGGGCGTTCGGGCAACCCGCCGAAGGTCTTGTCCAACAGCTCCGCCAGACGCTCCGGCGTGACGTCTCCCGACACCCCGATGCGCAGGTTGGACCGCGCGAAGCGGGACCGGACGAAGGCGTGCAGGTCTTCGCGCGTCAGGGCTTTCACCGTGTCCTCGGTCCCGTCGGCGCGGCGCGCGTAGCCGTGGCCGGGAAACAGGCCCGCCAACAGCGCGTCGAAGGCCACCGTGTCCGGGTCCTCGCCGTCGGAGCGGATGTTGGACAGGATCTGGCTGCGGATGCGCTCCACCGGCTCCGCGTCGAAACGGGGCTGGATCAGCGCCAGACGCAACAGATTCATGGCGCCCCCGAAGGTCTCGGTCAGCGCATAGACCCGCCCGGCGAACACGTCGCGGCCCGCGTCGAAACGCAACGTGATGGCCTCGTCCGCAAGGATTTGCTGGAACGCCCGGCTGTCCAGATCCCCCGCCCCTTCGTCGATGGTGCTGGCGGCGAGATTGGCGAGACCCTGTCTGTCCGCCGGATCCAGTTCCGATCCGCCCAGAAACGCCAGGCGCAGCGCCACGACCGGGTTCGAATGGTCCTCGACCAGCCAGGCCTCGATCCCGCCGGGGCTGGTCACGCGCTGCACGTCCACCGCCCCGGCGCGAAGGGGAAGCAAAACGGCAAGGAACAAGATCAGAATGCGCACGACGCTCATGCCCCGTCTCCTTCCGGCAGAAGTTTGGTGATGATGCGCCGCTCCTCGGCCAGCACGCCCTCCAGCGCCGCCAGGACGTCGGCGGCGGTGACCGCTTCGATGCGCGCGGGCCAATCCTCGATGTCGGCCACCTCATGGCCGGCGGCCAAAATCCCGCCCAGCGCCCACGCCCCGGCTTTCATCGCATCGCGGGCGAACACGGCGTCGGCCAGCATGCGCTTTTTGACGCGGTCCAGTTCGCCATCCGCCAGCCCGTCGGTCTTGAGCCGCGCGAGCTCGGCGCGGACGGCTTCGGCCACCGTGTCCAGGGTTTGCCCGGGACGCGGCGCGGCGTAGAGGGTGAATTTCCCCTCGCCCCGCGCGTCGCCGTCGTAACCGGCCCCAGCCGACACCGCCAGCGGTCGGTCGATCACCAGCGCGCGGTACAGCCGCGACGTACTGCCCCCGCCAAGGACCTCGGCCAACACCTCCAAGGCCGCCGTCTCGCGCGGCGCGCCGTTGGCGAACGAAGGCCGCAGGGCGGCTTCCGACCACGTGGGCTGGGTGACGCGAGCGTCCCGCAACACCGTTTCGCCCCCGGCCACCGGAGACGCATCGACGAGATCGCGCCGCGCCGGCACGGCGCGGGCCACAATGGGGCCGTAATGGATTTCCGCCAGCCGCCTGACCTCATCCGCGTCGACATCGCCCGCCACCACCAGAACGGCGTTGGCCGGAGCGTAATGGGCGCGGTAGAACGCCATCACGTCGTCGCGGGTGAGGTTCTCCAATTCGCCGCGCCAACCGATGATGGGGCGGCCGTACGGGTGTCCATCGGGATAGAGATTGCGCGTCGCCTGTTCGGACAACCGCGCGGCGGGACTGTTTTCGGTGCGCTGGTTGCGTTCCTCGATGACCACGGCGCGCTCGGTCTGGAAATCCTGCTCGCTCAGCACCAGATTGGTCATGCGGTCGGCTTCCAACTCCATCACCAATCCCAGCCGATCGCTGGCGACGATCTGGTAATAGCCGGTGTAGTCGTAACCGGTGAAGGCGTTTTCTTGACCGCCGTTCTGCGCCAGGATGCGCGAAAACGCGCCGTCGGGATGCTTGGGCGTGCCCTTGAACATGAGGTGTTCCAGGACGTGGGCGACGCCGCTCACGCCATCGGGCTCGTCCGCCGCGCCCACCTTGTACCACACCATGTGTAGGATCACCGGCGCGCGGTGGTTGGGCAGGACCACCACCCGCATGCCGTTGTCCAGGGTGAACAGGCGCGGATTGTACACCCCCGCCCGGGCCTGCCCGGTAAAGGCAAGGCCGATAAGCAGCAAAAGGACGAACAGCCTTTTCATGACGGACGAATCCTCCCGGTTGGTGGAGCCGTTTGACACATAGGCACGAATTGCGGCGAAAAAAAGGGCCGGTCGCCCGGCCCTTCTGGATTACGCGTGAACGCCGGTCACTTGAGGATGCCTTCCAGCAGGCCCTTCTTTTGCGGCTCGATCATCGGGGTCTGCCCCTCGGTGAGCGGTTTCCCCAACGCCTGGTTTTCCTGGATGCGCTTCTGCTCGCCCGCCGGATCGACGATATTGCCGCGGTTGGGGTCGTTATACAGCAGGCGTTCCATGACGCTCTGATCCTCGAACGCATAGGCCGAGTTTTCCTCGTCCACGATGCGCCGGATGTTCGGTTCCGCCAGATGCGCGCCCACGCGTGACAGCAGCGCGGTGGTGCCCGGGGTGGACGCCTGAATGGCCCGGGGTTCGGCGGCGCGACCGCCCAGCATCACCTGCTTGGCCGCCATCTGGGTGTCGGCGGCCTTGTCCTGGGCGGGATCGTTCTCCGACGGCGGACGCAATCCGTAATCGGGCGGCATGGTCAACGGCGCGCGGGTGTAGATGGAAAATTCGTCCGGCGCGGCCTTGGTCTGGGTCAACGCCTTGCGGGCGTCTTCGCAGCCCGTCAGCGCGAAAGCCGCCAGGACGGCGAGAGTGGCGTATGTGACGTGTTTCTTCATGATCCGTTGCCGGTTTCTTCACCTGTGTGACGGTCTTCGACCTTTGGGTCTACATCCTTTGTAGGCGTTTTGGACGCAGCAAACAAGGATTCCAATATCAGGACCGTCGCGCCGACGGTGATGGCGCCGTCCGCCACGTTGAACGCCGGCCAATGATACCCCAAAACATGGACGTCCAGGAAGTCCACAACGGCGCCGAATCGCACCCGGTCGATCACGTTGCCCACCGCACCGCCGATGATCGCGCCCAGGCTGAGCGCCGCGAACCGCGTTTCGGCGCGCATCAGCCAGCGCCCCAGCACCCCGCAGATCACGGCGGCCAAGGCCACCAGGATCCAACGCCCCACGTCCCCGCCGGCCCCGAACATGCCGAAGCTGATGCCCGGATTCCACGCCAGCACGATGTTGAAATACGGCGTGACGCCGACGATGTTGGCCGGCGCGGCGGCGAAATAATCGAGAATCGCCCACTTGCTGACCTGATCCGCCGCCAAGATCGCCAGCGCCAATCCCCAGCCCCAGGGCCTGTGTTCGGTCATCCGGCGTGATCCACCGCGTCGGCGCACCGTCCGCACACCGTCGGGTGCGCCGGGTTGGCGCCGACGTCGGGCAGGACCTTCCAGCAGCGCTCGCACTTGCCGCCTTCGGAGAGGGCCGGAACCACGCCGATTTCGGTGACGTCGGACAGACGGAACGCGCCGTCGGGGGCCTCGCCTTCGATCAGCTCGGCCCCGGACGTGATGACCAGCTCGGCCAGATCCACGCCCCGCATGGCCTGGACGTAGTCCGCCGTGGCGTAAACCTTGGGCGCGGCCTGGAGGCTGGAGCCGATGCGCTTCTCGCCGCGTTCGATCTCCAGCGCGCCGGTGACCACGCGGCGCAGGTCCCGCACCTTGGCCCATTTGGCGGCCAGCACGTCGTCCCGCCATTCGTCGGGCGTGTCGGGAAACAGCTTGAGATGCACGCTGTCGTCTTGCGGGTAGCGCGCCAACCACGCCTCGTCCGCGGTGAAGCAGATGAACGGGGCCAACCACGCGGTCAGACGGTTGAAGATCTCGTCCAGCACCGTGCGGCACGCGCGGCGTAGCGTCGAATCGGGCCGTTCGCAGTACAGCGTGTCCTTGCGGATGTCGAAGTAGAACGAGCTCAGTTCCACGGCGCAGAAATTGTGCAGCTCAGTGAACAGCGGATGGAAATGGAAGTCGTCGCACGCCTTGCGCACCTTCTTATCCATGTCCCACAGGCGGTGCAGCACCCAGCGTTCCAGTTCCGGCATCTGCGCGAAGTCGAGCCGTTCGGACGCCGTAAACCCGTCCAGGTTGCCCAGCAGATAACGCAGCGTGTTGCGCAGCCGCCGGTAGACGTCGGTGTGGCTCTTGATGATGTCGGGGCCGATGCGCAGATCGTCGGAATAGTCCGATCCCACCACCCACAGACGCAGAATGTCCGCGCCGTATTGGTCGTTGACGTCTTGGGGGCTGGTGACGTTGCCCATGGACTTGGACATTTTGCGCCCGTCCTGGTCCAGCACGAAGCCGTGCGTCAGCACCGCATTGTAGGGTGCGCGTCCGCGCGTGCCGCAGCTTTCCAGCAGCGACGAATGGAACCAGCCGCGATGCTGGTCGGAGCCCTCCAGATAGAGGTCCGCCGGCCAGCTGAGGTCGTCGCGGTCTTCCAGAACGAAGGCGTGGGTGGAGCCGGAATCGAACCACACGTCGAGGATGTCGGTGACCTGCTCGAAGTCGTCAGCCTTGTAGGCGTCGCCCAGGAACGTCTGGGCGTCGCGGGTGTACCAGGCGTCCGCGCCGTCTTCCTGGAAGGCCTGGACGATGCGGTCCATGACCGCTTGGTCGCGCAGCGGCTCGCCGGTCTGCTTGTTGACGAAGACCGCGATCGGCACGCCCCAGGCGCGCTGACGCGACACGCACCAGTCGGGGCGGTCGCTGATCATGGCGTGCAGGCGGTTTTTGCCCTGCGCGGGAATGAAGCGGGTGTCGCCCACGGCCTTCAACGCCGCTTCGCGCAGGCCCGTCTTGTCCATGGAAATGAACCATTGCGGGGTGTTGCGGAAGATCACCGGAGCCTTGGAGCGCCAGGAATGGGGGTAGCTGTGCTCGATGCGGCTCGACGCCAACAGCGCGCCCAGTTCTTCCATCTTTTTCAGCACCGCTTTGTTGGCGGGGAACCAAGCCTTCTTCTTCTTGTCGTCCCACTCCAGCACGGCCAGTCCTTCGAACATCGGCACCTGGGCGGTGTAGGTGCCGTCGGCGGAGACGGTGTCGGGCACCGGCACGCCGTGCTTCACGCCCAGTTCCCAGTCGTCCGCGCCATGGCTGGGGGCGATGTGGACAATGCCAGTACCGGTTTCTGTTGTAACAAAATCACCAGGCAGCGCAGGCACATCAAACTCATAGCCATGTTCATAGAATGGGTGATGGCAAATCGTGCCTTCAAGCTGACTTCCCATGAACGTTGCTTCAATTTCAGATGCTGAAATTTTTGCGGCCTCGCAAAACTCATCAGCAAGATTTTTCGCCACAACAAATTTGTTTTGATGGCGCGACATCGGTTTGCCGTCATGCTGCATGGCTTTTGCGTGCAGAACGACATATTCAATATTTTCACCGTAGGCAACGGCACGATTAGCGGGAATTGTCCAGGGCGTGGTGGTCCAGATCACCACGGAGGCCCCTTCCATTTCGGGCACGCTGGCGGTCTTGACCGGGAAGCGCACGAACGCAGTCTGGGAAGCATGGTCGTGGTATTCGACCTCGGCCTCGGCCAGCGCGGTCTTTTCCACCACCGACCACATCACCGGCTTGGCGCCCTTGTACAGCGAGCCGTTCATCAGGAACTTGCCCAATTCGGCCACGATCCGCGCCTCGGCCGCATTGGTCATGGTGGTGTAGGGGTCGTCCCAGTTGCCGATGCAACCGAGCCGCTGGAACTCGGCCTTCTGCACGCCGATCCAGTGGCGCGCGAAGTCGCGGCATTCCTGGCGGAACTCGACGACGTCGACCTCGTCCTTGTCCTTGCCGGCGGCGCGGTACTTTTCTTCGATCTTCCATTCGATGGGCAGGCCGTGGCAGTCCCAGCCGGGCACGTAGTTGGCGTCCTTGCCCAACATCTGCTGGGAACGCACGATCACGTCCTTGAGGATCTTGTTCAGCGCGTGGCCGATGTGCAGGTGCCCGTTGGCGTACGGCGGGCCATCGTGCAGCACGAAGGGATCGCGTCCCTTCCCGGCCGCACGGTGACGGGCGTAAAGATCGAGATCGTCCCAGCGCTTGAGGGTTTCCGGTTCGCGCTGGGGCAGGCCCGCGCGCATGGGAAATTCGGTCTGGGGCAGGAAGACCGTGTTCTTGTAATCCGTGCTCATCGTCTCGGCTTACCGTCCATTGGGTTCGAAAGGGGTCTTTTAGACCGATTTGGCGAGGATTTCTTTAGCTTTTTCGCTATCCAGGCGGATTTGCGCGACCAATGCGTCCAGCCCGTCGAATTTTTGCTCGTCGCGCAGGCGCTCGCACAGCTTGACGCGCAGGTGCTTGCCGTAAAGATCGCCGGAGAAATCAAACAGATGCGCTTCCAGCACCACGTCGTCGGCGGCGTGGAAGGTGGGCCGGCGGCCGAAGTTGGCGACGCCGTCGATCCACACCGTGTCGGGCCCCGCGTCGACGCCCGCGCGGATCGCGTAAACGCCGGTGGCCGGGCGCAGGAACTCGCCCAGGTGGATGTTGGCGGTGGGAAAGCCCAGCTTGCGCCCGCGCGCGTCGCCGTGCTCGACCCGGCCTTCCAGTTCGAACGGGCGGCCCAGCACCATGGCCGCGCTGCGGGCGTCACCCGCGCGCAAAGCGTCGCGCACCCGGGTCGACGAATAGACCACGCCGTCCGCGTCCGTCACCTTGGACACGGCGGTGAAGCCGAAGCCCCGCGCGCGCCCCATGTGCAGCAACGTGTCGCAATCGCCCTGGCGTTTCTTGCCGAATTTGAAGTCGTACCCGGCCACCACGTGGCTCGCGCCCAGCCCCTCGACGATGACCTTGTCGACAAAAGCCTCGGCGGTCAGTCCCGCGAATTCGAGATCGAAGGTCTGGATCAGCAGTTCATCGACGCCCAATGCCTCGATCATGCGCGCCTTGGTGCGCATGGTGGACAGGCGAAACGGCGCGGCTTCGGGCTTGAACAGGGCGTCGGGATGGGGTTCGAACGACATCACCGCCCACGGCCGGTTTTCCGCGCGCGCGATGACGCCCGCCTCGTTGATGACGACCTGATGGCCGCGATGGATCCCGTCGAAATTGCCGACCGCCACGACGCAACCGCGCGCGTCCCCGGGCAAGTCCGTATAGTGTCTGAATATCCGCATGGTGGGCGAAAAGTGCCGCCGCCCCCGCCCGGGGTCAAGGGGAAAACGCAAAGTTCCCACCGATTATCGGCTAGCCCCCCCTGCGGCGCACCAGACGCGGCGTTAGCGCGGGCCGCCAGCGCCGTCCCTCGGCGGGCGGCCCGGACGGCTCGGGCGCGTCGGGCGCGTCGGGAACGTCCGCCAGAACATCCCGCTCATCGAACAGCGCGGCGCGGTCGCCGTGCGTTTCGGCGCGCCGTTCGATCAGCGCCATGGTGCGTTGCACGGTCGGCAGACGTTCGGGAACGCGGGCCGAACGCAACAGATGTTCACGGGAAATGGCGGTGAGCGCCGCGCGCGCGCCCTCCACCCCCTGGCGAAGCTCCACCCAGCGCAGGTACGCCGCGATGGTCCAGGCATGCGCCGGCAACGCCTTCAACCGGCGTGACCGGCACCAGCGCTGGAAATCCCCCCACCCCTTGAGCCGCGCCGCCATGGACGAGCGCCTTAATATTTGAGGACCTGGAACGCCAGGTACATGAGGAACGCGCCGTTGATCAGCAGCAGCACCGGGGCGGCCTGGCGGGCGATGTCGGGCCAGCGGCCCAGCAGCGCGCCCCCCGCGAGCCCGAGACCGAACAGCGCCGGCACCGTGCCCACCCAGAACGCCGCCATGGCGAAGACCGCGGTCAGCCAGTCGCCGCTGGCCCCGGCGGCGGCCAGCGCGCCATAGACCAACCCGCACGGGATGAACCCCAACGCCACGCCCAGGACGAACCCGCGCAGGCCGGTGGGATGCTGGAACAACGGCTTGACCATGCGTCCCCAGGCCCGCGCCAGACGGCCTTCGCGGTTCGCGCCGCCGACGCCCGCGCCGGGCAGCCTCACGCCGAGCCCACGCAGCGCATATCCGATGAAGAACACCGCCGCCAAGGCCAACAGCCCACCGGCCAGCCAGTCCAGGTGCGGCGCCTGCATCAGTTGTTTCGAGGCCAGCGCCGCCAACGCGCCCAGGATCGAATAGGTCGTCCCCCGGCCCATGTGGTAGGGCAGCAGCGCGCCGCCGGTGAGGCGCTTGAACTCGCTCATATCCCGCGCCGGGACCGCTTCGAGGCGCGCCTGGACCTGGGAAATGACGAACGGCCCGCACATGCCAAGGCAATGCGTCGCGCCGCCCGCGAATCCCGCCATGAACAGCGCGAACAACAGCCCTTCCGAACCGTCGATGGCGGCGCTGCACTCGGCGATTCCCACCGCCAGGATGTTCTCCATGAACGAAACCGGTTCCATGGGACGATCGGGGCTCCCTATCCACCGGACACGCAAAACATCCGGGTTGCACATTGAAAATATTAAAAACAGCCCTCAAGCATTCTCTTATATAAGACCCGCAATCGTAAAGGATCGGCAACAAGGGCGAAAGGCCGCGCGCGCTAGAAAACATCATTTCCGTGCGTTGACCAACATCAATTTTTTTACCGGGAAACGGGAATCACTTAGGTGTTGCAAAAAACACTACGAAAGGGTTAAATCCCACACGATTGGGGACCTTTAAGTAAGTTATCGGTCCCCTTGGCTTTAGGGAGCCCGTTTCACCCCAGGGAAAGTCTCGCCCTTGACATCCGTTAGTTTCGGACCAAGGCGACCACCGACCCTGGATCAGAAAAATAAGGTTGGGAGCCAAAGATGACTTCAGCGTCTCTCGCGAGTTCGGCTAGCACCGACACGCCCAATTATCACGATGACCTGATTAAGAAATTCGTGATCGCGGCCATGTTCTGGGGCATTGCCGGTTTTCTGGCAGGCGATTTTATCGCTTGGCAGCTCGCTTTCCCCGTTCTGAACCTGGATCTGGAATGGACCACGTTCGGACGGCTTCGTCCTCTTCATACGTCGGCGGTGATTTTCGCCTTCGGCGGCAACATTCTTATCGGTTCGTCGCTCTACATCGTGCAGCGCACGAGCCGCGTTTCGCTGTTTGGCGGGGCGTTCCTGGGCAACTTCATCTTCTGGGGTTACCAGCTGTTCATCGTTCTGGCGGCGACCGGCTACCTCCTGGGCATCACCCAGGGCAAGGAATACGCCGAGCCGGAATGGTATGTCGACCTGTGGATCACCATCGTTTGGGTGGTCTACCTCCTGGTCTTCGCCGGCACCGTGATGACGCGTAAGGAATCCCACATCTATGTGGCCAACTGGTTCCTGCTTGCGTTCATCATCACCATCGCCATGCTGCACCTGGGCAACAACCCGGCGGTTCCGGCGATCTTCTTCGGCGGCGAGTTCACCAAGAGCTACATCGTTTGGTCCGGCGTCCAAGACGCCATGACCCAATGGTGGTACGGCCACAACGCGGTGGGCTTCTTCCTGACCGCCGGCTTCCTGGGCATGATGTACTACTTCGTGCCGAAGCAGGCCGAACGTCCGGTTTACTCCTACCGTCTGTCGGTCATCCACTTCTGGGCGCTGACCTTCCTGTACATCTGGGCCGGTCCGCACCACCTGCACTACACCGCTCTGCCGGACTGGGTGCAGACGCTCGGCATGACCTTCTCCGTCATGCTGTGGATGCCGTCCTGGGGCGGCATGATCAACGGCGTCATGACGCTGGGCGGCGCTTGGCACAAGCTGCGCACCGACCCGGTCCTGCGCTTCCTGGTCGCTTCCGTCGGCTTCTATGGCATGAGCACCTTCGAAGGCCCGCTGATGTCCATCAAGGCCGTGAACTCTCTGAGCCACTACACGGACTGGACCATCGGTCACGTGCACTCCGGCGCTTTGGGTTGGAACGCCCTGATTTCGTTCGGCGCGATTTACTACCTGGTGCCGAAACTGTGGAACCGTGAGCGTCTCTACTCGCTGCGCATGGTCGGCATGCACTTCTGGATCGCGACCATCGGCATCGTGCTGTACATCACCTCCATGTGGGTGTCCGGCATCATGCAGGGCTTGATGTGGCGTACGTACGACTCGCTGGGCTTCCTGCAGTATTCGTTCATCGAAACTGTCGAAGCCATGCACCCGTACTACATCATCCGTGCCACGGGCGGCCTGCTGTTCGTCCTCGGCGCTCTGCTGATGGCGTACAACCTGTGGAAAACCGCCAAGGGCGAGATTCGCGACGAGGCCCCGATCGGTCTCGACGTTCCCGCCTCGGCCCGCTGAGTAAAGGAGGATATGCGTTATGCAAGAGACTCTTGAACGTAATGGCCTTCTGCTCATCATCGTGATCCTGATCACGATTGCGGTTGGCGGTTTGGTGCAGATCGTGCCGTTGCACACGATCGAAAACACCATCGAAAAGGTGGAGGGCATGCGCCCGTACACCCCCCTCGAATTGAAGGGGCGCGGCATCTACGTGCGTGAAGGTTGCTACCTTTGCCACTCGCAGATGATCCGTCCGTTCCGTGACGAGGTGGAACGCTATGGCCACTACTCGCTGGCGGCCGAAAGCATGTACGACCATCCCTTCCAGTGGGGTTCCAAGCGTACGGGTCCGGACCTTGCCCGCGTCGGCGGCAAGTACTCCAACGCCTGGCACTCCGCCCACATCGCCGATCCGCGTTCGGTGGTTCCGGAATCGATCATGCCCGGTTATCCGTTCATGGTCGGCCGCGAACTGAGCACCACCGGCCTGCAAGCGGAAATGGAAGTGCTGCGTGTCGTCGGCGTTCCGTACACGGACGACATGATCGCCAACGCGATGGCGGACCTCCAGGCCCAGGCCAACCCGGATATGGGTGACGCCGAAGCCATGGCGGGCCGGTATCCGAAGGCGGGCGCGGGTGATTTCGATGGCGATCCCTCCAAGATCACCGAGATGGACGCCCTTGTGGCCTATCTCCAGGTTCTGGGCACGATGGTGGACACGACGTCCTACCAAGTCGGCCCTGATGGGAGGTAGTCATGGAATTGATGTCCATCGTGGAAGTGGCGCGTCAAGTGTGGGTCGTTTGGCTCATGCTGATCTTCCTCGGCATCGTGTTCTGGGCCATGCGTCCCAGTAACAAGAGCCGTTTCGAAGACGACGCCATGATCATCTTCAAGAATGGAAACAACGGTGAAAATGGAGGTCATGCTCATGGCTAACATCGAAAAAGATGCCGTGACCGGCACCAATACCACCGGTCACGAGTGGGACGGCATTAAGGAGCTGAACACTCCGTTGCCGCGGTGGTGGCTGTGGACCTTCTACGCCACCATCATCTTCGCCATCGGCTATTGGGTGGCCATGCCGTCCTGGCCGACGCTGAGCGGTTACGCCCAGGGCCAGCTCGGGTATTCGTCCCGCGCCAACCTGGTCGAAGACATGAAGGCCCAGAAAATGGAACGCGCCTCCTGGCAACAGAAGTTCGCGTCCATGGACACCGCCGACATCGCCAAGGACGGCACTCTGCTGAACTACGCGATGGCGGGCGGCAAGCTGGTCTTCGCCGACAACTGCGCGCCGTGCCACGGCTCGCAGGGCTCCGGCGGTCCGGGCTACCCGGTCCTGGCGGACGACGATTGGTTGTGGGGCGGCAGCCTCGAAGCCATCGAAGCCACCATCCGCTTCGGCATCCGTGGCGCCCACGGCGACACCCGCACCAGCGAAATGCCGGTCTTCGGCGGCGATCTGTCCGCCGACCAGATCGCGGCTGTCGCGGATCACGTCTTGTCGCTCTCGGGGGCGGGTTCCGCCAACGCGGACGGCGCGGCGATCTTCGTCGAGCAGTGCGCGGCGTGCCACGGTGAAGACGGCAAGGGTCTGCGCGACTTCGGCGCGCCGAACCTGACCGACGGCATCTGGCTGTATGGCACCGGTCGCGACGCCGTCATCGCCCAGATGAACAAGCCCAAGCACGGCGTCATGCCGACCTGGGAAGGCCGTCTGGACGACGTCTCCATCAAGCAGGTGGCCATTTACGTCCACACGCTGGGCGGCGGCGAATAATCCTTTATGTACGGCTTCGGCCGTACTAAAGTAACCACGGAGGGGGGGAGTTCCGGGTGACCGGTCTCCCCCTTTCTTTTTTCCCCTCAGAGGGTTAAAACTAGTCACCTTCCCCGATAATCAACGGTCCACAGAGACGGAACGAGGGCATCATGAGCGAAGAAACCACTCCTCAGAAAGCGGCGCTTTACGCTGAGAAACAAAAAATCTATCCGCAAAAAATCGCGGGCAGGTTCCGCACCCTCAAATGGAAGATCATGGGTTGGATTTTCGCGTTCTATTTCCTCGCCCCATGGATCCGCTGGGACCGCGGCGAGGGCCAGCCCGACCAGGCGATTCTGGCCAGCCTGGAGTTGCGCCGTCTCTATCTGTTCAACATCGAAATTTGGCCGCAGGAAATCTATTACCTGACCGGCCTTCTGGTGCTGGCGGCCGTGGGCCTGTTCCTCGCCACCGCCATGGCGGGCCGCGTGTGGTGCGGCTTCACCTGCTGGCAGACGGTGTGGACCGACTTCTACGTCTGGATCGAGGAAAAGATCGAAGGCGACCGCAACAAGCGCATGCGCCTCGACCAGGGCCCCTGGACCGGAGAAAAGGTCGTCAAGAAGACCGTCAAGCACATCTTGTGGATTTTCGTTTCGGCGCTGACCGGCATGGGCTTCCTGTTCTTCTTCAACGACGCGCCCACCACCTTCATGGAAATCGTCACCGCTCAGGGTTCGCTCGAAACCTACGGTTTCGCCGCCCTGTTCGCCGGCACCACGTACCTGTTCGCCGGCATCACCCGCGAAGACATCTGCATCTACATGTGTCCGTGGCCGCGTTTCCAGGGCGCCATGTTCGACGAACACAGCCTGCTCGTAACCTACGAAGCCTGGCGCGGCGAACCGCGCGGCAAGGCCAAGCAAAAGGTCGACAAGTCCCAGGGCGACTGCGTCGACTGCAACCTGTGCGTCAACGTCTGCCCCACCGGCATCGATATCCGCGACGGCGACAACTTCAAATGCATCGGCTGCGCGCTGTGCGTGGACGCCTGCAATTCCGTCATGACCAAGCTGGGCCGTCCGCTCGAACTGGTGACCTACGATTCCAGTTCCAATCAGATGGCCCGCGAACGCGGCTTGCCCGCCAAGAAGCGCCTGATCCGTCGGCGCACCATCGGTTACGGCAGCTTCCTGGCCGCGATCTTGCTGTTGATGGCGTTTGGCCTGTCGACCCGGTCGGAATTGGAAATCAACGTGCAACGCGACCGCGCGCCGCTGTTCGTGCCGCTCAGCACCGGCGACATTCAGAACGGCTACACCTTCAAACTGCTCAACATGATCAACACGCCGCAAAGCTTCACCATGTCGATCGCCAACATGCCCGCGGCGACCATGACCGTCATCGGCGTCGCCGACACCCCGGTCAAGGACGTCCAGCTAACCGTGGCGCCCGATCAGGTGGCGACGTATCGCATCTTTGTCCGCGCTCCGCGCGATTCCCTGAGCGGCAAGTTCCAGGACATCGTGTTCCGCTTGCAGCCTGAAGAAAACGGCGCGCCGGTCGATTACACGACCCAGTTCGCCGGCCCCGATAAGTAAAGGACCATCATGAGCAAGAAACAACGTCCCGACGGGTGGTGGTATCCCTGGATCTTCGTTGGCGGCTTCGTCATCGTCATCGCGGTCAACGGGGTGATGGCGTACGTGGCGACCAGCACCTGGACCGGTCTGGAAACCAAGCATGCCTTCGAAGAGGGCAACAACTACAACGCCACCCTCGCGCAACGTCAACAGCAGGACCAACTGGGCTGGATGGCCGACGCGTCCTATGACGGCAATGCCGCCGACGGCTCGGTTGTTTTGCGCATCACCGACAAGAACGGCCAGGGAATCAACGGCCTCGCCATCGACGCCCTGGCCCGACGTCCCACCAGCGAAGGGCACGACCAGGTCCTGCAATTTGCGGCGGTGGGCGATGGTCTCTACCGCGCGCCCGCGAACCTGCCCCTGTCCGGTCAGTGGGAATTGCGCTACACCGCCACGCGCGCGGACGATCTGTTCAAGATACGTCAAAGGATCCGGGTGCCCTGATGACGGCCGTGCCGTCTTCGGGATGCCTGCATTGTGGCGAACCGGTCCCCGCGGGAAGCTCCGGCGGGGACCGTTTTTGCTGCACGGGCTGCCGCGCGGCCTATGAGATGATCCAGGGCATGGGGCTGGAAACCTATTACCAGCGCCGCTGTCTGGACCCCAACCAGCCTTCCCTTCGTCCCGAGGACGAAGGACTGCGTTTCGACTTCAACGCCTACACCCAGGTGGGCGACGACGGCCTCGGCACCCTGCATCTGATGGTCGAAGGTCTGCAATGCGCCGCCTGCGTGTGGCTGATCGAAACCGTTCTGCGCCAACAGCCGGGGGTGGAACACGCGCGCATCAACATGACCACGCGCCGCCTCGTGCTCAAATGGCGCATGGATCGGGCCAGCGCTTCGGAGCTTGCCCAGGTGGTGACGCATCTGGGCTACCGCCTCGCCCCCTACGACCCCCGCCTGGTCAGCGCCGAGACCCAGGAGCGGGAAAAACAGCTGCTCCGCGCCATGGTGGTGGCCGGCTTCGCGGCGGGCAACGTGATGCTGTTTTCCATTTCCGTGTGGCACGGCGGCGGCATGGGCCTGTTCACCCGCAGCTTCATGCACTGGATGTCGGCGCTGATCGCGCTGCCGGCCATCGCGTATTCCTGCCGCCCCTTCCTCAAAAGCGCCTATTCGGCGCTACGTGCCGGGCGCACCAACATGGACGTGCCCATTTCCCTGGGGGTGATCCTGGCGTCGGTGATGAGCCTGGTGGAAACCATCCGCATGTCCGAACACGTCTATTTCGACAGCGCCGTTTCCCTGGTGTTCTTCCTGTTGATCGGGCGTTACCTGGAATCGCGCGCGCGCGGCCGGGCGCGCGCCGCCGGGGAAAACCTGATGGGGCTTCGCGCGCGCGCCGTCACCATCCTGCGCGACGACGGCACGCGCGAGGTGGCGCCCCCGGAAAAGCTGCGTGCCGGGATGAAGTTCCTGGTTGCGGCGGGCGAGCGCATTGCCGCCGACGGCGTGGTCCTGTCGGGGCGAAGCGATGTCGATACCTCGTTGATCAACGGGGAAAGCGTACCCTTGGGCGCCGCCGTGGGGGACAAGGTGTTCGCGGGCACCCTCAATCTCAGCGGCCCCTTGACGGTGGAGGTTACCGCCACCGGCGAGGACACCTTGCTGTCCGAAATCGTGCGCCTGATGGAAGCCGCCGAAGACGCCCGCGCCAAATACGTGGCGCTGGCCGACCGGGTGGCGCGTTGGTACGCACCGGTGGTGCACACGCTGGCGGCGTCGGCGTTCCTGGGATGGTGGCTGGTGGGAGGCCTGGCTTGGCAGGAATCCTTGATGATCGCCATCGCGGTGCTGATCATCACCTGCCCGTGCGCCCTGGGACTGGCCGTCCCGGCGGTGCAGGTGGTGGCCGGGGGGCGGTTCTTGCAACGCGGTATGCTGATGAAGACCGGGACCGCGCTGGAACGGCTGGCGCACGCCGACACCGCCGTGTTCGACAAGACCGGGACGCTGACCCAGGGCAAGCCCGAATGGATCAACGCAGAAGCCGTCGCCGCCGACGATGTGCGCCTGGCCGTATCCATGGCGCTGCTCAGCAAACACCCCCTGTCGCGCGCGCTCTGTCAGGACGCGGCCGACGTCACGCCGGCGCAAGGGGTCGAGGAAATTCCCGGTTACGGCCTGAGCCTCAAAACGGCGGACGGGGAAATCCGGCTGGGTCGGCGCGAGTGGTGCGGAATCCAGGACCGGACCGAACAGGCGGAGGCCGAGTTGTGGCTGGCCCGGCCAAACCGGGACGCGGTGCGTTTCGCCTTTTCCGACCAAGTACGCGTGGACGCGCGGGAAACGGTGGCGGCCTTGAAGAAGCGCGGCCTGCGCGTGGCGCTGCTGAGCGGCGACCGTGCCCCGGCGGTGGAGGCTGCCGCCCGCGCCGCCGGGATCGACGACTGGCATGCCGCAATGAAGCCCGCCGACAAGGTCGAGCATCTCAAAACCCTGGCCGCGCAGGGGTTCAAGGTCATGATGGTGGGCGACGGCCTCAACGACGCCCCGGCGCTCGCGGCGGCGCATGTTTCGCTATCGCCCAGCACCGCCGCCGACGTCAGCCAGACCACGGCGGACATGGTGTTCCAGGGCGACAAGCTGCAACCCGTCCTGGAAGCCCTGGACGTGGCGCGCAAGGCCGACCGCCTGATCAAGCAAAACTTCGCGCTGTCGTTCCTGTACAACGCGGGAACCATCCCGCTGGCGTTGGGCGGCATGGTGACGCCGCTGATCGCCGCCGTCGCCATGTCCACGTCGTCCATCGTGGTGATCAGCAATTCACTGCGTCTCAGCCTCGGCACGGGGTTCACGCGCGGGGACAAACATGCTACCCAATCGCAACCGCCGGTTCCCCCCGGCAAGTGACGAGGAGCACGCCGCCATGGACGTCCTGATTTACATGATCCCCATTGCGCTGACGATGGGCCTCTTGGCCCTGGCGGGCTTCCTGTGGTCGCTCAAATCCGGCCAGTTCGAAGACATGGAAGGCGCGGCCAACCGCATCCTGTTCGACGACCTGCCCGTGCCGCCGAAGGCGAAAGAGCCGCCCCGGGACGCCGGCGAGAACAGCTCTGAAGATTCTCGGAAGTAGCTCTCAGGGCTTTTCCGCGTCGATGGCGTAGCCTTCGCCGCGTACCGTGCGGATCAGGTCTGCTCCGCCGTTGTCGTTGAGCGCCTTGCGCAGGCGCCGGATGTGGACGTCGACGGTGCGGTCCTCGACATAGACCTCGCGCCCCCACACCAGGTCCAGAAGCCGTTCGCGCGAAAACACGCGGCCGGGCTTTTCCATGAAGGTCTTCAGCAACCGGTATTCGGTCGGCCCCAGATGGATGGGCTGCCCGCCGCGAAACACCTTGTGCTGTTCCAGGTTGATGGTGATGTCGGCGTAGCTCAGTTCGTTTGCGCCGGACGAAGGATTGGCGCGGCGCAACAGCGCCTTGATGCGGGCGATCACTTCACGCGGACTGTAGGGTTTGACCACGTAGTCGTCGGCGCCGGTCTCGATACCGCGCACGCGGTCCTCCTCCTCGCCCCGCGCGGTCAGCATCAGGACGGGGATATCCTTCGTCTCAGGCGCGGATCGCAGTTGGCGGCACACTTCGATACCGCTGACGCCGGGCAACATCCAATCGAGCACGATCACGTCGGGCAGGTCGTCCCTGGCCTTCATCAGGCCATCCTCGCCGTCCTCGGCGATCATGACGCGAAAGCCTTCCTTGAGCAGGTTGTAGGACAGCATTTCCGCCTGGGGCGGTTCGTCCTCGACGATCAGGATCAGGTGGTCCATGGGCATGTTGTGTCCTCAGTCGTCTTCCAGCCCCATCGTGCTGGTCATGTCGCTTTTCGGGCGTTCCTCGGCCGGCATTTCCCCTGCCACCTGGAAATGCACCGCCTCGGCGATGGAGGTGACGTGATCGCCGATGCGCTCCACGTTCTTCGCCACGAACAGAAGGTGCGTGCAGGCGGTGATGTTGTGCGGATCTTCCAGCATGTACGTCAACAGTTCGCGAAACAGGCTGGTGTGCATGAGGTCGACTTCCTCGTCGCGCAGACGCACGTCGTCGGCCTTGGCGATGTCGCCTTGCGCATAGGCGTCGAGCACGCCCTGGATCATGCCCTGAACCTGACGGGACATGCGTTGGACGCTGGCCGCCGCGTTGCCCACCGGATCCATGGTGGACAGCGTCAGGGTGCGCTTGGCGATGTTCTTGGCGTAATCCCCGATGCGCTCCAGGTTGGCCGCGACCTTGAGGGCCACGATGATGGCGCGCAAATCGTCCGCCATGGGCTGGCGCAGCGCCAGGGCGCGAATGGTGAAGTCGTCAACCTGTTTTTCCAAGGCGTCGATGCGGGCGTCGGTTTCGATCACGCGCCGCGCCAACTGAACGTCGCGCTTGGCAAGCGCCTCGGCGGCGTCCGCAAGCTGATGTTCGGCCAGGCCGCCCATCTCGGCGATCAAGGATTCCAGGCGCCCCAAGTCCTTGTCGTAGGCGTGGACGATGTGTTCGTTTTTCATGGGTTCTTTCTCCCGCTCAGCCGATGCGTCCAGTGACGTAGGACTTTGTACGCTCATCCTTGGGCCGGGTGAAGATGTCGACGGTGTCGCCTTGCTCCACCAATTCGCCCAGATGAAAGAACGCCGTCTTTTGCGACACGCGCGCGGCCTGCTGCATCGAGTGCGTCACCATGATGATGGTGTAGTTTTCCTTCAATTCGTCAATCAATTCTTCGATCTTCGCCGTGGCGATGGGATCCAGCGCCGAACACGGTTCGTCCATCAGGATCACTTCCGGCTCCACCGCGATCGCGCGCGCGATGCACAGACGCTGCTGCTGGCCTCCGGAAAGCCCCGTGCCCGGCGCGTCCAGACGGTCGCGGACTTCGCCCAGCAGACCGGCCCTTTCCAGGCTGGCGAAGACGATCTCGTCCATTTCCGCGCGCGACGACGCCAGACCGTGGATCTTAGGGCCATAGGCCACGTTGTCGTACACGGATTTGGGAAAAGGATTGGGCTTTTGGAACACCATGCCGATGCGCGCGCGCAAGTGCACCACGTCGATGCCCTTGGCGTAGATGTCCTCGCCGTCCATCGTGATGGAGCCTTCCACACGGCAACCGTCGACCACGTCGTTCATGCGGTTGAGACAGCGCAGAAAGGTCGACTTACCGCATCCCGACGGGCCGATCAGTGCCGTGACCTGGCATTCGGGAATGTTCAAGTTGATGTTCTTCAGCGCCTGCTTGTCGCCGTAGTAAACGTCGACCCCCTCGGCGGCCATTTTGATGGCCGCGTCGGCTTTGGATTCGCCGTGGTGGCCCGCGCCAGGTACTTCGGTATGAATGGAAATGGGCATCTTGTGGTTCTTTTCTACCATTTGCGTTCGAATTTTTTGCGCATGACGATGGCGACCATGTTCATCGTGATCAGGAACGCCAGAAGCACGATGATGGCCGCGGCGGTGCGTTCGGAAAAGGCGCGCTCGGGGCTGTCCGCCCACAGATAGATCTGCACCGGCAGCGCCGTCGAGGCGTCGGTCAGGGTTTTCGGGATGTCGACCACGAAGGCCACCATGCCGATCATCAGCAACGGCGCCGATTCGCCCAACGCCCGCGCCATGCCGATGATCGCGCCGGTCAGCATGCCCGGCATGGCCAGAGGCAGGACGTGGTGCAGAACCGTCTGCACCGGGCTCGCGCCCATGCCCAACGCGGCCTCGCGGATGGACGGCGGTACGGACTGCAACGCCGCGCGCCCGGCAATGATCACGGTCGGCATGGTCATCAGCGCCAGCACGATGCCGCCCACCAGGGACGCCGAGCGTGGCAGGTGCATGACGTTCAACAAGATCCCCAGCCCCAACAGGCCGAACACGATGGACGGCACGGCGGCGAGGTTGTTGATATTCACCTCGATGATGTCGGTCCAGATGTTCTTGGGGGCGAATTCCTGCAAATACACGGCCGCCATAACCCCCAGCGGGAACGACAGGATGAAACAGACGAACAGGCTGAACAGAGAACCCGTGAGCGCGCCCAGGATGCCCGCCAGTTCGGGTTCACGGGAATCGCCCGATGTGAAGAATCGCGTGTTGAACTTCAAGTCGATCCGGTTTTGCGCCGCCAACGCATCGATCCAGGCGATTTCCTGGTCCGTGATGCGCCGATCGCCCTCGGGCAAGGTGCGGTCAATCACGCCTTTCATCAGCATGTCGACGTCGTCGGAGGCGGGCAGCCACACCGTTTGCGTCCGCCCGGCAAGCGCCGGGTCGGCCAGCACCATGGCGCGCAGGTCGAACCCGGCGCCGGAGCTCGCCAACCCATACAGGTTGCGTTTGTCGCGCCGTCCGGTGACGTCGGGAAACGCCTTGCCGAGCGACGCCTTGACCATCCCCTGCCAGTCGTTGTCCTTGATCAGCGCCTCGTCGAAGGTGATCTCCAGGGCAATCTCGGTCTGCTGGAAGGCGCCTGCGCCGCGAAAGCCGATCGCGGTCAGCAACAACGCCAGAAACCCGATCGCGGCCGCGATGGCGACGATGCCGTACATCCGGAAACGCCGTTCCGCGCGGTAACGCCGTGCCAGTCCGGCCTCGATGCGCTGGGCGTGGGAAAGGGACTCACTCATATTGCTCTCGATATTTCTTGACGATGTGCAGGGCCAGCACGTTCAGGATCAGCGTGACGACGAACAAAAACAGCCCCAGGGCGAAGGCCGCCAAGGTTTTGGCGCTGTCGAATTCCTGGTCGCCCGTCAGCAGGGCGACGATCTGCACGGTCACGGTCGTGACGGCGGCGAACGGGTTCGCGGTCAGATTGGCCGCCATCCCCGCCGCCATCACCACGATCATGGTTTCGCCGATGGCGCGCGAGGTCGCCAGCAACATCCCGCCCATGATGCCCGGCAGGGCGGCGGGAACGATGACTTTGCGGACGGTTTCGGATTTGGTCGCGCCCAACGCGTAGGAGCCTTCGCGCATGGCATTGGGCACTGCGCTGATGACGTCGTCGGAAATGCTGGAAATCAGGGGAATGATCATGATTCCCATCACCACGCCCGCCGCCAGCGCGCTTTCAGAGGACACGTCGAACCCCGCGCCCTCGCCCATGCCCCGGATCCACGGCGCGACCACCAGCGCGGCGAAAAAGCCGTAAACCACGGTGGGGATCCCGGCCAGAATCTCCAGGGTCGGCTTGACCCAGGCGCGCACGGTCGTATGGGCGTATTCGGCCAGATAAATGGCGGCAAACAGCCCCACCGGCGCGGCCACGAAAATGGCGATGGCGCTGATCAACAGGGTGCCCGTGATCAACGGCACCGCGCCGAACGATCCCGATGATCCGACCTGGTCCGCGCGAATGGCCGTTTGCGGGCTCCAGTGGGTCCCGAACACGAATTCGAAAATGGAAATCTGCTTGAAGAAAAGTATCGATTCGAACAACAGCGACGCGACGATGCCGACGGTGGTCAAAATGGCCACGGTGGAACTGGCGATCAGCAAAAGCTTGATCCCGGCTTCCACGGCTTTCTTCACGCGCCGCGCCGGCGTGATGTGCAACCGGCTGGTGCCGGGGGTATGCGTGAGCGTGGTGTGCATCGGATCCGTGCGTCTCGTCAAAAATGTCTCAACAAATCCAGAACCCATTCGATCCCGGCCGCTCGTCACCGCCGGCCGGGATCGTCGGGCGTCGGCTTACTTCACGTCGTCGCGGACGTTGTTCGCCAGTTCCTTCGCCGCCTTGGCGAATTTGGCGCGTTCCTCGGCGGGAGACGGGATCAGGCCCTTTTCCGCCATGTACCCTTCCGGACCCCAAGCCTTGTCGCTGGTGAACTCGGCCAGGAATTCGCGGATGCCCGGCACCATGTCGACGTGATCGTTCTTCACGTAGAACCACAGGGGACGGGACACCGGATACTTGCCGGAAGCGATGTTTTCGAATTCAGGATCGACGCCGTCGACATTGGCGCCCTTGAGCTTGTCGGCGTTCTGGTCGAGGTACGAGAAACCGAAGACACCCAGCGCGTTCGGGTTGGCTTCCAGCTTCTGAACGATCAGGTTGTCGTTTTCGCCGGCTTCCACGTAGGCGCCGTCTTCGCGGACGGTGTGGCACAGGGCCTTGTAGGCCTTTTTGTCGCTCTTCTTCAGAGCGGCGATGTCGTCGAACGTCTTGCAGCCGCCTTCCATGGCCAGTTCGGTGAAGGCGTCGCGGGTGCCGGAGGTCGGCGGCGGGCCCAGGACTTCGATCTTGATCGCGGGCAGGCCTTCGCGCACGTCGGCCCAGGTCATGTTGTCATTGGCCATGTAGCCGCCCTTGCCGTCGGGAATATCCTTGGCCAGCGCCAGGAAGATGTCCTTGCGGGTGATCTGGAAGTCCGGGCCGTTCTTGGCGTTGGCGACGACGATGCCGTCATAGCCGATCTTGATCGCCGTGATGTTGGCGATGCCGTTCTTTTCACAATCCGCCAGTTGCGACTTCTTGATGCCGCTCGACGAATTGGTGATGTCGGGTGTGCCCTCTCCCTTGCCGGCGCAGAACAGCTTCAGACCGCCGCCTGAACCGGTGGATTCGATGACCGGAGTCTTGAACTTGGTGTTCTTGCCGAAATGTTCGGCCACGGTGGTGGCGAACGGGAACACGGTGGAGGATCCGACAATGTGGATCTGGTCGCGGGCCTCGGCGGCGCCGGCGGCGAACACGCCGGTCAGCACGACTGCGCTCAGGGTCTTCTTGAACATGCGTTCTGTCTCCTCGGACGAAATTGCGGTTTGCGAGGGGCAAACTACGGGTCCGCGAAGTCCCTTTTATGAAGGCTCCGTTACGGAAATATGACAGGCCGCCGGACGTCAACCTTCCCAGGCTGGAAACTGGACCGTGAACCGCGCGCCCTGGCCGGGCTGGCTGTGGACCAACAACCGGCCGCGATGGCGGTTGACGATGTGTTTGACGATGGCGAGCCCCAGTCCCGTCCCCCCCATGGCGCGGGAGCGGCCCTTGTCGACGCGGTAGAACCGCTCGGTCAACCGCGCCAGGTGCTGGGGCGCGATGCCCTCGCCCTGGTTGGAAACGTGGATTTCCACGCCGGGGCCACGGGTTTCGGGATGCTTGACGATGAGATCCGCGGCAATGGCGATTTCACTGTGTTCCGGCCCGTATTTGATCGCGTTGTCGACCAGATTCTGCACCACCTGGCGGACCTGATCACGATCTCCGGTTATGGCGGGAAGATCGTGGGGGACGGAGATTTTCAACGCCATGCCTTTGTGTTCGCGATTCAGGCTCACCGAATCCAGAACGTCCGAGACGACCTCGCCCAAATCGACCCGGCCGGTGGGGCGGATGTGTTCGTTGACCTCGATTCGCGCCAGCGACAACAGATCGTCGATCAGCCGGTTCATCCGCGCCGCCTCGCCGTGCATCACGCCAAGAAAGCGTTCCCGCGCCTCGACGTCGTCGCGCGCCGCGGTCTGTAGGGTTTCGATGAAGCCCGTCAGGGTCGAAAGGGGCGAGCGCAGCTCGTGGCTGACATTGGCGACGAAGTCGGCACGCATGTCTTCGGCCCGTTTCAGGTCCGTCACCTCGTGCAGCGCCACGACGGCGCGCACCGAATGGGCCTCGCCCGGCGGTACGGCCATGACCTGCAGATGAAAGTTGCGCCGCACCGGCGCCTCGAACACCACATCCGCGCTGCCGCGCGCCGCCGCGCCGGCAACCGTGTCCTTGAGCGCCCGTTGCGCATCGGGATGACGCAGCGTCATGCACAGATCCCGGCCATGCACGCCGTCGCCCAGCAGCTGCGTCGCGGCCAAGTTGGCCGCCACCACGCGGCGCTGCCCGTCCAGCAACACGACCGCGTCCGGCAGCGCATCCAGGATCACCGAGGCCAGGGTGGTGTCCACGCGGGTGATGGTCTGCGAATAGGCCCGGCTGTCCTGCATCCCCGCCCAC
>JADGBG010000189.1 GCA_015231605.1 Alphaproteobacteria bacterium | reverse complement strand
ATGGAGACGTAAGGCCTTCTCATAACTTTATGGCGGAACGTCCGGATCTTTGTCCGCCGCCTCATGGACGTCCAACGCCAATGCATGAGGGTACGCCTGGCGGCCCTCAGCGGCTAAGCGGTTGGAGGCGTCTTCGATGGCGCTTTGCAGGGCCGACATGAAGACTTTGCGGTCCAAATCAGGGGCGATGGGCGGCAAAAATTCAAGAACGATACGCCCCGGACGTTTGAGAAAACTGCGCCGCTGCCAAAACAGCCCCGAATTCAGCGCCACCGGTACGATGGGCGCATCGACGCCTTTATACAGCGCCGCAATACCGGGGTGATAGGTTCCCGATTTTCCCGGCGCAGAGCGTGTGCCTTCGGGGAAAATGATGACGTTTTGGCCCCGTGCCAAGCGCTCTTGGGTGCCTTTGATCATCAGTTTTAAGGCCGACGCGCCGGCCTTGCGGTCGATGGCGATGGCCCCGCCCCGGGCCAGGACCCAGCCGAACAGCGGGATCGACAGCAGTTCCTGTTTGAGAATGTAGGAAGGGTCGGGGAGGATCTGGTGGAACACCCCGGTCTCCCACGCGCTCTGATGCTTGGACGCGATGATGCAGGGCTCGGCGGGCAGGTTCTCGCGCCCGCGCACCTCCCAGTCCAGCCCGACGATCCAGCGCAGGAAAAAGAACATGGTCTTGGCCCACGCCCTAAGCCCCCATTGCGCCGCGCCGCGCGGCAGCACGAGCGTCGGCAGCAACAAAAGCCCGAACACCAAGCCGCCGCCGAAAAACACGACATTGAAGAGGAAGGAGCGGAACGCGATCATGGTTTTTCTTACGCGCTTACAGCAGTCCGATCAAGCGGTGGCGCAACCAGGCCATCAGAAACTTGTTGTATTCGCCGACGATCAAGCCCGTGGTGCCGGGCCACGCCCACCAGTCCTCCTGCTTGACGTGGGCGGGAAACACGGGATGCGGAAACACGATCACATCGGGCATGGCGTTTTCGAATTCCAGGATGGATCGCGGCATGTGGTAGGCCGAGGTGACGAGACGCACGCTTTCGATGCCATTTTGCCGCACCCAGTCCCGGGTTTCCGAGGCGTTGCCGATGGTGTCCTCGGCATGTCCGATGCTGATGCAGCAATCCAGGTCTTCGGGGTTGCGCCGGTAGGCTTCCAGAAGGTTCCGGATGTCGCCGCCCTTATAGACGCCGGACACGAACAGCCGGCGCGCGCGGCCCCGCTCCAGCAGGCGCAGCCCCTCGTCCAGCCGTCCGGTTCCGCCGGTCAGCACCACGATGGCGTCGGTGTTTTGTCTGGGTTCGCTGACCTCCGTCGGAATGGCGTCGGCGTAGCGAAACAGCCCCGCGCCCCATATCCCGGCCAACACGATGAGCGCGCCCCCGATGCGGCTGATGGTCGGTCCCGGATTGCGGCGGAGCGGCTTTCTCATGTCAGATCATCCGCCGGAGGTTGCGCATCACGGTGATGCGCGCGGTCAGCGACGCCGTCACGCTGGTCGCCGCGGGCAGCACCAGCAACGACAGCCACCCCACCAAGGGCAGGGCCATGCCGGGAAGCATGCCGGCCTCGAGCCGTCCCGCCATCTGGCCCAGCCCCAACAGGGTCGGCGCCGCCAAGAGCAACCCGATGGCCCCACCCTTGAGACCCATCAGGCCGGCGCGACCGGCGAACTGCTTGGCGATATAGGAATCGTGCGCGCCGGTGAGGTGCAGAACCTCGATCGCGCCGTGGTGCACCGTCAGGCCGGTGCGGGTGGTGAACACCACCGTTCCCGCCAACGCCATCAGGATCAACAGCAAAACGACGCCCGCCAACGCTTCGAGGGTGCGCACCATGTCGATCAGGCGCGCCAGCCACACCGCGTGGTCGTCCACTTGCGCGCCTGGCGCCGTGCGGGAAATTTTTTGCTGCAAAACCCGTGCGTCCACATCGGCGTTCGGTTCCGTTTCGACGTTGATCAGACGCGGCAACGGCACGTCGGCGGATTCCAGATCGCCCAGCCAAGGGCGCAGCAGATCCAGCACCTTATCCTGTCCCACCACTTCCACGTGGCGCACGCCCGGCGTTTCCGACAGCAGGTTCAGGACCCGCTGCAAGCGCCGCGCGTCCTCATCCGCGCCGCCGTCCTCGTCGGACGGAATCTGCACCGTCATCATCGCCGCCAAACCGCTGTCCCAGCGGCGCGCCATGCCGTCCAACCCGATCAGGCCCGCCTGGGCCAAGGCCGCCAGAAACACCATGAAGGCGATCAACCAGGGCAGGAAGCGGCTGAGCGGGTCCTTGTCGAGCGGCAGGTCGGTTCGCCGGGAAAACATCACGCGCGGCCCCCCGCTTCCATGGCCTGGCGTCCTGCGTTCGCGCCGGGACTGACGGTGAGACATCCGCCATCCAGCTTGAGCACCGGATGGCCGAGCTGTTTCACCATGGACACGTTGTGGGTGGCGACCACCACGGTGGTGCCCAGCTTGTTCAGTTCTTCCAACAAATGCATGAGACGAAAGCCCATGCGGTCGTCGACGTTGCCGGTGGGTTCGTCCGCCAGCAACAGCCGCGGGCGCGCGATCACCGCGCGCGCGATGGAAACGCGCTGCGCCTGTCCGCCCGACAAGGTCGGCGGGCGGGCCTCCATGTGCTTTTCCAGGCCGACCCAGGCCAGCAGCTCCCGGACGTGGCGCTTGATGTCGGGTTCGCGGATGCCGGCGACGCGCAACGGCAAAGCCACGTTGTCGAAGGTCGAGAGATGATCCAGCAGGCGGTAGTCCTGAAACACCACGCCGATGGAGCGGCGCAACGCCGGAAGCTCGTCGCGCGGCGTGGTCGAAATGTCGCGCCCGAACAAATGCACCAACCCCCGCGTCGGGCGATGCGCCAGATACAGGAGCTTCAACAACGACGACTTGCCCGCGCCGGACGGCCCCACCAGAAAATGGAAGGACCCCGGGTCCAGTTTGAACGAAACGTCCTGCAAAACCTCCGGCCCCAGGCCGTATCGCAGGCCGACGTTCTCGAAACGGGCGATGGATGGGGTGGAATTGGCGGTCACGAGAGGGGGGCTTTCACACTTCACTTATTGGGTCCAAAGGGCCGCAATCCGGCGAAAATCCGCCGATTGCCCTACGATGACACGCGAATCGGGTCCGCGTCCACAGTCCGTTGCGACAGAGATTTACGGTCCCGATGTCGGCGCGGCTTGCGTTGAATCTCAATAACACCTATAAAGGCAATAGGTTAATAGATTTTGTCGCACCAAGATGATTATCACCTGCCCCAATTGCGGAACGCATTACAACATCAAGCCGGAAGCCATCAAGGCGACGGGCACGATGGTCAAGTGCGCGCGCTGCGGATATTCCTGGCAGCAGTCGGTGATTCATTCCGTCGAGGTGCGCGAGCAACAGATCACCATGCAGGTGCCGGTTCCGGCCATGGCCGCGGCCCCCGCGCCGGTCGCCGTCGCGCCCGCCCCGCCTCCGCCCCCTC
>JADGBG010000033.1:7454-26409 GCA_015231605.1 Alphaproteobacteria bacterium | reverse complement strand
GGGACATAGTATTAATTTCACGAACATCTCGCGCGCATAAGCAGGGACAAGATCCGAGGTTTCCTATGGAAAATCGGTCTTGTCCCCGTTATGCGTGTTCTGTCCCCGTTATGCGTTTTGCAGCGGCTTTTGCTCTGGCGCGAATCGCGCTTTCGCTTTTCCCGGTTTGGGCTATCATCCGGGCCGGTTTCGGTTTGGATGACGAAAGCGGCATTTCATGGGGCGTTTTTTGGCCTGGGTTCGCGTCGATGGTTTGCTGGCGCTGGGCGTTTTCCTGTTGAGATAGCCCTCAACATCACAGCAGAAAACTCACGAAAAAGGCACGTAATTGAGGATACCATCGCAGACAACTGTGATACGCAGAATGCGTCTGATCTAAAAACCTTTTAAGTCCCTATTCCAAGATGGATGCAAAAACCAAAGCGGAACTTCTTGACATGGGTTTTGAAATCCGTGGTGACGGAAAACATTACAAGGTGTTCTTTATGGGTGATAACCGTTGCACATTTACATTTCCCAAAACCCCGAGTGATGCGCACACGGGGAAAAATATGGTCCGCGACATCAATCAGAAACTATTTTAGGAGTAAACCTGCGCCCACGACGATTTTGGCACCTCCTCGACGTCCCCTCACCCATACAAAACCGACACGATGAACACTGCGGCCGCGACGCCGACGAAGTCCGCCGTGAGCGCCGCGCCCAGCGCGTAGCGGATGCGGCGGATGCGCACCGCGCCGAAGTAGACGGCGAGCACGTAGAAGGTGGTTTCGGTGGAGCCCTGGATGGTGGACACCAGGTAGCCGGCGTAGCTGTCCGGGCCGATGGCCGGGTCCTGGATGATCGAGGCCATGATGCCGTAGGCCCCCGAGCCCGACAGCGGACGCAGCAGCGCCATCGGCAGGGCTTCCGGCGGCATGCCGACCATTTGGGTGAGCGCGCCCAGCGGCTGGATCAGCAGGTCCATCGCGCCCGAGGCGCGGAACATCCCCACCGCCACCAAAATCGCCACCAGGTATGGGATGATGCGCAGCGCCACGTCGAAGCCGTCCTTGGCCCCGTCGATGAAAGCCTCGTAGACCGGCACGCGTTTCCAAACTCCCAAGCCCAAAAACGCCATCATCAGCCCCGGCACGATCCACGGCGCGATGACGCGGCCGTACAGGATGGTCAGCGGCACCAACGCCACCACCGCGCCCAACGCCGCCATCGACACCCACGCGGGATAGCCCACCGACGGAGCGGACGGCAGGTCTTCGCCCCGGCCGCCCCCCGCCCCCTCGGGCAGATCCTCGCCGTCAACGGGGGCCAGGGGAGCATCGGCGGCGGCCGCCGCCACGGCGGGGGGCGACGTGCGCGCCAGGAACTTGGCCATGAGAATGGCCGCCGTGGTCGAACACAGCGTGGCGAACAACGTGGTCGGCACGATGCCCGCAGGATCCATCGATCCGGCGGCGGCGCGGATGGCGATCACCCCGGTCGGCAGCAGCGTCACGCTGGAGGTGTTGATGGCGAGAAACAGGATCATCGCGTCGCTGGCCGTGCCCTTGGCCGGGTTGAGGCGGTCGAGGTGCTCCATGGCGCGGATGCCGAACGGCGTCGCCGCGTTGCCGAGCCCCAGCACGTTGGCGGCGATGTTCATGATCATCGCGCCCATCGCCGGGTGGTCGGCGGGCACGCCCGGAAACAGCCGCGTCATGAGCGGGCGCAACAGCCTGGCGATGACGGTCAGCAGCCCCGCCCTCTCGCCCACCTTCATCAGGCCGAGGAACAGCGTCATCACCCCCACCAGGCCCAGCGCCAGCGTCACCGACGACCCGGCGGTGTCGATCATCGCCTTGCCCAGCGCGTCAATCGGCGCCCCGTCGCCCGTCCCGTCCCAGACGATTTGGTGATAGGCGGCGACGACGAAGGCGACGGCGACGATGCCGAAGAAAATGGCGTTCACGGCGGTTCCCCCAACGGGCAATTGATGATCTTGTGGAGCTTAACCGCGAACCGGTTGAGGAAGTCCTACGAACGAAACGATCACGCGGATGCCCTGAGCGCCTGGAGCTTGCGGTAAAGCTTGCGTTCGCTCACCCCCAGCACCTCCGCCAGTTCGGAACGCGTGCCCGTGAACCGGGCGATCACGCCGCGCAGGTAGCGTTGCTCCGCTTCGTCCAAACGCACGATGTCGTGCTCGTCGCTCGCGCGGGACGGCGCCCCGCCCACCACTTCGTCGGGAAGGTGTTCGGCGGTCACGACGGGACCGTCGGCCAACAGGGCGGCGCGTTCCAGGATGTTGCGCAGCTCGCGAATGTTTCCGGGAAACCGGTAATTGGCCAGCAGCGCTTGGGCTTCCTCGTCCAGGCGCAGGTTGCGCTCCGGCGCGACCCGCTGCCAGATGCTTTCGATCAGGATCGGCAGGTCGTCCCGGCGATCACGGAGCGCCGGCAAGGGGATCGGAAAGGTGTTGATGCGATAATAGAGGTCTTCGCGAAAACCGCCGTCCTTGACCATCGCCTTGAGCCCCCGGTGCGTGGCGCAGATCAGGCGGAAGTCCGCCATGCGCGGCTCCACCGACCCGACCCGGCGGAACGTCGACGTTTCCAAAAGCCGCAGCAGCTTCACCTGCATGCCCAGCGGAATGTCGCCGACTTCGTCGAGGAACAGGGTTCCGCCGCGCGCGGATTCCACCAAACCGTATTTCGCCGCCGACGCGCCGGTGAACGCGCCCTTTTCATGGCCGAACAGTTCGCTTTCGAACAAGCCTTCCGTCAATCCGGAACATTCCACCGGGACGAACGGCGCGTCGCGCCGCGTGGACGCGTCGTGCAGGGCCTTCGCGACCAGCTCCTTGCCGGTTCCGGTCTCGCCCATCAACAAAACGGTGGCGTCGGTAGGCGCGACGCGGCCGATCAGTTCCAGCATCCGGCCGAACGCCCGGGACCGCCCGACCAACCCCCGCGCCCCAGGCCGTGCGCTGGCCACGGTGGCATGGCGCAACACCTCGACGATGTAGCGGATGGAACCGTCGGTGTCCTGCACGGGATAGGTTTCCACGTCCACGTGCTCCTCTCCCTCGGAGGTGTGGTGCAGATGCAGGACCCGGCGCATTTCGCCGCTGTTGCAGGTGTTGTGCAACGGACAGCTTTCACCGGCCTGGTCGCACGGCACCTGGATGTGGTGGGAAACCTCGTAGCAATGCCGCCCGATGACGTCGTCGCCGTACAGCCGCCGGTACGGCGCGTTGGCCGCGACGATGCGGTGATCGGGCGTCAGGACCGCCGCAGGGGCGGATATGACCGGCAGCATCGCCACCGCTTCGGGGTGAAGGGCATTCGGATTTGTCGTTACCATGATTCAATGGTGCCACATTTGTCAGCCATGCACAACACGACTGACAAATATGTCATTAAATCCGACCGACATGGACCCGCCACCGCCGGGACAGAACCACGCCAAGTTGCACCAACATATTGATTTTCCATACATAACTACAAAAGAAGAACCGCACGACAAAGTTGGCACGTTTCCTGCTTTTATCAGGGTGAACATGACTACTGACCTGAGACAGTTCGTAAACTTCGAAATGGGATTCCGCTCGGCCGGGCAGACTGGAAACATTCTCCCTCCCCCCCCCACTAAGGTGTTTCCCTGTGGCGGCCAAAGCGGAATCCCAATTTTTTTATGAATTTCCCCCGAAAAGTAGAGGCTGGAGCCGTGGACGGTCTCTTCTCTTTGCCCATAATCATTCTGGTCTTTGCCCATAATCATTCTGGGCGGATGACCCGTTCCGGCGGAAAATGACAGACGACCGTCGTTCCTTTTCCGACCTGGCTTTCAATCGTCAGCGTTCCCCCATGAAGCTCCATCAGTTTCTTTGAAAGGGTCAAGCCGAGCCCCGTGCCCTCCTTGCTGAGAATGGAGGATTCCTCCAGCTGCTCGAACGGATTGAGGACTTTGGGAATGTCCTGCTCGGGGATGCCGATGCCCGAATCCTTGACCAGCAGTTCGACCGCGCCATCCTGCCGGTCACGGAACGTCACGATGATGGAACCGCCCGCGGGCGTGAACTTGATGGCGTTGTACATGAGGTTCAGCAACACCTGTTTGATCTTGATGCGGTCGCCCCTGATCCGACCGTGACCCGCATCGAAGTCGACCGCCAGAGAAAGGGCTTTCTTACCCGCGCGCTCCGAGAGCATCGCCGCGCACTCCCCAGCCAAGGCGGAAAGGGAAACGTCTTGGTCTTCCACCTCCTCTTCCCCGGATTCGATTTTCGACAAATCCAGAATATCGCGAATGATCGCCAGCAGATGTTCGCCGGAGGTGTTGATGAGATGGACGTATTCGCGGTTTTTCTCCGATCCGAGGGGGCCGAACAATTCGTCCTTCAGCATCTGCGAAAACCCGATGATGGCGTTCAGTGGCGTGCGCAGCTCATGGCTCATGTTGGCGAGGAAGTTCGTTTTGGCGCGGTTTGCGTACTCGGCGCTTTCCTTCGCTTCGAGCAGGGCCTGTTCGGTGCGCTTGCGGCCCGTGATGTCCTCCTTGATGGCGAGGTAGTTGATGATGGCTCCATCCGGGGCCTTGATGGGGGATATCGACGCCGTTTCCCAAAACAGCGTGCCATCCTTTCGCTTGTTGTGAAATTCGCCTCGCCACTCGTTTCCCGCGGAGATTGTTTCCCAAAGCAAGGCGTACTCTTGCGGCGGCGTGTGGCCGGACTTCAAAAAGCGGGAATTCCGCCCCCGGACTTCGTCGAACGTATAGCCCGTCGACGCCGTGAATTTGTTGTTCACGTATTCGATGGCTCCGTCCGTGTCCGTGATGACGACGGCGACCGAGCTTTGTTCGACGGCCTGTGACAATTTGCGGATCAGGCGTTCGGCCTTTTCCCTTTCGCGGATTTGCTGCTGGAGAACGCCCTTGGATTCCCGCAACGACGTCTCGCGTTGCTGCACGGTCAGGGCCAGTTGCGTGATGCTGGCGGAGATGTCTTCCAGTTCGTCCCCCGTCGCCACCGTGCCCGACAAGGCATAATCCTGCTTTTCGATTTTATCGATCTGCGTCATCAGCGCGCCGAGGGGCTTCGCCAAATTCTTCTGAATCAACACCCGCGTCAGCATCAGCATGACCACCGCCACCCCCGCCAGCAACAGCAGAAACGCGGTTCGGTTATCCCTGAAGGACTTGTTGAATTTGGTCTTATGCATCCTTGCCGTGAAATACACGAAGCCGTCGTCGGTTTTCCGCTTCATGACGGCGCTGAATTCGCTGTCGTCTTGAACGACGCGCGGCATGTCAACCGCCAGGGGACCGCCAAGGATTTGCACTTTCCCGGCGCCGGGGTCATCGAAGGTTGCCGTAAGATCGATGTCCAAATCGGCGGACAGGTTGTTAAAGTAATCCCGGTCCAGGATCTTCGTCAGTTCGATATTGGCGCCGCCGCGTCGGGTTTCACGCCCCCCCAAGTGCAAATGGGAACGGATGGCCAGATCCCCACCGGAACGGTGATAGCTGAGCCGAATAAGGTCCGGTTGTTCCGGCGCCGCCGCGTCATCGTGATCATGCCGCGCCAAAACCGCCAGGGGCGTCAAGGGCTGTGCACGGTATTCGGCGTCCGTCTCATCGCGGACGTAAAGTTGCGTCTCGCCGCCTTCGAAGGACAGGAAACCAAGCTCGTAATGGTCGCCCTGCTTTTTCACATAGGCGACCAGTTCCTGGTTTTGGTCGTACAGGACGATGCCGTCGTTGAACGACGCCTTGGCCTGATTGAGCAGCATCAGGGCGATGGTTTTCTTTTCTTCGTCAATGAGGTAGGTGTTGTAGTCGTTCTTGTCCTGATAGGTGTTGATCAAGTCGATGGAGGCGCGCATGACCCGGTCGGTGTTGACCAGCGCGATGCCCCTGAAAAGATCGCCTTCGATGGCGTTCAAGTTGTAGGCGAGGCGTTTGTAGCCGTGCTGAATGCGCTGTTGGGCGTTGTCGAGGAAGCTCTGCTGCAAAAAGCCGTCGAAATAAAGGCCCAGCACCGCCAACGTCAAAATCACCACCGACGTGGCGACAATCGACAGTTTGCTGGTCAGACTGATGTTCGTCTTCGCCAAACGCATGAACCTTCGCCCGCTTAACCCCTGCCCCAGGTGACCGGCCCACGATCAGAAAATGGGATCGACCTCGTCGACGTTCTCCTTGGTGACCAGCTTCACCGGGATCGAAACGTGTTTCGGAACAGGTTCTCCCGCGAGAATTTTCAAAGCGACCTCAACGGCCATCTTGCCGCCCAGGGGAAACAGGACCGACCCTGATTGGGCGTCGTTGCGAATGGCCTCCTGGGCCTCGCTGACGTAGTCGCAGCCGACCATCACGATGGACGACGGATCGATGCCATGACGCTTGAGAACCACGCGAACGCCGCTCAGCATGCTGTCGCTTTCGGAAAAGATCGCATTGACCTTGACGCCGTCGGCGAGCAGTTTTTCCATCTCGATCACGGCATCCTTGCGCAGGTAGTTGCCTGTTCGCTTGATGACCTGGATGCCCTTGTGCTTGGCGACTTCGTCCATGAACCCCTTGCTGCGCAGTTGCGTGACGTCGGCGGTCTGGATCCCCTCGAACAACAGCGCGACCCCTTTGCCGCCCAGGCGCTCGGCGATATATTCGCCGCCGATCGCGCCGATCTGGATGTTGTCGGAATTGATGAAGGTCGTGTAGTCCGTCGTGTTCACGCCCCGGTCGAGGACGATCACCTTGACCCCGGCCTTGTGCGCTTTCGAAATCACGGGAACGACCGCGTTTTCATCGTTGGTGCCGACCACCAGGACATCGACCTTCTGGCGGATGAAATCCTCGATTTGCTGGATCAGCAGGGACGTTTTGCCCTGCGCGTCGGAATACACGAAGCTCAGGTCCGGATGTTCGGCGACGGCGTCGCGCACCTCGAACACCTGGGCCTTGCGGAAATCGTTTTTCATCGTGTCCTGGGCGAAGGCGATCACCGCTCTGGCCGACTCCGCCCCGGCGGGCAAGGCGAACAGGCCCAGCAAGGCGGCCACCAGACACAGCCTCAGCATTTTCATCGTTCAACTCCCGGCCGATTGAGACAAGACCACGATCATACCACGGTTTTCGCACAAAATGTTATGCAATACCGTCGAACCGCGCACAGACAAGAAATTCGCTGTTGCCATCGGGGCCCTTGATCGGACTTTCGGTGAGGCCTTGGACGGTCCAGCCTGGCAGGGCGTCGATCCAGGCGGAAATGCGTTCGCAGACTTCCCGGTGGAGTTCCGGTTCGCGCACCACGCCGCCCTTGCCGACGCGGCCCTTGCCCACTTCGAACTGGGGCTTGATCAACGCGATCAGGTGCGCGCCCGGCGCGGCCAGTTTGAGCGGTGCGGGCAACAGGGTTTCCAGGCCGATGAAGCTGGCGTCGCAGACGATCAGGTCGATGGGTTCGGGAATGTCGTCCGCCGTCAAATGCCGCGCGTTGGTCTTTTCCATCACCACCACGCGATCATCCTGGCGCAGCTTCCACGCCAACTGCCCCTGCCCCACGTCCACGGCATAGACCTTGACCGCGCCGTTGGTCAGCAACACGTCGGTGAAGCCGCCGGTCGACGCGCCCACGTCCAGGCACGTCTTGCCCGCCGCCGAGACGGCGAAATGCGCGAGACCCTTTTCCAGCTTGAGCCCGCCCCGCGACACCCACGGATGGTCCTGTCCCTTGAGTTCGATGGGAATGTCCGGAGACACCTGCTGACCCGCCTTGTCCAGGCGCTTGGTGTCGGACGTGACGGTTCCGGCCATGATCAGCGCCTGGGCGCGCGAGCGGCTTTCCACCAGCCCCCGGTCCACCAACAATTGGTCGAGACGGATCTTTCCGGGCTTCGCCATCGAGTGTCAGGCCCGCCGGGCCGGTTCGCACAGGCTGGCAGTGTCCAACCCCAACGCCGTCATGGCGGCGGCGGCGACGTCGCAAGCGGTGAGCCCGGCCTGGATCAGCTGGGCGTCCTGGGTGTCGTGTTCGATGAAGCGGTCGGGAATGGCCAGCGCGCGGACCTTGAGCCCGCCGTCGAGCATGCCTTCGCGCGCCAGGAACTGCAAAACGTGCGCGCCGAAGCCGCCCTCGGAGCCGTCCTCGACCGTCACCAACACCTCGTGCCCCTTGGCCAGGCGGCGCACCATGTCGGTGTCCAGCGGTTTGAGGAAGCGCGCGTCGGCCACCGTCGCGGAAAGCCCGCGCGCGGCCAGCATCTCGGCGGCTTCCAAAGCCGCCGCAAGGCGCGTGCCGATGGACAACAACGCCACGGCCGTGCCTTCGCGCAAGATCCGGCCGCGGCCGATTTCCAGAACCTCGACCCGGTTGGGCAGAGCCACGCCGACGCCCTCGCCGCGCGGATAGCGCAGCGCCGTGGGCCCCTCGTCGAACGCGGCGGCCGTGGCGGTCATGTGCATCAGTTCGGCCTCGTCCGCAGGGGCCATGGCGACGATGTTGGGCACGCAGCCCAAAAACGCCAGGTCGAACGCGCCGTGATGCGTCGCCCCGTCCGCGCCGACAAGACCCGCGCGGTCCATGGCGAAGCGCACCGGCAGTTTCTGCAACGCGCAGTCGTGGATGATCTGGTCGTAGGCGCGCTGCATGAAGCTGGAATAGATGGCGCAGAACGGCTTGAAGCCCTCGGCGGCCAAACCGGCGGCGAAAGTCACCGCGTGCTGTTCGGCGATGCCGACATCAAAAAAGCGCTTGGGATAGGCATCCGCGAACGCGTCCAGCCCCGTGCCGGAGGGCATGGCGGCGGTGATGGCGCAGACCTTGTCGTCCTCGCCGCCGATCCGCACCAGCTCCTTGGAAAATACGCTGGTGTAGCTGGGAGCCTTGGCGGGGCTTTTTTCGCGTGCGCCGGTCACCACGTCGAACCGGCCGACGCCGTGGTACTTGTCGTCGGCTTCTTCCGCGGGGGTGTATCCGTGCCCCTTTTGCGTCACCACGTGCAACAGCACCGGGCCGTCGCCTTCGTCGTCGCGGATGTTGGTCAGCACCGGCAACAGGTGTTCCAGGTTGTGGCCGTCGATGGGACCGACGTAATAGATGCCCATTTCCTCGAACATGGTGCCGCCGGTGACCAGGGTGCGGGCGTATTCCTCGGCGCGGCGCGCCGTGTCTTCCAGCATCTTGGGCAGCTTGCGCGTCAGCTGCTTGGCGAAGTCGCGGGCGGAACGATAGGTCTTGGACGAAATCAGGCGCGACAGATACGCGCTCATCGCGCCCACCGGCTGGTCGATGGACATGTCGTTGTCGTTGAGGATCACGATCATGCGGGACCGTTGATAGCCCGCGTGGTTCAACGCCTCGAACGCCATGCCGGCGCTCATCGCGCCGTCGCCGATCACCGCCACCACGTTGGTGTCGCCGCCGCGGAGATCGCGCGCCACCGCCATGCCCAGCGCTGCGGAAATGGACGTCGAACTGTGCCCCGCGCCGAACGGATCGTATGCGCTCTCGGCGCGGTTGGTGAAGCCCGACAGACCGCCGCCTTGGCGCAACGTCTTCATGCGATCGCGCCGCCCGGTGAGAATTTTGTGCGGATAGCACTGGTGGCCGACGTCCCAGATGATCTTGTCCTCGGGCGCGTTGAACACATGGTGCAGCGCCACGGTCAGTTCCACCACGCCCAGGCTCGACCCCAGGTGCCCGCCGGTGTAGGCCACGTTGCGCACGGTTTCGCCGCGCACTTCCGCCGACAGCGCCTTGAGATCGTCCATCCCCAACGCGCGCACGTCCGCCGGACCGGAAATCCGGTCCAGAATCGGCGTGGACTTGGGCAGGTTCGAATCCAAGACGAACTCTCCGAAAACGCTCAGGAAACGCGGCTGACGACGAAATGGGCCATATCCCGCAAAGGATCGGCCTTTTCCTCGAAAACATCAAGATGTTCGATGGCCTGGGCGCCCAGGCGTTCGGCCTGTTCGCGCGCGCCGTCGATCCCCATCAGGGACACGAAGGTGGCCTTACCCTGGTTTTCGTCCTTGCCGGTGCGCTTGCCGACCGTGGCCACGTCCCCCGTCGCGTCGAGAAGATCGTCGACGATCTGGAACGCCAGCCCCAGATCATGGGCGTAGCCGTGCAGCTTTTGGCGGGCGTGGTCGGTGGCCTTGCCCAGGATCGCGCCGGACACGCAGGCGAAGTCGATCAGCCCGCCGGTCTTCATGCGTTGCAAGCGCGCGACCTCGCTCATGTCCAACTCATGCTGGCTGGCGACGATGTCGAGCATCTGCCCCCCCACCATGCCGAACGGTCCGGAGGCCTTGGCCAGGAACTTCACCAATTCGGCGCGCACCGTTGCGTCCTGGTGGGTGCCTTCCTCGGCCAGAACTTCGAACGCGCGGGTCAGCAACGCATCCCCCGCCAGGATGGCGGTGGCTTCGTCGAACTTGACGTGGCAGGTGGGCTGGCCCCGGCGCAGGTCGTCGTCGTCCATGGCCGGCAGGTCGTCGTGCGCCAGGGAATAGCAATGCACCATTTCCAGCGCGGCGGCCACGCGCAACGCGCATTTGGCGTCGACGTTGAACAGCGCGGCCGTGTTCAGGGTGAGATACGGACGCACCCGCTTGCCGCCCAACAGCGCGGCGTAGCGCATGGCCTCCATCAGGCGGCTTTCGGGACCGCCGTCCATGGGCAGCAAGGTGTCCATGGCGCGGGTCACGTAATCGGCGTCGCGGGTCAGGCGGTCGTGAAAAATCTCTGGATCATAGCGGTACGCCACGTCAGTCGAACTCCGCCACCTCGACGCCCGCCGCGCGGCCGTCGGGTCCGGGCAGGATCTTTTCGATGCGCGCCTCGGCTTCCTTCAGTTTCGTTTCGCAGTGCCGCTTGAGCAGGGTGCCGCGTTCGAACGCCTTGATCGCGCCCTCCAGTTCGCCGCGCCCGTCCTCCAGGCCGCGCACGATGTCTTCGAGCTCCGCCAGCGCCTGCTCGAAGCTGAGTTTCTGGATATCCTTGGGAATGTCCGCTGTTTCCGCTTTCTGGGCCATGAATCGCTACCTGTCCTTTTCGCGGAACTCTAGGCCATGCCGTCGCAAATGAAAAGATCCGCTTCATTCACGCCAAAAGGCGCGGGAAAACGATCCGGGACCGCCGCCGCGACCCTACGCGCCCATCAGGGCGGCGACGTGTGCCGCCACGCCGCGCCCCAATGCCTCCAGGTCATACCCTCCTTCGAGCGTGGACACCACGCGGCCCTTGGCGCTGGCGGCGGCGATGGCGAGCAGTTCGTCGGTGACCCAGGCGAAGTCGTCCTCATGCAGATTCAGCATCGCCAACGGGTCGGCGGCGTGGGCGTCGAAACCGGCCGAAATCAACAGGAAATCCGGGGCGAAATCCTTGAGCGCGGGACGCAGGAACCCGAAGGCGTCGCGAAAGTCTTCGGATCCCGCGCCGGGCGGCAAGGGGGCGTTGGCGATGTTGCCGAACCGGCCGCGTTCGCGTTCCGACCCGGTGCCGGGAAAGCACGGCATCTGATGGGTGGAGGCGTAGAACAGGTTCTCGTGGTCCCAGAACGCCTGCTGCGTGCCGTTGCCGTGGTGGACGTCGAAATCCATCACCGCGACGCGCTCGACGCCGACCAGCTCCAAGGCGTGAAAGGCGGCGATGGCGATGGTGTTGAACAAACAAAACCCCATGGTGCGGTCCCGTTCGGCGTGATGGCCGGGCGGACGCAGGGCGCAAAAGGCGTTGTCGACCTCGCCCGCGTAAACCGCGTCCACCGCCGCGCACACGCCGCCCACGGCGAACAACGCGGCCTCGCCGGAACCGGGCGAGACCACGGTATCGTGATCAAGCGCGTTGAACCCATCCTCCGGCACGGCGTCGAACACGGCGCGGATGTGTTCGTCCGAGTGCACGCGCTTGATGTCCCAAACCGACCCGCGCGGGGCGTCACGCCGCACAAGGGCGTCGAAACGCGGCCCGGACAACGCATCCTCGACCGCCTTGAGACGCGCCGGGCGTTCCGGATGCCCCGGCCCGGTGTCGTGGGCGTAGCCACTCGGATGGGTGATAAAAAGCGTGCTCACCTTTTTGGCGTCCTTCCCCTATACTGCCGCCAGTATACCACCTTGCGGGAAAGAAGGTCACCGATGGCGCCGCGTATGGTTTTGCAGGCCCTGATGGCCGCCGGCGTGGCGGCCTTGATCGCGTTCCCCGTTCCCGCCCAGGAAAAAGGCGCGGACGCGGAAAAGGCCGCGCGCGTCGGCCTGGACGCGGTGATCAAGGAACAAACGCGCCAGACCTTGCCGGTGCTGGGACGCTTGGCCCCGGATCGGGCGGGCGTCGTGTCGGTCCAGGTTTCCGGCGTGGTCGAAAGCGTCCCGGTGCGCGTCGGCGACCGGGTGACGGCGGGCGACGCGCTGGTCATGCTCGCCCCCGACCGGCTGAAATGGCAGCGCGAACTGCGCGACGCCGAAGTCCAAAGCGCCAAGGCCAGCCTGGAAAGCGCCAGAACCCAGGCGAGCCTGCGCCGTCAGGAATACGACCGTCTCAAGGGCCTCAAGTCTTCGGCGGCCTTCAGCTCCGCCCGCTTTGACGACGCGGGAATGGAACTGGCCAAGGCCGAAAGCGACGCCGCCCGCGCCGAGGCCGAGGTGGCCCGCACGGCGGCGAACCTCAATCTCGCCGACATCGACCTCGCGCTCTCCACGGTGCGCGCGCCCTATACGGGCGTGGTGTCCGACGTGCATACCGAAGTCGGGACATACCTGAGCATCGGACAAAGCGTGGTCAGCCTCGTCGGCGACACCGGCATGGAGCTGGAAGCCGAAGTGCCCGGCAACCGCACGCAAGGGCTCGTGCCCGGGACCGAGGTGAGCTTCACCCTGCGGGACGGCCAAACGCACACGGCCCTGGTGCGCGCCGTGGTGCCCAGCGAAAACCCGCTGACCCGCACCCGCAAGGTGCGTTTTCGCGTCGCCGACGAAGCGGTGCTGCACGGCGCGGCGGCCAACCAGGGCGTGAATCTCCAAATCCCCGCCGGCCCCGCCCAGGACGTGGTGACGGTGCACAAGGACGCGCTGGTCAACAAGGACGGACGGCGCGTGGTGTTCGTCCTGGCGGACGGCAAGGCGGAGATGCGCCCGGTCAAGCTGGGAGACGCGGTCGGGACCCGCTTCGTGGTCCTGTCCGGCGTGGAACCCGGCGAGCAGGTGGTGGTGCGCGGAAACGAGCGCCTGCGCCCCGGCCAGGACATCGAGCCCATGGGTAAAAAGTAAGCCCCGTCATGAACCTCATCAAACTCGCGATCGAACGCCCCATCGCCGTGGTCTCTGCGGTGATCCTGGTGGTGCTGTTCGGTCTGTTGGCGTTGCAGACCATCCCCATCCAGCTCACCCCCGACATCCGCAAACCGGTTCTGTCGATCAGGACCAACTGGCCCGGGGCCGCGCCAGCGGAAGTCGAGCGCGAAATCCTCAACCGCCAGGAAGAGGAAATGCGCGGCCTGGAAAACCTGGACGAAATCACCGGCCGCGCCACATACGGCGAATCCACGGTGACGCTGGAGTTCAAGGTCGGAACCAATATGGACAAGGCCGTCCTGCTGGTGTCCAACCGGCTCGACCGCATCGACGGCTATCCGGACGAAGTGGACAACCCGACCATCCAGACGCGCGGCAGCGAAGACACGCCCATCGCCTGGTTCGCCCTGCAACGCCTGCCCGGCAACGACGTTGCGGTGAATACGCTGGGCGACTATGTCGACAACGTGATCGTGGAGCGCCTGGAGCGCGTCGCGGGCGTGGCCGGCACCAACGTCTACGGCGGATCGGAACGCGAATTGCGCGTCACCGTCGACCCGGCCCGGCTGGGCACGTATGGCCTGACCGTGCCCCAGATCCTGGCGGCGTTGCGCACGGCCAATTCATCCGTGACGGCGGGCAAGGTGGACGAAGGCAAGCGCACCTACGTGGTGCGCACGGAGGGCGACCTCACCACCATCGAACAGGTGAAGGCCGTGGTGGTGCGCGCCATTCCCGGCAAGGACGCCAGGGCCGTGTCCCGCGTCACGGTCGGCGATATCGCCGAGGTGGCGTTCGACTACAAGGAGCCGACGGCCTACATCCGCCGATCCGGAGAACCGGCGGTGATGGTCAACGTGGAGCGCGAGACCGGCGCCAACGTGATCGAGATCATGGAGGGCCTCAAGGCGGTCGTGGAAGAGCTGAACCGCGACATCCTGCCCCAGGACAAGCTGAAGCTGACCCAGGTCTACGACGAAACCATCTACATCAACGCCGCCATCGAACTGGTGAAACAAAACATCTGGGTGGGCGGCCTGTTGGCGGCCGGGGTGCTGTTGCTGTTCCTGCGATCTGGCCCCGCCACCATCATCATCTCCATCGCCATTCCGGTGTCCGTCATCGGCGCGTTCGTCGCCATGGCGGGGATGGGACGGACCATCAACGTCATATCGCTGGCCGGCATCGCGTTCGCCGTGGGCATGGTGGTGGACGCCGCCATCGTGGTGTTGGAGAACATCTTCCGCCTGCGCCAGCAGGGGCAGAGTTCCGCCAACGCCGCCTATAACGGCGCGTCCCAGGTGTGGGGCGCGGTGTTGGTGTCCGCGCTCACCACGGTGATGGTGTTCGCGCCGATCCTGCTGATGGAACTCGAGGCCGGGCAGTTGTTCCGCGACATCGCGGTGGCGATCTCGGTGTCGGTGGTGCTGTCCCTGGTGGTGGCGGTCACGGTCATTCCGGCGCTCGGAAATCGCATGCTGGCGACGCTGCCCGAACGGCATTCCAGTCCCCATCTGCGGCGTCTCGACGACTGGGCGGCGTGGTTCACCGAATTCATCGTCAGCTTCACCCACCGCGTCGCGCATAACCGCAGGTTGGCTTTGACCGTGGTGCTGGCGTTGCTGCTGGGCGGCGGCGCGGCGACGTGGATCCTCAAACCAAAGAACGAATACCTTCCCGAAGGCAACCGCAACCTGGTGTTCGGCTTCATCATGCCGCCGCCGGGCTATAACCTGGACACCACGACGAAGAGCGCCTACGACATCGAAACCGCGATCCGTCACCTGTTTTCCAAAGGCCCAGAGGACCGCGAGACCGAGGATGGCCAGCCCAAGATCGAGGACTTTTTCTTCGTCGCCCGTCCGACGTCGACCATCGTCGGCGCGCGCGCGGTGGACCCGGCGCGCATCGAGGAACTGATCCCCATCCTGCGCAAGCCCGTGTTCAAGGAACCCGGCACCTTCGGCTTCATCGCCCAGCCGTCCCTGTTCGGACGCGGCGTCGGCGGCGCGCGCGCGGTGGACATCAACATTTCCGGACCGGACCTGGAAGCCGTGCTGCGCGTGGCGCTGAACGCCACGTCCAAGATCAATGCCGCCCTGCCCGGCGACGACGGCCACCAGCTGCGCCCCCGTCCGGGGCTGGAACTGGGCGCGCCAGAGGTGCGCATCACCCCCGATCTCGTCAGCCTCGCCGACAACGCCGTCACCGCGCGCGACTTCAGCCAGACGGTGGACGCCTTCAACGACGGCCTGCGCGTGGTGGAGGTCACGGTGGACGGCGAGCGCCTGGACCTCACCCTGGCGGGACCGGACCGGCGCATCACCGAAACCCAGGGCATTTCCGCCCTGCCCGTCGTGACCGGCAACGGCGACATCGTGACCGTGGCGCAGTTGGCGCACGTCGAGGTGACCTCCGGCCCCGTGGAAATCCGCCATATCGAACGCGAGCGCACCGTCACCCTGCAGGTCCGCCCCGACAAGGCCATGCCGTTGGAAACCGCCATCGATATCATCACCACCAAAGTTGTCCAGCCTTTGGAGGCCGAGGGGCTTCCCGACAGCGTGCGCATCCGCATGGGCGGCACCGCCGACCAACTGTCCGTCACGCTGGACGCCATGACCTTCGATCTGCTGCTGGCGGTGGTGATCGTGTATCTGGTGATGGCGGTGCTGTTCGAAAGCTTCCTCTATCCCTTCATCATCATCCTGTCGGTGCCGCTGGCGACGGCGGGGGGGATGCTGGGGCTCAGCCTCGTCAACCTGTTCACCGGACAGGCCATGGACATGCTCACCATGCTGGGCTTCATCATCCTGGTGGGAATCGTGGTCAACAACGCCATCCTGATCGTGCACCAGACGCTGCACCATCGCCGCGTCGACGCCATGGGGCTGGAGGACGCCATCGTCGCCGCCACGCGCAACCGCATCCGCCCCATCTTCATGTCGACGCTGACCAGCGTGTTCGGCATGCTGCCGCTGGTGTTGTTTCCCGGCGCGGGGTCGGAACTGTACCGCGGGCTCGGCTCGGTGGTGGTTGGCGGATTGGCGCTGTCGGCGCTGTTGACGCTGTTCATCATCCCGCCGCTGCTGACCCTGTTCGGCAAGCTGCTGGACCGCGACAACACGTCCGAAACGGCGCTCTGAACCGCCGGATTTTTTTCATCCTCGAACAAACCCATGCGGGCGGAAGGGACTTGCCCGACGCGTATATCGGTATATTATGATGATCAAATAAACTGGCGTATCAAGAGGATCGGTTCTCGCGGACCGCATCCTGAGGATGGATTTAATCGTGGTTTCGGATCGCATTCACATCATCGAGGCCAACGCGTTGCGCGCGAGCACACTGCTGAAGGCCATGAGCAACCAGCACCGTTTGATGATTCTCTGCCAATTGGTGCCCGGCGAAAAATGCGTCAGCGACTTGGAAGAGATTATCGGGCTCAGCCAGTCCGCCCTGTCCCAGCATCTGGCGCGGCTGCGCCGCGACAATCTGGTGAAGACCCGGCGCGAAGCCCAGACCATCTTCTATTCGCTCGCGGGCGACGAAGCCGGGGCGGTCATCGAAACCCTCTACGGTCTCTACTGCGGCACCGAGGAAGCGACGGTCACCAACCATTCCACCGGCCACCAGAAACGCATCTGACCCCCGCCTGTTCCGTCAATCCGCCAAAGTGGTGAACCGGGCGAAGTCCGGCAGGGCCAGCGGCGTCAATGTGTTGTCGCCGATCAGGGCCTCGGGCCTTGGCGCGTCCGGTTGCGCGTTTTGGCCGGACTGCTCGGCGAAAATGGTGCGGATGGAGCGCTGCCGTGTGTCGTAACGGGGCGTGGCGCCGGGGCGTTTCACCGCGATAAAGGTGGAATGGAGATCCAGCCAATCGCGCTCCGTGAACGCTTCCCGGCCCGCCGAATTGGGCGTGCGCGACGCGATGCGCGAGCCGTGGTCGCCGTGGACGATCACCGTCGCGTTCTCCCACGCCCCCGCGTCCTTGAGGGCGTCGAACACCCGCCCCATTTGCAGGGTCGTGCAGCGCACCTGCTCCAAATAGGCTTGGTAGCGTTCCAGCCGCGACCCGGGCGTGTTCGACACCCAATCCTCCATGCGGTTCAGCCACGTCCGGAAATCCCCCTTCAATCGGCAGGACCGGTCGAACTGGTAGCTGAAATGCGGCAGGATCAGATGCGCGAAAAAGGCGCGGCCCCGCGCGCCAGCCCGGATGTCGCCCACCAGACGGTCGATGACGGGCATGGACGCGGCCGGGCCGGTCTGCGGCTCGCCGACGGCTCCGCCCCGCCACGGTTCCGGCAGCAGGGCACGCGACAGAACGCCACCGGACGCGGCGTCCGCCATGCCCGCCAAGTCGTACGCAAGGGTGTCCTTGTAGAACTTCCCGAGAATCAGCCGGGCCTTGATGCCGCTGGGCAGATCGAGTTCGCGCAACGGATAGGCGCCATTGGTCGAATAGGTGAAGCAGAACCCGACGCCGCCGTGTTCGCACAGATTCAGGTAGTCGGACTGATACACCCGGATGGTGTAGCCGTCCCGCGCCAGCCTGTCGAACCAGGCGTTGTGCGGGGCGGCGTAGCGGGGCCCCACGGCGCGCACGCCCGCGCCGCTCGAAAGCGGACGGATCCCATTGAGAAGGTTCGGAATGGAATCGAAGGTTTGCGCGTATTCGCTGTAGGCATGCCCGAAGACCGCGAACCCGTTGTCCAGATAGAAATCGCGCACGAACCGCGCCGCCTCGCCGGCTCCGGCGACCTCGCCCGGAAACCCGGCCAGGCCGATGTGCTCGTCCAGGACGATGTGCACCACGGCGCCGTCCGGACGGCTTCGCGTCTCGGCGGCGGCGGCTTCATTCGTATCGATCGTGACGCCTTCCGGTTTTTGCTCGGCCGGAAGCCCGATTACGCCAAGCGTCATGGTTGCGAACACGGCCGTGAAAATCAGTCCCAAATGGGCGCGAAGGCTGCTCAGGACCACCATCAGGCCCAACACCACCGACCACACGAACAGGGCGAGGACGGGCAGTCCCCAGTCCCGCATCAATTGACTTCGGTCGTCGTGGCCCAGGCGCAGGGACACATCCGCGACCACCAACAGAACCAGGGCGTAAAACACCACACGGACGACCGACGGCGCGGCCGAGGCCAACGCGCCCAAGGCCGCCGCCACCCCGCCCACCAGGCCGAGCGCCAACAGCGCCTCCGGCCGGTCGAGTTCATAGCCGTGGTAGCGCAGGAACCCGATCAACGGGAAAAGCATGGCCAACGGCGGGGCCAACAGGTCCCATCCCGAAAATTTGGCCGGTGCGGCGTTCGCGCGTGTCGATCGGCTCATGACGCGATAGTGTCACAAGCCCACGCGCAACCGAAGCCCTGATGACGCCCCGCCCCGCACGGCGGGATGCGCGTCGGCCCCGAACCGGCGGTATGTCACCCTTGCTTCGACCACCGACGGGGCCGGTTTCTCCACGGCGCCCACGATCCGCCCCGTGCCCGCGCAGGTGGGGCACGGCACAAGACCGTGACGATGCCGGTGTTCCTGGGTGCGGAGACCGACAAGGTCCTCGGCGTAGCGCCAACCCGTGGCGCAATCGGGACAGGATGTGATGGTCATGACAGGCCTCCCTTCGCAACCGAAATCGAACCCGTGCATAACCCATGCATCAACC
>JADGBG010000033.1:0-7354 GCA_015231605.1 Alphaproteobacteria bacterium | reverse complement strand
GACCACTTGCGCGTCCAGCCATGTGAGCGCTTGGACGGCCCGGGTTTCAGCCCGCCTTGGCCTTTTTCGTCAACAGTTCCTTTTCCGCCATGCGTTTTTGGCGGGTGTGGGAGACGATCCAGCGGAGTTCTTCCTTGAGCACGTCGATGTGGCGGCTGTCCGGCGCGTTGGCGACGGCTTCGATGATGCCCTGGCGGGTCGGCATGGGGAAGCTTTCGAAATGTTCCAACATCAGGAACTTGATGCCCGGACGCACGGTTTCGGACAGCAAAAGACTGGTCACCAGCTTCTGGCGCACGTCGGAACGCAGATTCCCGGCCTCGGTCAGCTGGATGAACTGGGTGACGAAGTCGCTGGGCGCCATCACGCCGTCCAGCAGGTCCTTCAAAATCGCCTTCAGCGCGGTGGCGTACTGGCGGCGCGTCTCGACGATGAACTGCGACGTGCGGGTGCGCACGAAGGCGATGGCCTTGGGATTGAAATCGTTCTCGCGGATCAGTTCGACCGAGCGCTTCACCAGCGGGTGGCGCGACTTCTCGCCGACCAGGGCGTACACCCCGGCCACCAGATCCTGGCCCAGCGCCTTGGGCGACATGCGGGTCGCCGCCGCCAGCGCCATCGGGGATTCCGGATCGCGCGTCGCCATCATGGCCAACGGCAGCGGGTCCTCGAACACGCTGAGGTCCAGGTCGGTGTTGATCAGGTATTCCGGCAACAAGATGCGGTTGTCGTCGCCCGGCACGCAGATGGGGGCGTTGTTGCGGTAGCTGTCCTTGATCTGCTGGGCGGCGGAAATGCCGTCCTTGCTGATGCCGAGTTTGCTGCTCATGGCTCCACTCTCATTGCCTTGCCGGGCTCATTGGCCGCCTGCCGCTTCAGGGCCGGGCGGAAACAGTCCTCATGCCACCGCCGGGCTGCGCCCGACGCCCACCAATTGCGAAACCGCAACGCGCCTTCGCGCACGTCCGTCACCGGAAGGTTCCGGTTGAGCGCGTCCTGCGACGCGAACCGTTCACGCGCCGTGTTCAGCGCCCAAGCCCCGTCCCCGCCCCGGACGTTTTCGTTGCCGTGCGCCTTGGCTTCGTCGAGAAGATGCGCAAGCACCAATGTCAGGTGCGTCAGTTTATCACCGGGAATGCGCAAAACGCCACTGCGCCATTTGCTGACCGTGGGCGGAGTGACGCAGACCAGTTCGGCGATGTCGCGCCCGGTCAGGCCCAGCACCACGAACCCGTCGAACACCGGCAGCACGGAACGGCCACGGAACGCATCCGCCGTGGCCCTGCGTCTCGCCGCCGTCGCGTCCGCCTGCAAATCGGCGCCCATGCCCTTCTCCCCGCCGCGCACCCCGGTTCGCGCGGCCAACATTCACAAAAACACCATATATGGGCCATTCTGGCGGGAGAGGCGCAGGATATTGAATTCCCGCGTTCGATTTTTCGAAATCCGCTCACCAATACTGGCGTTTTTCATGCCATTACTGACGAAACGCCCAATAAACGAACCCTACATTGACACAAGATAACATCTTCTATAGTTAAGAAATGGTTTAAGATTCTTCGATTCGCCGCGGAACCCTTAAAAAAACAATAAGCGGACCGCGATGGGGGCGAAAAAAATCGGAGGCCGGACGCAAGGGACCGTCGATGGTCCCGCGGTCCGGTGGCATTAAGGGGGCAGCATCGTGAAGACCGTGTTCGAGCGTCCGTCACTCGCCAATCTGGCGGAGGTCAACGCCAAGGCCTACGAAGGCCGCTACATCGTCACGATGATCCGTCCTGGCGCCAGCGAGATTTCCCGCGAAATGATCACCGCCCCCGGCCTCACCCCGGCCGAAATGCGCGCGCGCCAGTTTTTCCCCGGCGCGCGGATCCTCTCGGTCGAAGCCGTGCCCGCCCCCCTGCCCGTTCGCGCCGCCCGGGACACGGCGTTGCGCCCCGACGCGCGGTTCATTCGCGGGTCCTTCCGCCCGGCGTTGCGCGGCAGCGACGACGTTCCCTTCCTCGACCTCAACGACTGACGCGGGGCTTCGCCCATGCGCATCGGCATCGATCTCGGCGGCACCAAGATCGAAGGCATTCTCATCGACGCGGCCGGACATGAGGTCCTGCGTCTCCGCACCGACACCCCCCAGGGCGACTACGCGGCCACCGTGCGCACGGTGGCGGACATCGCGCGCGCGCTCGACGAACGGGCCGGGGGCGTTCAGCCGAGCATCGGCGTCGGCATTCCGGGCGCGATCTCACCCGCCACGGGGCTGGTGAAAAACGCCAATTCCGTGTGCCTGATCGGCCATGCGCTGGACCGGGACATCGCCGCCGCCACCGGGCGGGACGCGGTGCGGCTGGCCAACGACGCCAACTGCTTCGCGGTGTCCGAAGCCCACGACGGCGCGGCCAAGGGGGCGGAGGTGGTGTTCGGCGTGATCCTCGGCACCGGAGTGGGCGGCGGGATCAGCATCCGGGGACATGCGCTGACCGGCCCCAACGCCATCGCCGGGGAATGGGGTCACAATCCGCTGCCCTGGCCGGAAGCCGGGGATAGCGGCGACGACCGTCCGGGACCGCCTTGCTATTGCGGCAAATCCGGCTGCATCGAAACCTTTCTGTCCGGCCCCGGCATGGCGCGCGATCACCGCGCCGCAACCGGGCGGGACCTCGACGCCCGGACCATCGCCGCCCGCGCCCTGGACGGCGATGCGGACTGCGGCGCCACCCTGGCGCGCTACGAGCACCGCCTGGCCCGCGCGCTGGCCACCGTCATCAACGTGCTGGACCCGGACGCGGTGGTGCTGGGCGGGGGACTGTCGAACATCGAACGGCTCACCGTCAACGTGCCGAAGTTGTGGGGCGCGTGGGTGTTTTCCGACCACGTGGCGACGAAGCTGGTCAAGAACCTCCACGGCGACAGTTCCGGCGTGCGCGGCGCGGCGTGGCTGTGGGATTAACACCAAAACCAGGGCGGAATCCGATTCCGATCATCCGGCAAATTTTGCCGATCCGGCAATATTTTCCCTTGAGAGAACACACCCAACCCATTGAATTTTCAGAAATCCAAATCTGGCACACGGGTTGCCTAAGTCTTTAGGCAACCCCGCCCGGCCACGGCGGGAAATCCACCGGGGCGCAAGCCCCCAGGCGAAAGGCGACGGGCGATGGGCGATCTACTCGGGTTCTCCAAACGGGCGTGGGACAAGGCCAGGGACGACTTCGACCACCACGATCTGCTGCGCGAAGTCACGGCCCTGCGCGACATCCTCCACCGCCAACCCGACGCCTTCGATCCCGCCACCCACATCCGTTTGGCCGCCGCCGCCGACGCCGCGCTGGAAGCCGCCATGAACGCGGAACGCACCATCCTCACCCAATCCTTGAAAATCGAGGAAATGGAACGCCTCGCCTGCACCGATCCGTTGACCGGCGCCCACAACCGGCGCGGCTTCTCGGCCGAATTCGACCGCGTGCTGTCCGCCGCGCGGCGTTATGGGGAATACGGCGTCCTGGTGATGATCGATCTGGACGGCTTCAAGCCCATCAACGACACCTACGGCCATGCCGCCGGCGATGCGATCCTCATGCAAGTGGCGCGCATCCTCAAGGACAACATCCGCCCCCAGGACCTCGTGGCGCGGCTGGGCGGCGACGAATTCGCGGTGCTGCTGACCCGCACCGACTGGGAAAACGGCTTGGCGCGGGCGGAAGTGCTCAAACACATCCTCAACACCACCTACGTGGACTGGAGCGGGAAGCACATCGCCGTGCGCGCCAGCCTGGGGTTCCAGCCCTTCGGGCCGTCCGACGCGCGGGATCCGCTGATGCACGCCGCCGACCGGGCCATGTACGAAGCCAAACGTCTGCGCAACGCCGCGTTCATGCTGGGGGCGCGCGCCTAAACCGCAACGATCACACGACCGCCACACGCTCCAGGACGACACCGATGCGCACCGCCCGCCCCTTCCTCCGGAAAACACATGCCCCGCCACCGGGGGAAAGGAGGGCCATGTCATGAAAGTCGTCGCGCCGCCGGTCCCCGCCCCACCCCTTGCGGTCTCCCGCGACATTCCCCCGCCCGCCGATCGGGCCCAAAACGCGCCCGGGTCCCTGGAGAAAACCAGGGCGGATCGGCAAACCGGGGACACCGCAACCCTGGGCCCGGCGGCCCAGGGTTCTCGCGCGTTGGCGCCCTACAAGCCCGCCCCGCCGCCCGAACCCGTGGACGGATCGGGACGGACGTTCATCGACCACCCGCTGGCCCGGATCCTCGACGGCGTCAGCGCGCGCGCCATGACGCCGCGCCAGGTTCAGGCCATGAGCCTGGATCTCTACGCCAACGGCATTCTCACCTGGGACGAACACGCGGAATTGTCGTTCCAACCGGAACTTCACCCCGACTTCGCGCGCACCATCGGGGCGCTGACCGGGGAGGTTCCACTGCCCGACCAGCCGCGTGATTTCGTGCGCGAATGGGAAGACCGGCTTGCCTACGCCGAGCGTCACAACCCCATCGACAGCCCGGAGCGCGAACGCGCCCTGCACATCCTTTCCGTGCTGCGACGCATCGACAGCCCGACCGACGTCAGCGCTTGAAAAAGAACTTCAAAAGCCGATTATTCACAAATAATTTCATTAGGTTATTTACTTTTTATGATGTTTTAAGTGAACAAACGAACCATCGCACATCAGGGCGCGCCCATGGCCGACGCACCCGCAAGAAACGAATGAAGTATTGTTTTGTTTTAGCCGGTTACGGACCAATCTTCGCGTCAGAATAAAGGCAGATGATGGGGTCAGCCCTTACGGCGGCCGCGCGTCCATGCCAGTTCGTCGGGATGGTCCGCGGCGAAGACCACGGCGGCATGGAGTTCGCGTTCCTCATCGGGCTCGTTCGCGCCGACGGTGCGCGCCGTGGCCTCGGCCAAGGCGTGGCGCAATTGCATGGCGCGCAGCATCCATTCCCCGTCGGCGGGGATGGGATGGCCATGGTCGCGGGTTTCGGTGGACGTCCGGCAGGCGCCCAGGTCCGTGCTGTTGTAGCCCCGGCACGCCAACGGCCGCACCGGATAGATGGTGCAATCGCCCTTTTCGGGGTGCAGGAACACGCACGGCTTTTGCGCTTCCCAGCGCTGGCCGGGGTCCATGCCGGCGATTTCCCCGGCGCGGGCGCGCACGCGGTTCAGCAGGTCCTCGGCCTGGGCGGCGTCCCGGGTTTCACGGATGTGGCGGACGATGGAGAAAGCCTCGGCCGTTTCCGCTCCCACCTGGGCGCAACAGCAACTGCCGCACCCCGGCCCGCAGGCCAGGTGGCTGGTGTCCAGCGATGCCGTGTTGGCGTCGAACAGCGCGTCCGCGTGGCGCGCCGCGTCGCTCACCTGATGGCGCTTGGGGCGCTTGCGCAGGTGGCCGCGCAATTCGCGCACCAGCCAGGCGACGGCAGGATCGTCACGGTCCGTCATGCCCTCTCCCCACCCCCAGGGCCGGGCTCAGCCTTCGGCCGCGCCCGCGTCCTTCTTTTCCGCCTTGGGCAGCGGCGCCAGTTTGATGTGCAGTTCGCGCAGCCGTTCCGGTTCGACCAGCGCAGGCGCGCCCATCAGCAAATCCTGCGCCTGCTGGTTCATCGGGAAGGCGATGACCTCGCGGATGTTGGGTTCGTCGGCCAGCAGCATCACCATGCGGTCGATGCCGGGCGCGGAGCCGCCGTGGGGCGGCGCGCCGTATTTGAACGCGGCCAGCATGCCGCCGAACTTGTCCTCGACCACCTGGGCCGGATAGCCCGCGATGTCGAAGGCCTTGTACATGATGTCCGGCAAGTGGTTGCGGATGGCGCCCGACGACAGCTCGACGCCGTTGCACACGATGTCGTACTGATAGGCCAGGATGTCCAGCGGGTCCATGTTCCGCAACGCGTCCATGCCGCCCTGGGGCATGGAGAACGGGTTGTGCGAGAATTCGATCTTGCCGGTGTCCTCGTCCAGTTCGTACATCGGGAAATCGACCACCCAGCAGAACTTGAACAGGCCGCCTTCGCGCAGCTCCAGGTCGTCGCAGATCTTGTCGCGCGCGAAGCCCGCGTACTTGGCCGCCATGTTGGGGGCCTGACAGACGAAGAACACCGCGTCGCCGTCGCTCACACCCACGGCGGCCTTGATGTTGGCGACGCGGTCAGAATCCAGATTCTTGGCGATCGGGCCCTTGGGCTCGCCGTCCGCGCCGTAGATGATGTAGCCGAGGCCGCCCATGCCCTCTTCGCGCGCCCACTCGTTGAGCTTATCGAAGAAGCTGCGCGGACGGTCCGCCGCGCCGGGGGCCGGAATGGCGCGCACCACGGAACCCTTTTCGATGTTCTTGGCGAACAGCCCGAAACCGCCACCCGCGAAGTGTTCGGTGACGTCGGTGATGATCAACGGGTTGCGCAGGTCCGGCTTGTCGGAGCCATACTTGAGCATGGCTTCGCGGAACGGAATGCGCGGGAACGGCAGCGGCGTGACGAGGCGGCCGTTGCCGAATTCCTCGAAAATGCCGTGCAGCACGGGTTCGATGGCGTTGAAGACATCGTCCTGGGTGCAGAACGCCATTTCGAAGTCGAGCTGATAGAATTCGCCCGGCGACCGGTCGGCGCGGGCGTCCTCGTCGCGAAAGCACGGCGCGATCTGGAAGTATTTGTCGAAGCCCGACACCATCAGCAATTGCTTGAACTGCTGCGGGGCCTGGGGCAGCGCATAGAACATGCCCGGATGGTTGCGCGACGGCACCAGATAGTCGCGCGCGCCTTCGGGCGACGACGCGGTCAGAATCGGCGTCTGCATTTCCAGGAAGCCGCCGTCGGTCATGCGGCGGCGGATGGATGCGATGATCTGGCTGCGCAGCACGATGTTGGCGTGCACCTTTTCGCGGCGCAGGTCCAGATAGCGGTGCGTCAGACGCATTTCGTCGGAATAGTCTTCCGTGCCCGCCACCTGCATCGGCAGGACCTCGGCTGCGCTTTCCAGGTTGAAATCCTTCACCACCAGTTCGATCTCGCCCGTGGGCAGCTCGGCATTGACAGTTTCCACGGTGCGCTTGACCACCTTGCCGGTGATGGTGACGACGCTTTCCGGACGCGCGGCCTCGACGGCGGCGAACAGGGGGCTGGACTGATCGATCACCGCCTGGGTCAGGCCGTAGTGGTCGCGCACGTCGACGAACAGCAGGCTGCCGTGGTCGCGCTTGCGGTGTACCCAGCCGGAAATGCGCGCTTCGCCGCCCGCGTGCTCGGCACGCAGTTCGCCACAGGTGTGCGTACGGTAAGGGTGCATCGGTGATCCTCGAATCCAGAAAACAGAAGGCCGCCAAGCGGCCGGAAATCGGCGCAAAAGCAC
>JADGBG010000032.1 GCA_015231605.1 Alphaproteobacteria bacterium | reverse complement strand
TCTATGAGGCCATCGACGCCGACGGCGGCCTCAGCCCCGAGGATGAAGAAAAGGTGGCGGCGCTCGAAGCGTGCTACGGCGAAATCGAAGACGCCCTGCGCGCCTACGCCGCCGAAGATCTGGCGCGGGCCGGGGCGTTTGTCTCTATCGACCACAGTGGCGAGCTATCCATCCGCCGGGGGTTGGTCCGTCCCGAGGACCGGTCTTCCGAAACGGCTGCCGTGGGTGATGGGACGGCTGGCGCGTCGAACTACAGCGCCAAGCTGGCCGAGGACCTCGGCGCGTTCCGTTTGCAAATCGCTCAGGCGCATCTGGCGCAGGACTTCGACTGCGCGTTTGATCTGGCGCTGTTCACCGTGGCTCACGGCGTGTTGGGTGTCGGGTATCTGTCCGGCAAGCCGCTCGACGCCAGCTATACGGCGACGCTGCCCCATGGGTTTGCTGAACGCTTCGGGACCGAAGGCGCCCAATTGCCGCCGGACTTTGACCTCGCATGGCTCGACCTGCCGCCGGACGAGGGGTTCCGGGCGATGTGCGTCTTGCCGCCCGAGGTCAAGCGCCGTCTGTTCGCCCATTGCGTGGCGCTGACCCTTCGGGGTGGCCTGGGTAACGTTGGCGGCGACGATCTGCATGAGGAGGTTGGGCGCAGGCTCGGCGTGGACGTCGCCGCGCACTGGCGACCGACGGCGGAGAATTTCTTCAAGCGTTTGAAGAAAGACCGGGCGCTGGCGATTGCCGAGGAGGTTCTGGGCGAGACCTGGGCGCGCAACCATCGTGACGAGAAGAAAGCGGTGTTGGCCGAGACGCTCGAAGCGAATTTTTCTGGAAACCGTTCCCCCGGCGTTGCAGCGGAACAAGCCCTCGTGGCCGCCCGCTGGCTGCCCGACGGCATGGCCTATCCGCGCGGCGAGACGCCGGACGCCGGGGAGCCTGCGTCTGGAGAACCCGCCCCCGACGATCTGCCGGAGGCGTTTCGCCTTCCGGCGGCGGAGTGAGACGTCGGCGCGAAGAGGTGGAGGCTGGAAAGGTCAGGGCGAGGCGGAACGGAAAAGTTCGCTTCGCCCTTTCCATTTTCACAAGGAGCAACCCTGATGAAACTTATCACCAAAGACATCGAGAAAAAACTGTTGGCCAACGGCCGCAATCGCGGCCAGGACCATCCGCCGGTGGTCAAAATCTTCAATCCCATAGGCTCGGCCACCTGGCTGTTGTCGGAAATCGCCCCCGAAGCGCCGGACATTGCATTCGGCTTGGCGGACCTGGGGATGGGCTCTCCCGAACTGGGGTCGGTGTCCCTTTCCGAATTGCAGAACTTTCGTAACAACCTGACCGGGCTGGGATTGGAACGCGACCTCTTTTTCGAGGCCAGCGCGCCCATGAGCGCTTATGTCGCCGCCGCCGCCAAGGCCGGGTACATCGTCGAAACCCTTTCTTGAGCGGGGAAAAACCATGAGCAAAAAACTGCGCGACTTTGTCGTCACCCTTTACCCCGCGAAGATGGAGCGGGGGTATTTCGTCACCCGGTTTGAATTCGGGCAGGACCTGCCGAGAAAGCGCGTTCAGGCCTCAAGCGCGGACGAGATCGTCGCCGAAGCCCGGACCTTCGCCTCCGACCACGGCCAGCCTTGCCATGCGGGCATCCGCATCACGCAAGGCCGCAAACCCGCCGGGTTCGACGCCAAAACCAAATCGCTTTATTTCAACATGGATCTGCCGGAAGCCTCCTGAGGACAGACGGACGGTCCATCTCAAAACCGCCCCGGCGTTCGCCGTGGGCGGTTTTTCTTTTGAGAGTCAGCTGGCCAGCGCACGGCGGGCATCACTGCGGAGCAGGCCGCGGCGGCTAGGTGGTTGCCCGAAGGGATGGGCTTCACCGTCGATGAGCCTGGAAAAAGCACATCGCCAACCTTGAGCATGAAAGCCCAAATGTTGGAAGACGACGACCTGCCGGAAGCGTTCCGGGTTCCGGCGGGTGAGTGATGGCGAAGGCAAATGCTTAGGGCACATTTCTCAAGATTTTGCGCCCTACGGATTATTTCGCCCATGGCGACATAATCACTCAGTTAAAAGCTTGAGAACATCGTGGCTTCCAAAGCTACGGGCGATGACATAACAGTCGTTACCCTGATCGTCTTGAAGGTATGGGTCCCCACCTGCATCGACCATAATGCGAAAAACGTCTGCGGCGTTGTTTTCGGCAGCGACCATGAGCGGAGTGCGTCCTGGCCCCGGTGAGGATTGTTTGCGATTGGGGTCCGCGCCATGCTCAAGAAGTATCTCCACGATCTGCAAATAGTGTTCTCGGGGAATTTTGGCGGGCTTTTGGGCGAAATGCTCGATACACTGACGCATAATTTCGGCATGACGAGGATCTGCCAACTTTCGCATCGAGAACTGATCTCCAGCAACTCCCGACAATCCGCCGGAATAGCGCCGATGAATTTCTGCATCTTCCGGCCCAGGGAAGGCCATCCGCTGCATCAGGTTCATCTCTGCCCATCCCTTGCGGTAGAACGCAAAACGCTCGGCACAGAGATACAGCGGGGCCTGAGGTGGATAGCTCGCGGGTATGTCAGGGCTCGCCCCCATTTCGATAAGACTGGTGACAATCTTGGGATCGCCCAAAAGTACGGCCATGTAGAGTGGGGACAACCGTTTTTTTGCCGTTAATCGGTCAAGGGTTTCTTTTTCATGGGGCCACTTCAGAAGAATATCCAGAACCTGCCGCCCACGTCCGTCCTCGGCGCACTGCAAGGCGCTCAACAGGGCTGAGCCACCCTGACCGTCCGAGATGTTTACATCAGCCCCAGCATCGAGAAGCCGCCGAACATCCTCCACCCTATCCTCGGAGGCAAACCATATCAGTTGCGGACGCCGGAACTTGGCCTCATCCAGTGTCGGAATGCCGATGACACGATCCGGCCTCACTAGATCAGGTTTCATCTTGTCGGCGTCATGTAGATTGAGTACTCGAAACGGAAGAGCACGTTTTGATTTTCCTCCCTCCGCAGCCTCCGGAAATAGACCGTGAAGCGGAAACAACATGCCGAACGCCTGCGCTAACTGTTCGATTTCCCAGTCGGACACAACTTCAGGCTTTTCAGGAAATTCTGCAAAGAGGCCTGAGAACAGCCCCATGGCCAAAGCGCGATGCTTGAATCTCTTGATGGCCGACTTTTTGCCGAGATGCGCCGCAAGCGCAATGGCCTCCTCCAAAACCTGCCTCTGATTCTGCCCCGCCCTGTACAAGGCTTGATCGGAAGCCCTTTCGTAAAATTCGAGCGCCTTCATTTCGCTGCCGGCGAGAATGTGCCAGCGGCCTTCGCACCAATCCAACATATAGCGAGCGCGGCTGTCGGCATCGTGCCAATCCAGCAGGTCCTTAAAACGATCGAGCTCGCTTCGGGCGGCGGTCTGATCGCCTGGCCCCTTGGTTTTTGTCCGTGTTAAACTGACATTCAGGAGAAGACCTCCGCACTCGGAAACCTCGCGCAAACGATGTCCTGCCTTGATGTTGGTGATCGACAACTCCCTGCCGACATCGCGTGGCGGACAATTCAGCAGGATTTCCTCCCGGATCATCCCTATCAAAGAACCAAAACCGGCTTTATCTGTCTCTCTGTCGAGCCACGCCAGCGCCCGCGCGGCCACCAGCCATTTACCAAACAGCAAAAGTTCCGGCTTTCGATCCGAACATCTCGCCTCAAGCTCACGTTGCAGCGGACGGATCGATCCAAAGAAGTCGGGAATCGTTTCACCGCGACGCCAGCGCCCCACGTCGTCGCGTTTTTGTTTGTCATCTGGGAACGCCGTAGCGGCGACATCGATGCCGAGTACTGTCTCCCCCCATTGGAACAACACATCAAGCGGTTTGGCATCCCGCCGCAAGAAATCACCGAGGTCAGGCCCACCAAAACGATCCCTCAGAGAAATTAGAAACCCCGCTGCATGTCTCGCACCGAGCGCCCTTACCAGCAAAGGCGACGCTTCCTGCCTAGACATGGCATCAAGGGAAACTTGAGACAGAAGATTAATGTGTTCACCGAGCAGGAAGGAGATGAACCTGCCGACAAAATCCGAAAAATCCGGATCGAAGTCTCGAAGTGGCTTCGATATCAATCCTTCAACAACTTGCGGAGGGAGCCTCCAATCGAAATCTCCTTCTCGCGCCAATCGGTCGAGCTTCTTGCTGACCACGGGTTCCGCCGATTTGGTATCGAGCGCCCCAGCCAGCAATCGGCATATTTCCCCGATTGTCGGATAAGGTGGTTTTGACTGTAAATCGCTTTCAACCATGGCAGCGGCGTAAATCCCCCAGGAAATTATAAACGGCGCGCCCATCGCTTGGCGTAGACGGAACGATCACACATCGCCCATCCGGTGCCACCAGCTTCCCGTGCTTCTTGCCTCGACGGAACCGCCAGCCGTCTCGTACATGCATCCGCACAATTTTGGCGATATCTTTGTTCTTGGAATAGTACATTCTGCCACCTTCCGAAACGGTAAATGGGGCGGAGGCTAGAGCCCCCACCCCGATAGGTTACTTTCCGTTTCGCGCGGCGGCAGACGAGGCTCGGCTCGAAAAACTGCCTTTTGAAACCTGTCCACCATTTGCCTTCGCCGTGGCGCTCTGAATGCGACCAGCGTCCGCTTTGGTCATCTGAGTCCGCCCGGATCCTTTGGACGAAGATTTTGCCGACATTAGAAGTCTCCTTTGTTCAAGCTAACTGCTCGTGGCAGCGACATTGTGATGTTGCTTGAAAAAGACACGCTGGTCGGCAGCGTCGATGGCCAATTTTTTCCAAAAATCGTTATTGGGTAAACAAAGGGTCATTTGGAATACATTTTCTATACATCTCCGACCCGGCGTTCGCAGTGGGCGGTTTTTCTATGGAGAGTTAAAGGCCGGAAAAGTTTTGGGGAACGAGCCGGACCGCGCGGAGAGCGGACGGCGATCCGAACAGGAGATTCCCCATGCCGCAAACTCAATCCGCCGCCGCTTCGGCGGCACTTTCGCATTCCGTCCAACCGTTAGCCACGCCGCCCGCATCGGGCGGCGATTTGTTTTCTCTGCCGCCGAGCGCCTTTCAGCCTAAACAGGCCGCCCCCAACGCGCCTATTCCCTCCGCCCAAGACCGCGCCCGCCGCCTCATCGCGGCGGCCGAGGATCTGTTGACGGTTTTGTGCCGGGGCGAGGCGTTGGGCGCGCCGGCGTTGCGCCGGGCCATGACCGAGGCCTTCGGCGGCTCGGACGCCGAGGGCGTGTGGTCGTGGAAGGACGTCTACGAGGCCCAGGAACTGGCCGCGCTGATGTTCGTGCGCAAATACCAAGACGCCTTGAACCGCCGTTCGCCCGAAGCCGCCCTGGCAACCCTGGAAAAACTTCAGTCCCTGTTGGCGACGCACACGCGCCGTTCCGACGCCTCGCAGCGCTGGCAGCAGTTCTCGACGCCCTTGCCGTTGGCCTTCCTTGTCGCCCGGGCGGCGGGAGTGAACGCCGAGGATGTGGTGCTGGAGCCGTCGGCGGGAACCGGCTTGCTGGCGGTGTTCGCCGAAGGGGCCACCGGTCTTGCGCTCAACGAGCTTGAGCCCAAACGCCGCGCCTTGTTGACGGAGCTGTTCCCCGGCGCATCGCTCACCGGCCACAACGGCGAATACATCGACGATCTGTTGCCGAGTGGCCTTGCCCCGTCGGTCGTGCTGATGAACCCGCCGTTCTCCGCTTCGCCGACCATGAGCAAAACCGATCCCGCCGTGGCGGGTCGGCATGTGTTTTCAGCGCTCAACCGCTTGGCGCCCGGCGGGCGGCTGGTGGCGGTCACCGGCGCCAATTTCGCGCCGGACGGTCCCAGGTGGCGGGACGCCTTCGCGCGCTTGCAGGCGATCGGTCGGGTGGTCTTCTCCGCATCCTTGTCGGGGCGGTTCTTCGCCAAGCATGGAACGGCCATCGAGACCCGTCTGACGGTGATCGACAAGCGCCCCGCCGACGACCCGGGGGATTTCTCGGGCTATGTCCAGGGCCCGGTGCAAACGGCGGCGGATCTGTTGCGCCTGATCGAAGACCGGGTGCCGGAACGGCTGCCCCTGACACCTGGGGGCGTGACGCACAGGACCGTGGCGTCCCATCCCATCTCGCAAGTGGCGGCAAAGCCCGAGGTTGCGGCCAAGCCGGTTTCTGCCGAGCCGAAGCACATGGATTGGGCGGACGCAGCGCCGTTGACCTACGCCGCCATGGACTGGTCCGCGCCGGACGGGGAACTGCGCGAATGCCTTTATGAATCTTACGCGCCGCAATCCGTCGCCATCGAAGGTGCAGGCAATCACCCGACGCCGTTGGTGCAGTCGGCGGCCATGGCTTCGGTCGCACCGCCCAAGCCGTCCTACGTGCCGACGCTGCCCAAGCGACTGGTGGACGACGGCGTTCTGTCCGATGCCCAGTTGGAAAGTATCATCTACGCGGGCGAAGCCCATGAGCGCCTATTGCCGGGTGAGTGGGCGGTCAACCGCCATTATGATCTGGCCGGGGAAAGCGAGGTCGAAGCCGATGAAGCCGACGATGACGGGGACGGCGGAGCCGTGCGCTCGGTGCGCTTCCGACAGGGCTGGTTTTTGGGCGACGGCACCGGCTGCGGCAAGGGCCGTCAGGTGGCGGGCATCATCCTGGACAACCGTCTCAAGGGCCGGACCAAGGCGGTGTGGGTGAGCAAGAACGACAAGCTGTTGGAGGACGCCCGGCGCGATTGGGCGGCGCTCGGCGGCGATCCGGCTCAGGTGGTTCCCTTGTCCAAGTTCAAGCAGGGCCAGCCCATTGATCTGGCCGACGGCGTCTTGTTCCTGACCTACGGCACGCTTCGCTCGGGCGCGCGGCAAGGCAAGGCATCGCGCCTTGACCAGATCGTCGAATGGCTCGGCGATACCTTTGACGGGCCGTTGATGTTCGATGAATCCCATGCGCTGGCCAACGCCACCAGCGAAAAGGGCGAACGCGGCGTTAAGGCCGCCAGCGCCCAAGGTCAGGCCGGGCTGCGCTTGCAGCGCGCCGCGCCGAACGCCCGCGTCGTCTACGTCTCGGCCACCGGAGCGACCCATGTGTCCAACTTGGCCTACGCCGAACGGTTGGGCCTGTGGGGCGAAGAGACCGCGTTCGCTACCCGCGCCGCCTTCGTCCAGGCGATGGAGGCGGGCGGCGTCGCGGCGATGGAGGTGATATCGCGCGACCTTAAGGCCATGGGGCTCTATATGGCCCGCTCGCTCAGCTACGACGGCGTCGAGGTGGACATTCTCGAACACGCGCTGACGCCTGAGCAGATCGAGATCTACGACAGCTTCGCCGAGGCCTATCACGTCATCCACCAGAACCTACACGCCGCCTTGGACGCGCTGAACATCACCTCGGAAGAGGGGACGCTGAACAAGAACGCCAAGTCCGCCGCGCTGTCGGCGTTCGAAGGCTCCAAGCAGCGGTTCTTCAACCACATGCTCACCGCGATGAAGTGCCCGTCGCTGATTAAATCCATCGCGGCGGATACGGAGCGCGGCGACGCGGTGATCGTGCAACTGGTTTCCACCGGCGAGGCCTTGCTGGAACGCCGCCTCGCCGATATCCCGAGCGTCGAATGGAACGATCTTACCGTCGACATCACGCCGCGCGAATACGTGCTGGACTACCTCACCCATTCCTTCCCGACTCAGTTGTTCGAGATTTACACCGACGAAGACGGCAACGCCTGTTCGCGGCCCATGTTCGACGTCCAGGGCAATCCGGTGATCAACCGCGAGGCCGAGGCCCGGCGCGACAAGATGATCGAGCATCTGGCCAGCCTTCCGGCGGTGCCCACCGCGCTCGACCAGCTCTTGCACCACTTCGGCACGCAAGCGGTGGCCGAGGTTACCGGGCGCAGCCTGCGTCTGGTGCGCGAAAACGGCGTGCTCAAGGTCGAGAAACGCCCGGCGTCGAGCAACCTGTCGGAAGCCCAGGCCTACATGGACGACAAAAAGCGTATCTTGGTGTTCTCCGACGCCGGCGGCACGGGCCGGTCCTATCACGCCGAACGGGACGCCAAAAATTCGCGGCGCCGGGTGCATTATCTGTTGGAGCCGGGCTGGCGGGCGGACAACGCCATCCAGGGGCTGGGGCGGTCCAACCGCACCAACCAGGCCAGCGCGCCGCTGTTCCGTCCCGTCGCCACGGACGTCAAGGGCGAGAAGCGGTTCCTGTCCACCATCGCCCGGCGGCTGGATAGCCTGGGCGCCATCACCAAGGGCCAGCGCCAGACCGGCGGGCAGGGCATGTTTAGGGCCGAGGACAATCTGGAAAGCCCCTACGCCCGCGCCGCGTTGCGCCAGCTCTATATGAAGATCGTGCGCGGCGAAGTGCCGGAGTGCTCGCTCGAAGCCTTCGAGGACCAAACCGGCTTGTCGCTGCTCGACGGCGACGGGTCGGTGCGCGAAGAACTGCCGCCCATGAGCCGATTCTTGAACCGGGTGTTGGCCTTGACCATCGGTCGGCAGAATGCGCTGTTCGAGGCCTTCGAGACGGTGCTGGAGCAAATCCTTGAAGGCATGCGCGCGTCGGGCGGCCTCGACGTCGGCGTCGAGACCTTGCAGGCCGACAGCTTCACCGTCACGGAGAGCCGGGACGTTTACACCCATGCGCGGACGGGGGCCGAGACCCGGTGCCTGTCCATCGAGCGGCGCGACAAGGTGACGCCCGTGTCCTTCGAGGACGCCGCCGCGCAACACGGTGCGGACACCCGGTTGCTGGTCAACGCCAAGTCGGGTCGGGCGGCGCTGTGCAAACCGGCTCCCTCGCGCATGAGCGAAGCGGGCGCGGTGGAACGTTGTGTCCGTCTGCTCCGGCCCCTGGACAGCCACACCCTCACCGAAACCGAACTCACCACCTCGTCCTGGGAGGAGGCCGAGGGCAAAAGCTTCCAACAAGCCTGGGAAGCGGAACTGGCGGGCCTGCCCGAATATCGCACCTCGACCTTCTATCTGGTGACGGGGCTGTTGCTGCCGATCTGGGACCGGATGGACACCGGTGTCGGCGGCGGCTCCTTGCGCATCTTCCGTTTGCAAACCGACGACGGGCGTCGGTTGTTGGGCCGCGTCCTGCGCGAGAAGGATCTGCCCCGGTTCTATGCCGCCCTGGGGCTGGACGCACCGGAGCTGTCCATCAATGCCGCGTGGACGTCGGTTCTCGAAGACGGCGCGTCCTACGCCCTGGTCCAGGGGCTGCGCCTGCGCCGGTCCAGGATCATGGGCGAGAACCGGGTCGAGATCGAGGTGGGAAGCGGGCCGGGTATGTTCGACGCGCTCATTCATCTTGGCTGCATGACCGAGATCATCCAGTACCGCCGCCGCGCCTTCATTCCCGTGAGCGCTCAAGGCCCCGACATCCTGGCCAAGGTGTTGGAACGGTTTCCGATGGTCAGGGGGTGAGCCATGCGCGCGTCAGAACTCTCGCGTCGCTTAGGCAGTAACGCGCTGGCGGTGTGTCGGCGCTACCTCTCCAACGGGCGGCGGGCCGGGCGGTATTGGTTGGTGGGCAATGTGCGAAACGAACGGGGGCGGAGTCTGTTCGTGCGACTTGCTCCGCCCGGCGTTCCCGGCAAATGGACCGATGCCGCCGAGGGAACGTGCGGCGATTTACTGGACCTGATTCAACTGTCGCAAGGCTTGCCCGATCTCGCCTCCGCCATGGCCGAGGCCGAGTGGTTCTTAGGAACACCCGCCGCGCATCATGTGGCACCACAGGGCGGCAAGGCCTATCCCACCGACCGCACCGAAATCGCCCGGCGTCTGTTCGCCGAAGCGCGTCCGGTGGCGGGCACCTTGGGCGAAGCCTATCTGAAATCGCGCGGGCTCGTTCTGGGCGATTGGGGTGTTTCTCTGCGGTTTCATCCCCGCGCCTGGTTCGATGAACACAACCACCGCCCGGCGTTGTTGGCGGCCTCAAACGACAATGCGGGCAACCTCACCGGCGTCACGCGCTTCTTCCTCGACGCCGAGGCGGGCCTGATCGAGCGCCGCGCGCTGGGCAAACTGAACGGCCATGCGGTGCGGCTGGGCGGTCGGTGCCAGTCCTCCGGCGGTGGCCACCTGATCGTCGGCGAAGGTCTGGAGTCCACTCTGTCGTTCGCGCTGCTTTATCCCGAACGCGCCGCCGGAAGCGATCTGGCCGCCGCCATGAGCGCCGCCCACATGGCGGCCTTCATCCTTCCGCGCGGCGTGCGCCGCCTCACCATCGCAACTGATAACGGTCCGGCGGGCCGGAACGCCGCCGCCAAGCTGCGTGTCCGCGCCATCGCGCAGGGCGTGACGGTGGATGTCGCGTTTCCCAGGTTGGGGGATTTTAATGACGACTGGAAGGGGGTACTTCGTTACTGGGGCAAGAAGCCAAAGAACGGTGCGCTTCTGGTTTTAAACTCCGAAAGCGGTCAGTCGATATAGGTTGATATGGCATGTATTGTAAAAGCCTGTGTACACGCTCTCATGAAACTAGCTATTTTCTTTTGCGCTGCCCCTCTCGAACAAATTTTTCTAATTTAGAATATGGAATGTTACAGCGACCATGAAGGAAGACGCGCCCTAACCTATAAAAAGATGTCTGTGTGGACTTCATGGACTTTTTTATGCTTCTTCTGATAGCGGCTAAATTTGTAGTGGTGCGTGGGACGTTGCTTTGGCTAAAATATTCCGTAATTAAGCGCTCTCGCCTATCGCGGCCTTTTTTACCGATACAACTGTTCAATAGGTATTTTCCAAAGGAGATGCAGAAAAATTTTTCTGCATGAAACTGCTTGAATTTGTCATCAAGCAAATCCATCGCGCTATTCAGTCGCCCCGTAGAATGCAGCTTTTTATAAAAGGGAAACATCACAGCATCAATCTGGCCGGCTAATACCACTTCCTCAGCACCGATGAGAAAATAGTATGGACACGGTTCAGCGATATGAAGAGGGCTAATCGCGTATAAGCCATGACAAGCGGCCATAACGACCCCAAGGTTATTCCCGCATGCTACGTTGATTTTTCGAAATGCCTCAACCAATTGGCTCCAATCAATGATATCCTGACCATCCCCGACGCCTATCCCGCAGCTTTTCCCGCCATGCGCCTCAATATGAATGATTGGCTTAACACCCTGCTTTATGCACAGAGTTTCAATATTCTCAAGCACAGTGAATAGTTCTGCCCCATCGTCTATTCGGTAGTAAAGAATCTCTGGCACGAGTTTCCCTTGCTTGGCATCGAGTAAGTTTTCGTTTAGCTGACGTCCTGTTTGCAACTCCGTGCTTGGCACTCCGTCGAGGATTGCGATGACGTTGTTGCTGAAAGTGCTATTGAAGCTAAGGATGGTCATTTTTTGTTCTCCTGTGTGAATTCAGTATGGTTTCTCCTATTTATGTTTACGAGTGCGTATGTTTTGTCAGTTTCAGATATGGTGCCTTCGTCAGCTTGGATCGCTGACTTCCGTCATTGTCGAGGCGCTTCGCAAACTCCGCTTTCGGGAACAATCCGCCGACGATTCCGTTATTCAAATGATCTTCGATCACTTCGAGCCTGACGCCGTCTCCCTGAAGGTGGCGTTCGACATCGTATTCTACCATCATCTCCAGCTCGTTCATGCATCCGGTTACGCGGCGCGACGCCGTCTTGCAAACCCGGAACGCGCCGGGGTCGGACGTGAAGTCCCGCCCCGTGATGTGTTCGATCCGCTGCTGGAACACGCCGACGATTTCGTCAATGCGTTCGCGGCGGTCGAAGGGATGGACCAGGGAATAAAAGGTCTCCGCGTTGGTGAACAACAGCGCGTCCAACGGCAGGTCCAGTGGAATATCCCGGACGTACCAGTGCTCCAGCCAGTCGGTCCCATCGGGGACGGGCGCTTCTTCCGGCCTGACCTTCAGGGCTTTGGCGAGTTTGGCGGTGCAATGGAGGTGGAGCATTTAAAGAACCTCGAAAATAGTCATTTTCTCACCACCATTTTCGCAGTCGATCAACGTAAAGGCTGCACTGAGGAACGGAAACCGTTCCGCGTGACCATGCGTCCTTTGTAGTTGATCTAAAATCAGTGGCAATGTCCAATTGGGAACCAACGAGTGGGGCTCGATACCTTTTTGATCGTTTGGTGTAACCACCGGCGCTCTGTTCCTCTCCGTATTCGTCGTACCAACTGGAACATTCAACGTCTAAACGGTATTCGGCAAAATGTACGGGGAGAACAGTCAAGCTGTTAATCCAATAATACACACGCCCGAAATAAGCGGCATGGCACCATTTTTCCCAGGCCTTAGGGCTGTAGCGTTTTTCATCCAGCTTCGGATTGTATAGTGCAAGCCAGAGAACATTGATGCCCCGTAGGTGGTAATTTTGGGTTCGCAATGTGATTTGGTTGACTGTCACATCGCTTTTCTGGATTTCTATGGCTACGGGAATACCATCAATGCGGCAAAAAATATCGGCTACTGATGTGCCGAAATCAGCTTCCAAATCCAAATGGGTTACATTCTGCCTAGTCGAAAGATTGAGGAAAATATCCTCTTTGCACTTTCTGTGAGCGTCGGTTTCGCCTTGTCCCCGGCTACAGTTGAAGGGCGGTTTGTGGGCAAAATGGTGGGTTTTAATGTTCCCTTTTTTAATGGTGAGTTCACCGCGGCAGCCGGGACATGAGAAAGGCGCATCCTCTTTCGTCACGTTTCTGGCAAAAACTTTGCTGTTACTGGAGTTTTTGATTCCGCTGAGCATGTCCGACCTCCCCATCTCCCTTCTTTGTTGTTGCAATCATACAGAGTGAAAGGGGGGAAGAAGAAGGGTGAAGTTTCACCCTAAAGAGGAGTTAAGATCATGTACAGCATCAACAGCGTTACCATCGTGGGCCACCTGGGCGCGGACGCCGACATCCGCACCATGCAGAACAACCAGCAGGTCGCCACGCTCTCCATCGCCACCGACCACAGCTACAAGGACAAGAACACCGGCGAGTGGATCAAGCGCACGGAATGGCACCGGGTGGTGACCTTCCAGCAGGGCTTGGTGTCGGTTCTCGAAAAGCACGCCCGCAAGGGCCGCCTGACGGCGGTGCAGGGCATGCTGCGCACCCGCAAGTGGACCGACCAGAACAATGTCGAGCGCTACACCACCGAAATCCTCGTGACCCCCGGTTGCCAAATCCAGTTCCTGGAAAAGCTCGACGACCGAGGCGAGGATGACATGCCGCCCTCCGGCGGCGAGAACGTTTCTCCCGCCGATCTGGACGATGAGATTCCGTTCTGAGTGGTCTCTTGAACAACACGCAAAACCACGGCGGGGGCTTGTCAGCCTCCGCCGTTTTCCGTTTCGGAGGGAGAGATCATGGACAGTAAACTCATCGCCCTGTTGGGCGCATCGCCGCGCAAGCGGCTGGATGCCTTGAACACGATGGTCAAACGGTATCCCCATTATGGCGGCAAGGTCGGGGTCTACCGCCAGGGTTTTCACCCCTTGGCATTCCGCCATTGGCCGGTGGATGCCAATGACCGCGCCCGTGCGGCGCGGCGGTTCTTCGGCAGCGCCACGGACGCGGGCCTGCGGTTCGAAGCTTGGGTGGACGACGTTCTCCGGCTGCGTCACACCGGATGGTACGCGGACGAATTCCAGGACGAGACCTTTCGCGGTGCGGTGTTCCGTCTGCCCGCCGGGCGGAAGGGGCGGGAACGGTTCGTCGCCGGATACGGTGAATCCTTAAGCGAAGGGTTCGTGCTCGACCTGACCGAGGTCTGGGACGGAGATTTCATCGGCGCGGCTCACGAAGCGGATCGTTTGGCTGAACGAAGCGCCGAGGACGCCCGCGAATGGCAAGCCCGTGAATCTGCCCGCTTGCGCCTTGAAGACATCGCCGGAGAATTGACGACCGTGCGCAAGGACATCCTCGATCTGTGTCGGTCCATCCGTGCCGCCTGCCCGGCGCTCTCCGATCAAAAGCCTATCCGGGCGGCGTTACGCGGCGCGTTGCAAAACCATCTGTGTCATCGCTTGGGCCTGCGCGAAGAGCGTGACCGGCTGCAAGCCGAGTACCCAGGTCTGACCGAGGAAACGGCTAGGGCGGGCCTAGGTTCCGCCTAGCCGCCCAATAGGTGCGTGCGAGCTGGTGACGAGGGGGCGGCGAGGTCGTCGCTACATCCTGCCGGTTTTGGGTCCGGTCATGTTGCGATGGCGTGGCGATTCCGGCCAGTTCGGTCCCGGGCCGGCGCACACGCTGACAGGTGGCGGTTCCGGCATCTGCGGTCTGCGCCCGGTCCGGCAGGGGTCTCGTGGCGCATGAACGGTCGACATCGCCGGGGGGGCGGACTGCGGAGTCCACGGCTAAGGGGAGGGGGCTCGCCAACCGGCGGTCCGCTCCCGAACGGTTTTCCGGTCTTCCTGGAGGCTGGGGTGCTTGCCGGTGGGCCGAACGTCCCGGGCGCATCGGTACTTCGTTCGGCCTTCCCACGCCAAGCGGTCCGATACCGCTCATGAGGTGGGCTGTCGCGGATCGGGGGACGCGAACTCAACGGCTCCGGCGGCTTTTTTCCCCTGGGCTGCCTGTGGCAGCCCATTCCTCGCGAGGCAAAAAAGGCCGCCCTGCGCCGTCCTCCACTGCGTTGCGGCCTTTCAGGTGATTTGCGTCCCGAACCGATCCGCAGAGTCAGCCCCATGAGCGGGATCGACCGCTCGCCAGATAAAGGAGTTGAACGATGTATTCCGAAACACCCGACGTTTTCGACGATCTCACCGGCCACAGCGCCACCGCCGACATCATGAACCGCATGGAGCTGTTCGGGGCCATGCCCCCGGCGGACGAGGAAGACCCCCGCCCCTTGCCCGAACTGGACGACGGATATTCCGCCCTGGAGGCGGTGTTCGAGACCTTGAGCGCCCTGTTCGCCGACACCTGCTTGGAAGGGGAGACCACGGATGTGCTGTGGAACACGGTTAACGTCTTCCAGCGCAAGCTGGAGCGCCTGGACAAAGGCTTCGACCAACTGGGCTTCGAGATCCGCCGCGCCATCCGCGAACAGGACGGCACCGAGGTCAAATCGGTGGAACTGGAGAAGCTGGAACTCCGCGCCCGGTCCACCTCCGACGCCCGCGACACCTTCGAGGCTTTGCGCAACCATGCCGCCGATCTCTTTGCCACCGCCACCGGCCATCCCTGGATGCCCGGCCATGGCTCGAAGGTCAGCCGCTCCGGCCTCACCGCCGCCGTCATCGACAGTCGCGAGTTCCTGGCCGCGACGGAGCGCCGCAAGACCCAGTCCTTGGCTCCCGAAGGCCCGAAGGTGGTGGTCAGCGGCGGCATGGATTTCACCGACCACACCCTGATCTGGAATGCCTTGGACAAAGCCCGCGCCAAACATGCCAACATGGTACTGGTTCATGGCGGCGCGCCCAAGGGCGTCGATCTGATTGCCGCCAAATGGGCCGAGGCCCGGGGCGTCGCGCAGGTGGTGTTCAAGCCCGACTGGAAGCGCTACGGCAAGTCCCGCGCCGGGTTCGTGCGCAACGACCAAATGCTCGACCTCCTGCCCATCGGCGTCCTGGCGTTTCCCGGCACTGGTATCACCGAGAACCTGGTCGACAAGGCCCGCAACCTCGGCATCCCGGCCAAGAAGTACAGTTGATCGTCTATACGGCCCCGTCGGAATTTTCCGGCGGGGCCTTTTTCGTGTTCGCCTGCCGAGTGTTTGTAAGCGGACAAAGGCCTGGCGGCCTTTGACGTTATTTGTTGAAGGGCATCCTCTCTGGTCCTTCCAGCTTGGGGCGCGGCAAAACCGCCGTCAAGGATGCGCGGTTCCCCCAAAATACTCCATTGCGCTGTCGCTCCATTGCGTATTTCGGCTCCCCCACGCCCCGCTGGCGCGGCCTTCGGTCCCTGACTGCGGTCCCGCCGCACCCCCACCGTTCGACGTTTTCGATGACTTGAACCCGATGGAGGACATTATGACCGAAGAACAACACATCATCCGCGCCCGTGCCGAGGAAGACCGCTGGGAAGAGATCGAGCGCTTGTTCGGCTCCTGGGCCGACGATTTCGACGCCGACGAAGAAGAACCGGACCTCGACCCGGAACTCGAAGAGCTCATCAGCGCCCTGGGATACTGAGACGCACGCCCCGCCGGAGCCATCCGGCGGGGCTCTCTTTTTGCTCGAACACCGAGTGAGAGCGGAGGCCGCCTGACGGCGGCCCCCGCTCTTAGGTCTCACGCCGTTGGGGTCAATTGAGCGCTTGGTCGTGGTTCACGTTCGTCGGCTTGTTTCCGGTCGGCGCTTCGTTTTTCGACCTTGGGTCGATTGTCGTGTTTCCCAGTTTGGGCGCCTCCGCTCTGCGAGCGGACCGCGCTCTATTCCTCACTCCTGCGTCGTTCGGAACGGAGCCGCGTGCCGCGTCTCCGCCCATGCGGGTGACGATCGCTGGCGCGAAAAGCTCCCGTAAATCTTCCCCCCTGCCAGTCCCCCGATAGGGGACCGAACACGATTGAACCCCTGTGGATTAGCCGATAGCTCCGTAGGCTTCGCCTCCCCGCTATGGATGGACGTCTTACGACGGCAATTCTTCCACACCTGTCGCTACCGGTGTAGCGGTGGCGAAAACCGCAGAATTGTGCGGGGTTCAGGGCGACTACGTGGGCCAAAACGGCGTATGACAAACGTAGTCGCCAAGTTCGTGTTTTTATTCAGAGGGTTATATGTTCCCGTAGTCAGAATGACTACGGGCTATGTGCGTTTATTCATGGACAATCAGGCTGATTTTGTGATGGCGAAGCACATCGGGCAGTTCGGGATGGTTGACCAAATCGCCGGAATCCTCGACGTCGAGCTTGTCGATGGCGCGGTCGAAGACGGCATAAATATCCGCGCCGGTCAGGCGCGAGGCAAACAGAAATCCATCGACGTTTTTGTGCTCGTCATGAATGATGCGGCTCAGTGAACGGCCTGCGGCATGGCTGCGGGCGTTAACGGCATCGGTTGGCGCGCCGAGGCGGACACAGCCGTCGTTTCGCAGGTCCAGCAGGTTTAATGCCGAGCGAGGCTTTGTTGCGGCTTGTATCCACGCGCGTTCGGTCACTTCCTTCAGCAATATCTCGCGTTGTCGTTTGCGCGTGAAGCGATCCCGCACGATGACCTCGATGAAGGCGGTCGCAAAATCGGGTGTCGTGTAAAGAACGGCATGGCCGTGCGCTTTGCTGCAAAACCGGGAATCTGCGGGCGCGGCGCCAAGCGGCGTATCCAGGAGGCGGCGCGGGATGATCCGGTAACAGGAGGGCAGTTTGACCTTGGTGAGAACATCCGCAATATGGTCGCGCGAGTACGTGCCAGCCGTCATGTGGCCAGCCATCATGTGACGGAAGCGCCGAAGCCGGGCGCGGCGTTGATGACGTCTTCAACATGACCGGCTTTGAGTTGATCGATTGGGCGCGCGACCTTGTCCGCAAATGGCCAGTCCTGCGTGAGAAACGCCCAGGCCAGTTCCGCATCACCAATGATCTCGACGACCTTATCCTGACCGGGGACGACATTGCCGGGGCCAAGAATTTGCTCTGCCGGGATGGTCAGACCGCGCTTGGTGGATTTCCACGCCAGAAGGATATTCTTGTCCACCCAGTCGTAAACAGTGGTTCGGGAGATTTTGAGACGCTCGGCAGCTTCCGAGACACCCAGCATTTCCGCTTTGGATGAGCGGCGCACGATAAAGGGCTGGAGAGATTCCGGCACGCTTTCCGGTACGCCGACATCCTCGACCACGTACTGGACCGCCGCCGCCTCCAACGCCGCCGCCACGGCAAGGCGCGCTTCCTTCGGGTGCTGCCGGAGAAACCGCGTTGCGGCGCCGGAAAGCCCCTGGATTCCTTTGACCTGGAAGCCAACATCCTCATTCATCGATCTGTTTGCGGTGGGCATGATCATGTTCCATCTGAGTTCATCAGACCCTATCATACGCCACATATGTTCAGTTTGTCCAGTATGTATGATTTGCCCTCTCATTCTCCGCCCCTGTCAAGCGGCGTCGGCGATGTGCATTTCCACATTCAACCCTGCTCCTACCTAGCGATCTGATCATAACGGGCGAATTCCATCCGTTGCGTGAATCGCCTCACTAACCGGGGGCTACTTATTGAACGGCTAGGGACTAGGCGGTGAATAGGCCGCGACTATGTTCGGGATATTCATGACTTAATTCTCCGGCTTTGATTTTCTCGGTTGGCGTGCGCTCACGGATGAAGGGGCCGTTCCGCATGGGGCCGCACCGTAACCCGAGTGTCGAGTGAGAGGCCGAAAAGAGAAGGGGCGAAAGTCGATCTGGAGAGAAAGGAATACCGCCATGAGCACGACCGGCCTGATTGTCAAAACCCGCAGGAAAATGAACAGAATGATCATGGGGCTTGTTCTGTTGTTGGTTATTGAATTTTTCGGACTGACGCCCCTTGTTGGCCCATACGCGATTGGGGTGATGATCATCACCTTCATGGGGGGATTTTGGCTTGGCAACAAGATTACGGAGCCCCTTCTTGAGATGGGCGAAGAGGCGCTGATGCGATCCATGAGAAAGGAAAACCAATGATCCGGCTCCGGTTATTTGCTGTCGAGCCAAAAGTATGTTTTGACTTCATCGGCAATGTATCTGGCATCGCGACCGACCCGTAGTGAGCAAAATTGTCCAGCAGCCCAAGAAAGGCCGCCGTATGTGTCCGATTGCCTTTATGTGTTAGGCTGCTCTGAGTTGAGCGGGCAGTGTTGCATCACCAATCCAAAGAGAGCGATTTGACATGAGGTGCCACCCCAGTCTTTCGGCAATTATTGAAAGTGTAGACGAGATGGCTAACCTTTTGGTAAGCGCTCGTTGACGATTCGGCAAAGTGCTTCGAACCGTTGGACCACATCCTTTGTTGCAACTTGCTTCGGGGTGGCTCCCATTTTCGTGAGCAACAAGCGCATCGGCCTGGTTTTGTGAAATTCTAATCCGGCGGCTTTGAAGGCATCTTCATAACGTTTTGCGATACGCGGGATTTTGTCGTTCACTTTGAGCGAGACGCCCTTTAGCTCATTTGCGTAACTCTCATGTACCAGCGTTTCGTACACCTTGGCATCAATTAGGTCTTCTATATCGGCTTCCTTCGGTGGCGACGAGCCGAACGCATCAGCAATGAAGATCACGTTCTTGTCACTGATCAGCTTCGACTTCACCAGTTCATCGCGTGTGGTCTTCGCGTCCTTCTCATGATCGAGAAGAGCGAGTACATTCAATTGCTCCGATGAAAGCAAGGCGACCATGTAGGGGATCTTCTGGGCACCGCCTGCTGGCGTGATCGTGATGTCCCCCCTCAGCCCGCCTCCGCCGTTGGAATTGAGGTATTCGGAGATCGACGACAATGCCCAGTAGTCGGTGACGCCTTCGACAACGAGATTGTTCGGCCCAATGAACAGGCTCTGTGCCAGGTCGTAACCAAGTGCCGCTTGCAATGGAAACAGGGTCCGCGCGTCCCCGGAGGGGTCGTTCGATACTGTGGTTCCGACTTCTTCAGTAATGCTGACCGTGCGAACGGTGTCCAAGCGGTGTGTCGGCACCATGAACGGGGAATGTGTCGTATATAGAATCTGGTTCTTGAAGTCGGCTTCGAAATGGTTCAGCAAATCTCGTTGGGATTTTGCGTGAAGATAAAGCCCCGGTTCATCAAGGAGCAGGATAGCGTCTTCGGCCGCACCGCCTTTAGTGTCTGCAGCGAAAGTCATATAGAACGAGAAGAACCACTGAAAGCCGCGGCTTCGTTCGTTGAGGTTGACTTCAACGTTAAATGTCGAGTTTGGATCGGATACGAACGTGTTAATATGTTCGGCGTCCGTGTCAAAGCGCACCGTTAGCGATCGGTCTTTCCAAAGCCTACGAATTTCAGAGGTAATGACCGCGCTGGCGCGGTTTGCGAGCTGATTGCGCGTTTCGTGTTCCTTCTGATTGAGAAGAGTTTGCAACTCGTCGGGGCGAAGGCCCGCCACCTTGCACATCTTTTCAAAATTCTTGTCTGCAGGAGTGAGCTTGCTTTCGGCCTTCCGCTGAAGGAATTCCGCGATATTCTGATGGCCGTTCAGTTCGGGATATTCCTCCAGATACATGAATACAGGCATGTGATCGATGACCCATTGGCGTGCACTCTCCTCGCCTTTCATGTCACCGGCAATCGCTTCTGCGAGGTCTTCCAAGTCAACAACATGTGCATCTTGGACGTCAGTGAGTTCGGTGTCAGCCGACGCCAACGCTTGACGGAGTGCCGCGAGGGCGGCTTTCGCCTTGGATGCCCACGCAAGTGCATCTGAAGAGGGGGCTATGTCTGCCTCGAATTTTTCAGCCGCAGCTTCCAGCGGTGTGCGGATTGTGTCGTCGAGCTTGGCGGCTGCCGCCTTAACAGCGGGGGCGATTTTGCGAGCCTTGGACTTGATTGTGCCTAAATCAAATTCTTGTGCCGACACACCTTCAAAGCCAATCGTTCTCACGCCGCCGTAGGCGCGGCCGATTCTGACGGCAGTGGCGGTTGCGCCCCGTGTCCAAAGATCAGCCAGCTCAGTTCGATCCGCATCATCCAACTCCCAGACCGTGGAGACGACGGGCGTGCTGTCGGAACACTCCTCAAGTCTGCGATGCCGGGGAAAGTCCTTGACCTTGTTCAGAGCTTTGAAGCCATCGCTTGGGTTCAGGCTGTGCAGAGCGCGCAAGAGGTTGGATTTGCCGCTCTCATTCCGCCCGAGAAGGGAAGTGAGTTGGCCGACATGAATAGGCCCGCTGTCGCTGATGGAGCGGAAATTCTGAATTTGAAACTGCTTAAGCTTCATGATCGACCTGTCCTTTTGCTCAGTGCTTTTTGTCTTTCGGCGGGTTCGGGTCATTGCCGGGGGCAACGGTGTCCGAATCTCGCCACTTGCTATCTTGACCCTGAATACGGACTTCTCCGCCACCGAGATTTCCGACGACCTGCTTTGCCGCCGCTTCGGCTTCTTTTTGGGTGGTGTGGATGCTGCTGGCGCGCTCCGCACCACCAGCCTTCACGGCCCATCCGTCAGGATGTTTCACCACGTACCGATCATTTTTTGACATCTCGAACTCCAATTCTTTGTTGACCGCGACTCCGCTATGGGATAAAAAACTATACGGATATAGTTTTTATGTCAATATAGTTATTATACGTATCGGAGGGGTTATGGTTTCAAGGGGACCGGGGCTTAGGTGGGGTGTAGAGCAGCGGCTTGAATTTATTGAATTTTGTCTGTTCTGGGAGGGCGGCGTGAATCGCTCCGATATTACCGGCTTTTTCGGGGTGTCTGTCCCGCAGGCGTCAAAGGATCTAAGTCAGTATCAGGAATTGGCGCCGGAAAATGTCCGATATGACCGCAGTGAAAAGCGCTATTTTGCATCGGATTCGTTCAAGCCCAAGTTTCTTAAGCCTGACGCGGACCAATATCTGGCGGAACTGACCTCTTTGGTCGATTCGTCCTTCCCTGGGGGACATGGTTGGTTAACCAACCCGCCCAGTGTTGATGCCATGCCTGTTCCGCATCGTCGGGTTGATGTTTCCGTTTTGCGGGTAATTCTGGCGGCGATCCGCGCTCCCGCCTCAATCGAGATTCTTTATCAATCAATGAATAATGATCGGCCGGAACCCATATGGCGGCGGATAACGCCCCATGCCTTTGGCAGTGACGGATTCCGATGGCATGTCCGAGCGTTTTGTCACATCGACGGAAAATTCAAGGACTTCATCCTGTCGCGCGTCTTGGATGTGCGGGACGAGGCAGCTCCCGGCGAATTGGGCGAGCGAGACAACCAGTGGAATAATTTATTTGAAGTAATTCTCGCACCAAACCCGAAATTGGGTGAAAATCAACAAAAAGTAATCGCTCAGGATTACGAGATGCAGGATGGCAACATCCACATCAAGGTTAGGTGCGCGCTTTTGTACTACTTCCGAAAACGCTTGCGTTTGGATGTGGCGGACGCACTGGATGACCCGCGAGAGGTTCCCGTGGTAGCCACGAACCTGCCGGAGTTCGAGGCCGCCATTGACGAGGCGACACGGTAAATATGGCGTAAGCCTGAGCGATTAAACAAAGTGAAGAGGGGAAAAGGACGCACATGTTGACCGGCGAAATCCGAAATCAAATCGACAGTATTTGGAATGACTTCTGGGCGGGTGGGGTTGCCAATCCCCTCTCTGTCATGGAGCAGATGACCTATCTGCTGTTCATCAAACGACTGGACGACCTCCACACCCTGGAAGAGCGCAAGAGCCAGACCCTGAAGACGCCGATGGAGCGCCGCATCTTTCCGGAAGGACAAGACGAGAAGGGGCGTCCTTACGAGGATTTACGCTGGTCCCGCTTCAAGAATTTCGAACCCCGCGAGATGATGGACGTGGTGGACGAGCATGTCTTCCCGTTCCTGCGGACGCTTGGCGCTGAGGGGTCGAGCTACGGCCACCACATGCGCGACGCGCGCCTCGGTTTCTCCAATCCCGCCCTGCTGGCCAAGGTCGTCGAGAAATTGGACAAGATTCCGATGGAAGACCGGGACACCAAGGGCGATGCCTATGAATACATGCTGAGCCGCATCGCCAGCGCCGGGCAGAACGGCCAGTTCCGCACGCCGCGCCACATCATCCAGCTTATGGTCGAACTGACCGAACCGCAGCCAACCGACGTGATCTGCGATCCCGCTTCCGGCACCTGCGGCTTTCTCGTGGCGGCAGGTGAGTACCTGCGCGACCATCATCCGCAGGCGCTTCGTGATCCGGCATTGCGAGATCATTTCCACAGCGACATGTTTCATGGCTTTGACTTCGATACGACCATGCTGCGTATCGGTTCCATGAACATGATCCTGCATGGCGTCGAGAACTCCAACATCACCTATCGCGACAGTCTGGCGGAGGATCATTCCGAAGACGCCGGCGCCTATTCCCTCGTTCTCGCCAATCCGCCGTTCGCGGGCAGTCTGGATAACGAATCGACCGCCAAGGACCTCCAGAAAATCGTCAAGACGAAGAAGACGGAACTCTTGTTCATCGCTCTCTTCCTGCGCCTTCTAAAGACCGGCGGTCGGGCGGCTGTTGTCGTGCCGGACGGTGTTCTGTTCGGGTCCTCCGGTGCCCACAAGGACATCCGCCGCATGCTGGTCGAGGATCACAAGCTGGATGCGGTCATCAAGCTGCCCTCCGGTGTGTTCCGCCCCTATGCGGGTGTGTCCACAGCGATCCTGCTGTTCACGAAAACCGGTGTCGGCGGCACTGAGAATGTCTGGTTCTACGACATGACGGCCGACGGCCTCAGCCTGGATGACAAGCGCGCCAACCTGCTGCCGCCGGAAAAGCTGGGAGCAGTTCCCGCTGAACCTCTGGCCGAAGAGGAGCACGCAAAGAACAATCTGCCAGATATCGTCGCCCGCTGGAAGAATCGTGAGGGTGAAGCCGACCGACCACGGACAGCGCAGAGCTTCATGGTGCCGGTGGAGGATATTAGAGAAACAGGATCATGGGACCTCTCCCTTAACCGCTACAAGGAGGTGGAACACAAAAAGGTCCAGCATGCAGCGCCAGCAGACATTATCGCCGAATTGCGGGCAATCGAGACGGAGATCGTTGATGGCCTGGATCGGCTTGAGGAGATGCTTGGATGAGTTGGCAAACCGTTCCGATTACTAAAGTGGCGCGGGTTGTGGGTGGAGCCACCCCCAAAACGGGCAATCCCGAATTCTGGGATGGAAGCATTAACTGGGCGACCCCGAAAGACTTGAGCGGTCTTCAGGGTAAGTACATCTCTTCGACACCTCGCAAGATAACGGATTCAGGATTGAAAGGGTGCGCCGCCGAAGTTCTTCGAGCGGGGTCGGTCCTTTTCTCGTCTCGTGCACCAATAGGCCACATTGCAATCAACACGGTCCCGATGGCGACAAACCAAGGCTTCAAAAGTTTCGTTCCTGGTCCCGAATTGGACGCCAGTTTCCTTTATTGGTGGTTGGATGCAAACCGAGAGCAGTTGCAAGCCATGGGAACGGGGGCGACGTTCAAGGAGGTTTCGAAGACGGTTGTAGAGCGTTTGGAAATCCCTCTGCCACCATTGGACGAGCAAAAGCGGATTGCGGGGATACTGGATCAGGCCGACGCGCTCCGACGTCTCCGCTCCCAAGCCCTCGACAAGCTCAACACCCTCGGCCAGGCAATCTTTCATGAGATGTTTGGACAACGCGAACTGCCCAAAGTCTCATTGGCTGAATTAGTCGAAGCACGCTCATCTTTGGCTGATCCAACTTTGGATGAAAACGCTGAGCTTCCTCACGTTGGCCCTGAGCATATCCGCCAAGGTGGGGGGCATATCGAATGGGATCGTGTCAGGGCATGTAGAGTCGATGGAGTGACTAGCGGAAAATATCGATTTGAGGCGGGCGATGTCATCTACAGCAAAATTCGACCCTACTTGAACAAGGTGGCAATTGCAGATCGCGTTGGGATGTGTAGTGCTGACATGTATGCCCTTCTTCCCAAATCGGATCGGATCAAGACTAGATATCTTCACTTCATTCTAGGAAGTCGTGAATTTTTGGCCTACGGCGATAGTGTTTCGGGTCGGGCGAACATTCCAAAAATGAACCGGAAGCAACTCATGGCATTCGAAATCCCGTTGCCGCCTGTGAATCTTCAGGAACAATTCGACGAGCGTTTAAGAGATCTTGTTGCCGCGCGCAATCAGCAATTCGAGCAAAACACAAAGCTTCACCAGCTCTTCGCTTCCCTTCAACATCGTGCTTTCCGGGGAGAGCTATAAACATGGGGAATGTGCCGGTTCTCACAGACGCCCAGCTTGAGCAGGTTTCCCGCCTGCTGGGTGAATGTGCGACCGGTTCGGACATTACCCGCATCCTGAACAGCCTGGGGCTGGAGGATGTTTCGGGCGAAAGCACGAAATGGAAGCGGCTTTACGGCACATTCAGCCACTACCAGCGGCAGGACAGAGCAGCCAGCAAGCTGATCGACTATATTCGCACTTTCCTTGATCCGTCTGGCTTTGTGGGACGTGCGGACGAGTTCGAGGCCGTGCGTCAGCAATTGAACGCCATTCTTGCATTCGCTGGTTTGCAATATGGCGAGGACGGTCAATTCCGCCGCGCCACGGTGGCGAAGACCATCGATGAAGCACATCAGCGGGCGAGAACCCTGCAAGCCAAATTCAAGGGCCGCCGCATCCATTCCGAGGTCGTGAGATACTGCAAGCCTGAGCTTTTGCAGGAGAACTATTTTCATGCGGTGTTCGAGGCATCCAAAGGCTTGGCGCAGAGGATCAGGGAGTTGTCCGGCGCAGATGGCGATGGAGCCGCGCTGGTGGACCAGGTGTTCTCGGTCGAGCGGCCCTTGCTCGCCATCAATACGCTCCAAACCGAGACGGAGCGATCCGAACACAAAGGTTTTGCATCCCTGCTCAAGGGATGTTTCGCAGCCGTGCGAAATCCGCTGGCTCACGAACCGAAACTCCTTTGGAAAGGGGAGGACGATGCTGCGGATTACCTTTCGCTGATCTCCCTGCTGCACAGAAGGCTCGATGACTGCGCCAGGACGGGCTTGGGAGGGCAGGCATGAGGGGCGAGGTCATTGGCGTGTGGTCGGAAACGTGGCGGGAAATCTGGTCGAAGCTGGCCAAGCACCCGGATGCGCCGGACGACCTGTTCTGTGAACTGTACCGGGACCTGGCGGGCGCCTTTGAGACACCCCTTGATGTAACGGCACTGGCGGATATTGTCGATGATCCGGTTCAAGCGCGCAAAGCCTTCCGGAAAACCAAGGCCAGCGCCTTTCGGGGAGAGGTTGCCCTGCTTGGCTTCTTTGAGCGAGCACATAATGTCGTTGTCGATCTTGGCGGCGATCCACTTGCCAATCGTTATTTCCTCCTGATCGAGGCGTTTCTCGACAAATTCAGCCTTCGTTATGATCTGCGCCGACCTTTCAGCCTGAACCCGACACTGCCGGGCGTGTTTGCCCGCCTGATCCGGGATTTACGTGATGCCACTTATCAGGATGCAGAATTGCACCCCCTGATGGTGGAGTTTGAGGATGCCATTCGCGACCTCAAAACCAGCCAGTCACCCGGCAGGATCAAGACCTGCATCCAGAAGCAGGTGAACCTGCTTGAAGCCATCGGTCAACGCTGCCCTGGCGTGACGTCTAACACGCTCGGGGCGATTTGCGACGAGGTCGGCACCTGGCCGCATAACAGGCTGAAGGACGCCATGAAGAAGCTCTATGGCTTCGCGTCGGACTATCCGGGCATCCGCCATGGCGGCACACCGGCCAACAGCCTGCGCAATATCGAGATGCGGGATCTTGTTGCGGTCAGCATACTGCTGGCGGGATTCGCGCCATACCTGACCAACCTCATTAACTCAGACACAATTTATAGCGGCTCGTAAGGGGGAAGCGTCATGTCTCAATTCCAGTTTCTCCAGACCGAGTTCGCAGATGTCCATAGCCATGCGACCAAGGCGGAAAGGCTTGCCCTTTCCGACCCTCGCGGGGCGTGTTTCTATGCCCGCCTTGCGCTGGAGGTCGCGGTCAAGTGGATGTATGGGCATGATCGACAACTGCGGTCACCCTATGAGACGACGCTTTCCGCCCTCATACACGAACCGACATTCCGGAACCTCGCCGGTGATGCCATCGTCACCAAGGCTCGCTTGATCAAAGACCTTGGGAACAAAGCGGTACACGAAACGACGGCCGTTCCGTCTGCCCGTGCCGTCACCGCAATCCGGGAACTGTTTCATCCCCTATTCCCCAGATAAAACAGCATTTTGCTGACATGGAATCGCGATTCTG
>JADGBG010000188.1 GCA_015231605.1 Alphaproteobacteria bacterium | reverse complement strand
TGCTGCCAGAACAACGTTTTGACGCCATCTTTTCGGGCCATGGGCACATGCAGCCGTGGGCGGTGACGGTGGCGCTTCAGGCGTGGGCGCGCGAGAACGGACAGGACATTACCGTTCTGGCCGGACCTGTGGCTCGACTTCGAGCGCGTTGGGCGGAAAGAATGAAGGCCTGGACGGCTCTGGCGCGCGAGGCGGTCGGCATGTGGCGGCAGATTCGCGCCGCGCGCCGTGCCTATGGGCGGGGCGTCCCGGATACGGGCGAGCGGCCGGTGTATCTGCTCAAAAGCTTCGTCTACCGGAACGCTTTTGGCGATGCGGGGGAATACAAAGACCCCTTCTTCGGCGTCCTGGCAGATTTTCTCCGCAGCCGGTTGTCTGGGGACGTCGAGCTTCTGACCGTGGCTCAGGGTTTCGACGACATGACGGAGTGTTACGCGAACATGGCCGCCCTTACCGGCGAAGCCGTGGTCCCGTTCGAAGTCTACATGCAAGTGTGGGATATTCCGGCGGCCTTGTTCAAGATCGCCGCCGGACTTTCGGCCCGTCCGCTACGCGTTCCGCAGGGGCTGGAAATCCTGGGCGCCCCCGTCGATGGACTGATCCGCGAACATCTGGCGTCGGGGGGCTGGAAGATGCCCTTGCAGCATCACCTCTATGGCCCGGCCGCCCGGCGTATCGCAGGCCGACACCGTCTGCGCGCCTGCGCCATGACCTATGAGGCCAATCCGTGGGAAAAATGCTTCGTCGATGGATTGCGCCGCGCCGGCATGACAGGGCCGGTGATCGGATATCAGCATGCCGTGACCCCGCCCGCCGCCGCGGGAGTGTTTACCGATCACGGCGGCTGGGCCGATGCGCCGCTTCCGGACCGCGTGGTGACGACGGGCCCGGCGACGGCGGCAATGTTGCGCGATTTCGGTGCTGTGCCCGCGGAGCGCTTGCGCGCCGGGTGCGCCTTGCGCTACGGCTATCTGCACGCCATGACGCCCTTCGCGCGGCGGCAGGGGGAAGGGGCGACCGTCCTGCTGGCCCTAGAAGGGGTGGTTCCGGCAGCCGACCTTCTGGCCTATGCTCTGGACCAGGCGGCGGTGCATCCCCATCTGTGGATTCGGGTGCGCACTCACCCGGTTCTGTCGTTCGAAGCATTGCTGAAACTGGCCGGGCGCACGCCGGCGGACGTGCCCGCCAATATTGAACTTTCCCCCGGTGGCCCGGTCCGCGACGATGTGCGCGATTGCGACGCGGTTTTGTACTGGGGCACGGCGGTGTCCGCGGAAGCCGTGTTGATGGGGCGTCCGGTAATTCATTACAACCGCGCAGCACTCCTCAGTTTCGACCCCCTGTTCGCCCTGACGGACTTCAAATGGACGCTCGGACCAGGCGAATCCTTGGGCAAGGCGATGGCGGAAATCCAGTCTCTTGCCGACGACGCCTACGCCGCCGCCCAAGACAAGGCTTGTGCCTATGTGAAAAACTACTTCGCGCCTGTCACAGACGAGGCTCTGGCGGTCTTTTTGCCGGATGACGGGGACGGGGCGGTGCAATAACCGTTGCCCTGCGTCACAACATCAACGAAACTCGGGAAAACCAAGCGGGTTTATGATCCCAAGGGATAAGCAAAGACCATGACACCCAAAGTTATCGAGATCGGTTACGGCGAAGTTGCGCCGGTGCGGATTGGCGGAACCGAACCCTTGGCGTTCATTGGCGGACCGTGCGCCATCGAAAGTCGCGATCACGCCATGATGATGGCGGAACGGGTCAAGACGATCTGCGAAAAGCTGAATATCCCTTGGGTTTTTAAGGCTTGCTACGACAAGGACTGCCGTTCCTCCCCCGACAGCTTCCATGGCTTGGGCATTGAAGGTGGGCTGGAGATTCTGGCGGAAATTCGCCGGGAATTCGAGGTTCCGGTAACGTCCGACTTTTCCGACGCCGCCTGGGCCGCTGCCACCGGCGAGGTCTGCGACATGGTCCAGGTGCCGGCCTACCTGTGCCGTCAGACGACGATTCTGCGCGCAGCCGCGCAAACCGGCCGGCCCGTGCACCTGAAAAAGGGCCAGTTCATGAGCCCCTGGAACATGAAGAATTCGGTCCAGAAGATCGAGGCCGTAGGCAACGATCAGGTGTTGTTGACGGACCGCGGAACGTTCTTCGGCTACAACATGCTGGTGAACGATTTCCGCAACTTCCCGATTATGTCCGACACCGGCTATCCGGTCTGTTTCGACGCGACGCATTCGATCCAGTTGCCGACCTCCATGGGGAATATCTCGGGCGGACAGCGCGAATACATTCCGTGCCTGACCCGCGCGGCGGCCGCGTGCGGCATCAACGCGCTGTTCATGGAAGTCCACGACGACCCACCCAACGCCCTGTCCGACGCCAACACGGTGCTCGACATCAAGTATCTGGAAGTCGTTCTGGCCCAGGCCAAGGCCGTGCACGAATTGCGTCTGCAACTCCTGGATCAATGGGGGGAAGACAATGTCCACCTTGAAGACTGACTTGCGCGTTCGCGACGTGATGATGGGGCTCGACGCCATTCCGGTGGTGCGCGAGAAAACCCTGTTCAAGGAAGTGATGGAGGCGATGAGCAAGCACCGCCTGGGTATCGCCTGCATCGTGGACGGCGACGGTCGGCTGGTCGGCGTGTTCACGGACGGGGACTTGCGGCGCATCCTTCTGCGTGATCAAAAGCCGTTCGCCGCGCTGTTTGTCGATGACGCCGTCCGCCACGCCCACACCAATCCGACCACGGTGGATGAAAACATGAACTTGGCCGACGCCATCGAAGTGATGGAAGACAAACAGGTTTGGGATTTGCCGGTTGTTGATGGAGACCGAAGACTTCTCGGCCTGCTGCATCTTCATCCGGCCATCAAAGCCGTTTTGGGCATGTAAGGCCGACGGTCGACGAAACGAGGGGGGTTGAATGGAATATTACTTTATGACCCGGGTTCCCGGCCTGAAAGGGGCGGTGACGCTGGCGGACTTTCCAAACGTCGACGGTCAGACGCCGTGGCCTGATGACATGATCGCCCACGTTACATGGACCGACGGGCAGAAGTGGAATGTGCGGGATCTGTGCGAAATCAAGGCCGGCACCGCAACGGAGTTCACCGAAGATGATCTGCCTCAGGACTGCCCGGAGAACGCCTCGCCGTTTTTCTTTCTGTATCCAGAAAAGCTGCCGGCAGCCCTGGACCAACTGATTGTGTCTCCTATCATGACCACCTCGCCCGGCTGGCGCGGGAACCTCAAGGTGATGGGCAAGACCACCAGCGCCAGCTACCAAGGCGAATATCCGTCGTTCATGGTGAAGATCCACCAGGGCACGTTGTTGAGTTTCGCGACCTTCGTGCAAAATACCGACAAGGTTAAAACCCAGTTCGTCCTACCCAACTTGCGCCAGGACCCGGCGGTCGAGGATTGCGTCGTCCGGTTCCTCGGATCAAAAAGCAAGACGGTGTTCAAGGACATCACGGTTAAGCGCAACCATACCACTGTGGTGGACGTTTCAGCCCCTATTCCCCATATGAAACAGCATTTTGCTGACATGAAATCGCGATTCTGC
>JADGBG010000031.1 GCA_015231605.1 Alphaproteobacteria bacterium | reverse complement strand
CGCGCTCTTGATGATGGCGTCGGCTTCGGGGGTGATGTCGGACTTGTCCCAGTCGAAGAATACCAGATAGGTGCGCGGATGCTGCGGCGCGGCCGGTTGGGGCGGGGCCACGGGTTCGGCCGGCGCGGCGGCCGCCACCGGAGCGGCCTTGGGCGCGCCGAAGGTGTAGCGCAGACCAACCATGACGGCGTGGGTGTCCAGATCGAACGAGGCGTTGGCCCCGGCGCGGGTGTTCAGGTCCACGTTGCGCGCGGTGAAGTAACGGTAGTCCGCGAAGGCGTCCAGGTTGTCGTTGATGGCGTAGGACAGACCGGCGATGCCCTGCAGACCCAGCGCATTGTCGGTGTCGTCGATGCTTGACGCCCCGAACGGCCTGGCGTTGCTCATATCGACGCGGCTGAGGCCCAGGCCCGCGCCCAGGTACGGGGTGACGGGCAGGCCCAGGTCGAAGTCATAAGCGACGTTGGCCATCAGGCTGGTGGCGCTGACGTCGCCGGTGGCGGCGGTCCCGGACACGGTCGACAGGTCGGCGCCGCCCCGGCGCGACAGTTCGAGTTCGGTGCGCCAGGCGTTGCCGTAATCGTAACCCAGGAACAACGCGCCCATCTTGTCGTCGTCGAATTTGACGGAACGGCTGGTGGTGTCGTTGACGGTGGTGCCCTCGACGTCGAGCCAGCCTAGGCCCGCGCCCACGTAGGGGCCGGTGGCGTCGCCGGCGTACGCGATGGCGCTGGCGGTCATGGCGGCGGCAAAGGAAAGGGTGGCGATGGTCTTCTTGGAGGTGGCGAGCATGGATATGTCCCGAATTGGGGTGAAATCAGATGACGGATTATACCCGCCAGGGTTCCCCGTGTCCCGGACAATCTGCCTAGGGGAAGACGATTTCAACCCGCCTGTTGCGAGATTCACGCACTCCGTCGGCGGTGGGGACCAGGGGATCGCTTTCGCCCTTGGCGACGGTGTCCATCGGGGTCGGTTTCAGGCCCAGGTTCCCGAACGCGGCCTTGACGGTGTCTGCGCGGCGTTGCGAAAGGTCGATGTTGTATTCATCCGTGCCCGACCGGTCGGCGTGTCCCGTGAGCACCATGCGCGAAACATCCCGTTTGCGGGCGTCGCTGGCGACGCCTTCCAGAACGGCTCCGGCCTCATGGGTGACTTCGGCACGGTCCCAGTCGAAGAACACCATGTAGGGACGCTCCCAACTGCCGTCGGCCTTGGGCAGGGCGGGGGAATCGGCGGCGGGCTTTTCGCTGAGCGCCCGTGCGGCGGCCTCTGCGGCGCCTTCGCCGGGATCTCCACCGGACGCGGTCTTGGCGGACGTCGGCGCGCCGAAGTGGAAACGCAGGCCGACCAAGACGTTATGGGCGTCGAGGTCGAGCGACGCGGACGTGCCCGCGCGGGTGTTCAAGTCCACGCCGCCCGCGTTGAAGTAGCGATAGTCCGCGAACAGGTCCAGGTCCTCGCGCACGGTCAGGGTCGCGCCGGCCACCCCCTGCCAGGCGAAGGTCCAGTCGGTATCGTCGATGGTGGACGTTCCGAACGGGCCGGCCCCGCCCAGACCCACGCGACCGTAACCCGCGCCCGCTCCCAGATAGGGCGTCACGGGCAAGCCCAGATCCAAATCGACCAAGGCGTTGGCCATCAGGCTGGTGGCGGTGACGTCGCCGCTGGCGCCGGTCCCGGAGACGCGCGACAAATCCGCCGCGCGACGGGACAGTTCCACCTCCACCCGCACCGTATCCGTCGCCCGCGTTCCCAGGAACAGGGCGCCCATCAGGCCGTTGTCGAAGGTTACGGACCGGCTGGCGGTGTCGGTGACCGTGGTGGATCGGAAATCCGTGATGCCGATTCCCGCCCCGGCGTAAAGATCGAGCCCCCCGTCACCGGCGCACGCCTGGAAGGGTGCGGACAGTACCGCGAAGCTTGCGATGGCGATGAGCGGGGCGACAATCGAACGGGGCATGGGTATCGGCTTTCCCTGGGGGTGCGAATCCGAATCGCACACATTATATGGGGAAAATCCCACGAAATGTTTGAAAGTCGGGTTAACGCCAGGGCGACCGGTGAAGGATAATACGCCGATGCCGCCTGGACAGAGGCTGTCCAACGGCCATTGAGGCCGCGCGGAGCGAGCCAAGGGCTCGGACGCGCCCGCCCGGCGATTGAGGGGGCAAAAAATAAGGGCGATCGGGTTCACCCGATTGCCCTGGGGTTAACGCCCGGAACGGAAGATTTCGACAAGGCGCGCGCGAATGGCGGCGGCGCCGTATGTAGTTTCGACGTCGCGGCGCGCCCGGGCGCCAAGACGGCGGCGCATGTCCCCGTCCTTGGCGAGGGTTTCCAACGCGTCCGCGAGGGCGGCGGCGTCCCGGAACGGCACCAGCAGGCCGTTTTCACCGTCGCGGACCAGGTCCCGGCAGCCCGGCGCGTCGAACGCCACCAACGGGCGGCCGACGCTTGCCGCCTCCAAGAGACTGCGCGGCATGCCTTCGCGGTACGACGGCAGCACGGCGATGTGGGATTGCTTGAGAATGTCGGGCACGTCGTCGCGCCGTCCCCACCATTCCAACACCCCCTCGTCGGTCCAGGCCTTGAGCGTGGCTTCGGGAATGCTGGCGGGGTTGGCAGGATCGGGCGCGCCCACCAGAACGACGCGGATGGGCGCGTTCCGGTCCTTGAGCCACCGCGCGGCCTCGGCCAATTCGCCGATGCCCTTGTCCCACAGCATGCGGGAAACCGCCACGGCCAGGGGGCGTTCGGCGGCGGGTTCGGGCGTTTCGGGATAGTTTTCCAGATCGAGCCCCGATCCCGGCATCAGGTCGGTGCGGTCCGGCGCGCCAATGCCGAGCCCGTTAAGCATCGCCCGGTCATCCGCGTTCTGCACCTGAAGGCGCACCGTGTTCGGCCGCATGGCCCAGCGCAGGACAGGCGTCGCCAGGGCGCGGATCAGGCGGAACTTGGGACGGTCGGAAATGAACACCACGCCCATCCCGGAAAATAGATTGTAGACGCGTTTCACCCGCGCCAGCCGGGCGGCCAGGGTTCCATAGAGAATGGACTTTATGGCGACATGGTAGACGGCGTCGGGGCGTTCCCGGCGATAGATGCGGATCAGGTCCCGAAGCGCGGCGAGTTCGGACAGCGGGCTCATGCTTTCGCGCTTGATGGCCCAGGGGATGGCGCGAAAGCCCAGGGTTTCGATGCGGACCCGGCTGTCGCCCATGCGCGCCACCACGGCCACGTCGTACCCCGCGTCTCGCGCGGCCATGGCCGTGGGGATGCGGTGGGAACAGAACGCCCAGTCCTCGGTGACGGTGATCAGCATCTTGGGCCGGGCGGTGATGTCGCTCATGCGGGCCCCGGATCGTCAAACGCCGTAGAAGTCGCGATACCAGTTGACGAAATTCCGCACGCCATCCTCGACGCTGGTGGTCGGTTCGTATCCGACCGCTTCCCTGAGGTCGTTCACCTCCGCCCAGGTGGCGGCGACGTCGCCGGGCTGCATGGGCAGCATGTTCTTCTTCGCCTCGATGCCGAGATTTTCTTCCAGAACCTCGATGTAGCGCATCAGGCTGACGGCGGTGTCGGAGCCGATGTTGAACACGCGGAACGGCGCGGTGTGGCTGCTGGCGGGGTCGTTGTCGCCTTCCTTGGCGGTGGGGCCCTGGGGCGGATTGTCCAGCACGCGGATCACCCCTTCGACGATGTCGTCGATATAGGTGAAGGAGCGCTTCATCTGACCGTGGTTGAACACGTCAATGGGTTCGCCCGCCAGGATCGCTTTGGTGAACAGGAACAGCGCCATGTCCGGACGGCCCCAGGGGCCGTAGACGGTGAAGAAACGCAGGCCCGTCGCGGCGAAGCCGAACAGGTGCGCATAGGTGTGCGCCATCAGTTCGTTGGCGCGCTTGCTTGCCGCATAGAGGCTGATCGGATGGTCGACCTTGTCGTGGACGCTGAACGGCATCTGGGAATTGGTGCCGTAGACGGAGCTCGACGAGGCGAACACCAAATGCTTCACGCCGTTGTGCCGGCAGCCTTCGAGGATGTTGGTGAATCCCACCAGATTGGTGTCGACGTAATCGTGCGGCGCGATCAGGGAATGGCGCACACCCGCCTGGGCGGCCAGGTTGACGACCCCGTCGGGCTTGTGTTCGGCGAACAGCTTGGCGACCCGTTCGCGGTCCGCCATGTCGAAACGGGCCTCGGTGTAGCCGGGGTGATCGATCACCTGGGCCAGTCGCGCTTCCTTCAGCTTGACGTCGTAGTAGGGCGACAGGTTGTCGATGCCGACGACCTCGTCGCCGCGCTCCAACAGGCGTTGCGCGACGCGGTTGCCGATGAAGCCGGCGCTGCCGGTGATGAGCACTTTCATGGGCGGTTTCTTTCTCTCAGCCGAACGGAGAATCTGCTATAAGGAATCGCGCGCACCGTACCGCATTTGGCGGGCGGGGAAAACAGCCTTGTGGCCGGCGCACGTGATGTGGGAGGGAAATCATCATGACATTCGACAGCAAGCACCCCGAAACCCAGGTTTTGCACGCCGGCTGGCGCGCCGATCCCTCGACCGGATCGGTGGCGGTGCCCATTCATCAGACCACGTCGTATCAGTTCAACAGCACCGATCACGCGTCCAAGCTGTTCGCGCTGGAGGAACTCGGCAATATCTACACCCGCATCATGAACCCCACCAACGACGTGCTGGAAAAGCGCGTCGCCGCGTTGGAAGGCGGCGTGGCGGCGCTGGCCACCGCGTCGGGCCAGTCGGCTTCCGCTTTCGCGATCCAGAACATCGCCAAGGTGGGCGACAACATCGTCAGCTCGACCGATCTTTACGGCGGCACCTGGAACCTGTTCGCCAACGTGTTGAAGGACCAGGGGATCGAGGTGCGTTTCGTCGATCCCGCCGATCCGGAAAACTTCCGCAAGGCCACCGACGCGCGCACCCGCGCGTATTACGCCGAAACCCTGCCGAATCCGAAGCTGCGCGTCTTTCCCATCAAGGAAGTCGCCGCCATCGGCCGCGAAATGGGCATTCCGCTGATCATGGACAACACGGCGGCCGCGTATCTGTGCCGTCCGTTGGAACACGGCGCGGCGGTGGTGGTGTATTCCGCGACCAAGTACATCGGCGGGCACGGCACGTCGGTCGGCGGCGTGATCGTCGACGGCGGCAACTTCGATTGGGAAGGAGCGGGCGACCGCCAACCGGCGCTCAACACGCCGGACCCCAGCTACCACGGCGCGGTGTGGACCCAGGCCGTCAAGCCCATCGGTCCGGTGGCCTACATCATCAAGGCGCGCACCACGCTGCTGCGCGACCTGGGTTCGGCGATGAGCCCGTTCAACGCCTTCCAGTTGATTCAAGGGATGGAAACCCTGCCGCTGCGCATGCGCGCGCACTGCGAAAACGCGGCGCGGGTCGCGCAATATCTGTCGAACCACCCGGCGGTGGCGCGGGTGATCCATCCCAGCCTGCAGACCGGCGAGGAAAAGCGCCGCGCCGACGCGGTCCTCAAGGGCGGCTATGGCGGCCTGGTGGGCTTCGAGCTCAAGGGCGGCCGCGACGCGGGCCGCGCCTTCATCGACGCGCTGAAGATGTTCTACCACGTCGCCAACATCGGCGACGCCCGCTCGCTGGCCATCCACCCCGCAAGCACCACGCACTCGCAGCTGACGGCCGAAGAACAGGAAGCCGCCGGCGTCAACCAGGGCTACGTGCGCCTGTCCATCGGCATCGAACACATCGACGACATCCTCGCGGACCTGGATCAGGCGCTTACGGTGGCGGGTTAGGCGAGGGCGATTTTGAGGGCTTTCACGGCGGCGTCGCGTGCGGCGTCGCCGTAGTCTTCGGCTGGAAACTTGCCCCATACCGGGGCGGGCCAGGCGGGGTCGGTCTTGAAGCGCGCGATGACGTGGATGTGCAGTTGCTCCACCACGTTGCCGAGAGCCGCGACGTTCATCTTGTCCGGCGCGTAAAGCGTTTTCATGGCCTTGGAGACGTGGTCGATTTCGGCCGTGGCCTGGATCATGTCCCGTGGCTTGAGGTCGTCAAGGTCGCGCAGGCCTTCCCGTTCGGGAACCAGGATCACCCACGGGTACGTCTTGTCGCGCATCAGCAGCACGCGGCACAGCGGCAAACGCGTGATTTCCACGGTGTCTTTTTCCAAAATGGGATGAAGCGCGAACATGGGGGCAGAGTAATATGGAAGAGCCGCGTCTGAAAACGGAATTTTGGGTCAAGGCGCAGTTGCGCATCTGCGACTTGGCGTTGCTGCCGGCCGTGGTGGCGCGGCGCGGCGACGCGGACGCGGGGCAGGTTCTGGTCAAGGTCAACCGCATGGGCGCGGGGTGCGAGCTGTTGGCGCGCCGCATGGACGCCCTCGGCCGACGGGTGTGGATGGCGGTCGCGGGCGGCGGTGGTCCCGACGCGGAAAGCCTATGCGATTCCTACGTCCTGCGCGAGGCCGACATCGACCCCGATCTGTGGGTTCTGGAAATCGAAGATCCCAAAGGCCAATACCGGCCTGACGGCCAGACGCCGTTACGTTAATCCGAAAGGGGCCACGCCATGAGCACGGTCATTGACGACATCCTGGACAAGATCGAGGCTCTGGAAAAAGACCTGGAACGCGAGTTCGAGGCGCGCCGCGAGCGCTTTCAATACCGCCTGGAAAAGCATCGCGTGCGGTTCGAGCATGACATGGTCCAACGCCATCGTTTGCTGCGCAAGGGGCTGCTCGGGTTCTGGCGCGACAGCCAGTTTCTGAACTTCATCACGTCGCCGGTGATCTACGCCCTGGTCGTGCCGTTGATCCTGCTCGATCTGTCGCTGAGCTTTTTCCAATGGGCGTGCTTTCCCATATATGGCATTCGCAAGGTGACGCGCGGCGACTACGTCGTCATAGACCGCCACCATCTGGCGTACCTGAACCTGGTGGAAAAGCTCAACTGCGTGTATTGCGGCTACGCCAACGGGGTGATCGCCTACGCCCGCGAAATCGCTAGCCGCACCGAACAGCGCTGGTGCCCGATCAAGCACGCGCGCCGCGCCAAGGGGGTTCACGCGCGCTATTACCAGTTCGACGACTACGGCGACGCCGAAAATTTCCGCAAACGCGACCATCATCGGAAAGGGTGATGGATAACGGCCTGGATAGACGGGCAATCCCCATGGTCCGGCGTGACGAACCGGCCAACGGCGTCTCGCCCGCGTCTCCGGGGCGAACATGACCCGATTGGACAGATTTTGGACAAAACAAAAGCCCGGCGTCCGGACGGTGCGAGCGATCATCTCGAAAAGATTGGCGTCCCCTACGGGATTCGAACCCGTGTTGCCGCCGTGAGAGGGCGGTGTCCTAGGCCTCTAGACGAAGGGGACCGATTCGGCGGTATTCTACGCCGTCATTTCGGCAAGTTCCAGCGCCATCGAATTGAGCGCTTCGACGATGGAGTTGATTTCCAGGGTGCTGTTGGCCGTCTGCGTGGCCAACACCTTGACCTCGCCCGCGATCACGGCGAAGCCCCGGCCCTTGTCGCCGGCGGCGTTGGCCTCGATGGTGGCGTTCAGCGCCAGCAGGTTGGTTTCCCCGGCGATCGCAGTGATGCTTTTGGAGATGTTGCCCGCCCGTTCGATTTCCTGAACCAGGGCGATGATCTGGTCGCCGACGGATACGCTGTTGCGCCCGAGGGTGGAACCCCCCAGCGTCGCGATCAGGCCGGACGTGAGGTCCTTCATGCTCTTGACGGCGGCGTAGATGCTTTCCGTGGCCTTGGAGGACCGGCTGGCGAGATCCTTGACGTCGTTGGCCACCACGGCGAACCCGGTGCCGGCGGAACCGGTGCGCGCGGCTTCGATGCGCGCGTTCAGCGCCAACAGGCCGGTCTGCTTGGCGACCCCCAAAATTTGCCCGGCTACGGCGGTGATGTTGTCGAGTTCCGAAAACAGCTTTTGCGCCTGGGTCAGAATGGCTTCGTTGCCCTGGGGCGCGCGCGAGGTCAAGTCGTTGAAGGTGGCGTTCACGTTCGTATCCCCACGCAATACGGTAAGACGGCCGCGCGCGGTTTATCCGGCGGCCCTGAGTTCTCTATCACAAATGTGTGACCGCCTCCTATCCCTCAAATGAGCGAAGGTGAAAAAAATCCCCCCGGAACCGGTCCGGAGGGAAAGGAATCACCGAGAGGGTGATGAGTCGAACGCGGTGGCGTTCGATTGGGGTGCAAAGTCAAATGAAATCCAGGCCTTCGGCCTTCCACGCGTTGAAACCGCCCTGCATGTGGTGCACTTCGCGAGCGCCCGCGTTCATCAGTTGCTTGGCGGCGGCCGCGGAACGCTTGCCCACGGCGCACATCAGGATCACGCGAACGCCGGGCAGGGCCGGAAAGTGGGTGGCGTCGAAACAGCTGAGCGGCATCAGAAACGACCCCGGCACCCGGGCGGTTTCGTATTCACCGGCTTCGCGCACGTCCACCAGCATCGCGCGGCCGGCGCGGAGCTGCGCGTGAACGTCGCGCGGAGCGTGTTCGATCAACGACTTGGCGTCTTCGAGGCGGATAACCTGGGTGGACATGGCGGGGTTCCGATCTGCAATTGCGGCGCGCCCATCGCACCGCCCTTGATGAGGTCAATGTACAAATACACACAACGTGTGTCAATATAAATATTAACTATCACAAAATAGTGTATAATTAGCGGGCAAGAACGATATTCGTATTCCATATCATGGAGTTAGGGGTTTGATTGGGCGAACTGAAAGAGGGCGATGGCGGCCGCGTTGGATAAATTCAGGCTTTCCACCGCATCCGTGATGGGGATTTTCACCAGCAGATCGCAGGTTTCCCGGGTCAGGCGGCGCAGGCCGGCCCCTTCGGCCCCCAGCACCAGGGCGTTGCGGCCCTTCAGCGTGTCGGGAGTCATATAGGTGTCCCCGTGGCCGTCGAAGCCGACGCACCAGAATCCGGCGGACTTCAATTGATCCAGGGAGCGCGCCAGATTGGTGGCTTTGACGTAGGGCAGGCGTTCCACCGCGCCGGACGCGGCCTTGGCCAGCGCCCCTGTGATGTCCGGAGCGTGCTTGTCCTGAACCACCACGCCCAGCGCGCCGAACGCGGCGGCGGAGCGCATCACCGCGCCGATGTTGCGCGGGTCGGTGGCCTGGTCGAGGACCACCACGCAGGCGCTGTCCAGACCTTCGGCCGCTTCGATGACGTCCTCGAGGACGGGATGGGGCAGGGGCGTGGCCTCGACGCAGATGCCCTGATGCACGGCTTCTCGCGGCAACAGGGCGTCGAGTTCACGTCGGTCGCGAAATTCGATGGCGGGACGCGGGTGGCCACCCAGGTATTCGGCCCCGTTGGCGGCCTCGACCGCCGGGGGTTCCAGATCGGCCCCGCTTTGCGACGCGATCACGATGCGCGAAACCACGCGCTCGGGATTGGCCAGCGCGGCGATGCAGGCGTGGACGCCGTACAGCCAATGTCCGGCGGTCTTGTGCGCGCCGCGCACGGCCTGAACGGGACGGCCGCTTGCGTCGTCGTAAGGGGCGGATTCGGCGCCGGGGCGCCCGGACCTGGAATGTTTTCTGCGCTTTGCCATGGCCGCTTTTATCATTGGACCGGCGGTGTTGTCTCCACTCTTTTCCGGCATGCGTGAGGCGGGGATAAAAAACTTTCGCATGACCAGCCAATAGGCGGTTGACAAGGCCGTGCAATCGGTCATATTGCGCACCGTCCGGACCGCCGGTATACCGGCGCGCGCCCGTTAGGATATGGAGGGGTGCCCGAGTGGCTAAAGGGGACGGGCTGTAAACCCGTTGGCGTACGCCTACGCTGGTTCGAATCCAGCCCCCTCCACCATCCTCGCAAGCGCGCCGCTATCGGACACTGGCCGGAACCCCCTGGTGGGGTTGGCGTTGGCGCTTGCGGGTGTAGCTCAATGGTAGAGCAGAAGCCTTCCAAGCTTACGACGAGGGTTCGATTCCCTTCACCCGCTCCAACCCAACCGCCAGAACGAGCTGGTGTAGTAGGTCCGCCAAGGGTATTGGTTTGATCTATTATAATTTTGGTTACCGTAAGGTTTGAGGAAACGGAAATGGCCAAGGAAAAGTTTCAACGCACGAAGCCGCACTGCAACATCGGCACGATCGGTCACGTTGACCACGGCAAGACGTCGCTGACGGCGGCGATCACGAAGGTCCTTGCGGAGACGGGCGGCGCCACGTACTCGGCGTACGACCAGATCGACAAAGCACCGGAAGAACGCGAGCGCGGCATCACGATTTCGACGGCGCACGTCGAATATCAGACGGAAGCGCGTCACTACGCGCACGTCGACTGCCCGGGTCACGCGGACTATGTGAAGAACATGATCACCGGCGCGGCGCAGATGGACGGCGCGATCCTCGTGGTTTCGGCGGCCGACGGCCCCATGCCGCAGACGCGCGAGCACATCCTTCTGGCGCGCCAGGTCGGCGTTCCGGCTCTGGTGGTGTTCATGAACAAGGTCGACCAGGTGGACGACGAAGAACTTCTGGAACTGGTGGAAATGGAAATCCGCGAGCTTCTGTCTTCGTACGACTTCCCGGGCGACGACATTCCCATCGTGAAGGGCTCGGCCCTGGCGGCACTGGAAGACAGCGATCCGAAGATCGGCCACGACGCGATCCTGGAACTGATGAAGGCGGTTGACGAGTACATCCCGCAGCCGGACCGTCCGAAGGATCAGGCGTTCCTGATGCCGATCGAAGACGTGTTTTCGATCTCTGGCCGCGGCACCGTGGTGACGGGGCGTATCGAACGCGGCATTGTGAAGGTTGGCGAGGAAATCGAAATCGTCGGCCTGCGCAACACGCAGAAGACGACCTGCACGGGCGTTGAAATGTTCCGCAAGCTTCTGGATCAGGGCGAAGCGGGGGACAACGTTGGCGTTCTTCTGCGCGGCACGAAGCGCGAAGACGTGGAGCGCGGTCAGGTTCTGGCGAAGCCGGGCTCGATCACGCCGCACACGAAGTTCTCCTGCGAGGCGTACATCCTGACGAAGGAAGAAGGGGGCCGTCACACGCCGTTCTTCACCAACTATCGTCCGCAGTTCTACTTCCGCACGACGGACGTCACGGGCACCTGCCAGCTGCCGGAAGGCGTTGAAATGGTGATGCCGGGCGACAACATCGCGATGGAAGTCGAGCTGATCGCCCCGATCGCCATGGACGAAGGTCTGCGTTTCGCCATCCGCGAAGGCGGCCGCACCGTCGGCGCCGGCGTCGTCTCCAAGGTGACCAACTAAAGATACTGGACAACCCGGGCGGAAGAGGGTAAACCCCCACTTCCGCCTCGGCGGTATCTCGGCAGGACGGGCTTCCCGTCCTGTCGTTCCCTTTACGGGGATCGCAAAAAGGCATGGAGTCATAGGGGTATAGCTCAGTTGGTAGAGCGGCGGTCTCCAAAACCGCAGGTCCCGGGTTCGAGCCCTGGTGCCCCTGCCATCTCCGTGTGACTGGTTTCTAGGGCCGCCCCGGCGGTTCGATTGTTTTGGAAGTTTGCATATCATGGCGAAAACCACGCCCGCGAAGTTCGTGCAGGAAGTGCGTCAGGAGACGGCCAAGGTGACTTGGCCGACGCGCCGCGAGACCGCCATTTCGACCGTCACGGTGTTGATCATGGCGTTCATGGCCGCGATTTTCTTTTTCCTGGTGGACCAGCTGTTGTCGTGGGGCGTTCGCCTGATTCTGGGCATGGGGAATTGATCGATGGCGGCGAGGTGGTACGTCCTGCACGTCTATTCGGGCTTCGAAAAGAAGGTCAAGCAGTCGATTGAGGAACAGGCCCGTCAGGCCGGCATGGATGACAAGATCCTGCAGGTTCTGGTGCCCAGCGAAGAGGTCGTGGAAGTGCGTCGCGGCGCGAAGGTGTCGAGCGAACGCAAGTTTTTCCCGGGCTACGTCCTGATCGAAATGGAAATGAGCGATCAGGCTTGGCATCTGGTGCAGAACACGCCGAAGGTCAGCGGGTTCCTCGGATCCAAGGATCGCCCGACGCCGATCACCGCGGCCGAGGCTCAGCGCATCCTGAACCAAGTTCAGGAAGGCGTGGACCGTCCGAGGCCCTCCGTCGTGTTCGAGATCGGCGATCAGGTCCGCGTCGTGGACGGCCCCTTCACGTCGTTCAACGGCACCGTCGAGGACGTCGACGAGGAGCGTTCCCGCCTTAAGGTCGCGGTCAGCATCTTCGGCCGTTCGACCCCGGTGGAGTTGGAATACGCCCAGGTCGAGAAATCGTAAGGTTCAAGGAATTCCGGCCGGCATGAGGCCGCCGGGCACGCGTGGGAGGTCCGCCATGGCCACACCACGCCCTCAGCAAATAAAAAAGGACTGAGAAACAAATGGCAAAGAAAGTACGTGCAATCGTCAAATTGCAGGTGAAGGCGGGACAAGCCAATCCGTCTCCGCCCATCGGCCCGGCCCTTGGTCAGGCTGGTCTGAACATCATGGAATTCTGCAAGCAGTTCAACGCCCAAACCCAGAATCTGGAGCAGGGCATGCCGATCCCCGTGGTCATCACGGGCTATGCGGACTCCTCGTTCGAATTCATCCTCAAGACCCCGCCCGCGAGCTTCCTGCTCAAGAAGGCGGCTAAGATCCAGACGGGCGCCCACAAGACCGGCACCGAAAAGGTCGGGTCCGTGACCATGGTCCAGTGCCGTGAGATCGCCGAAATGAAGATGAAGGACCTGAACGCCACCGACATCGACGCCGCCGCGCGTCAGATCGCCGGCACCGCGCGTTCCATGGGTCTCGAGGTTACGGAGTAAGATCATGCGAAAATTGGGAAAGCGTCTGGCCGCGGCCGAAGCGACCGTGGACCGCGAAAAGAACTATGATCTCGCCGAGGCCGTGAAGCTGGTGAAGTCCAACGCCAAAGCGAAGTTCGATGAAACCGTGGAAGTCGCCGTCAATCTGGGCGTCGATCCGAAGCACGCCGACCAGATGGTCCGCGGCATGGTGTCCCTGCCGAACGGTACCGGCAAGTCGGTGCGCGTCGCCGTGTTCGCCAAGGGCGACAAGGCCGAGGAAGCCAAGGCCGCCGGTGCGGACCTGGTCGGCGCGGATGATCTGGCGGAAATGATCCAGAAGGGCGAAATGAACTTCGACCGCTGCATCGCCACGCCGGACATGATGATGGTCGTCGGCAAGCTGGGCAAGGTCCTGGGTCCGCGCGGCCTGATGCCGAACCCCAAGCTCGGCACCGTCACCGCGGACGTCGCCCAGGCCATCAAGGACGCCAAGGGCGGCCAGATCGAATTCCGCGTTGAAAAGCAGGGCATCGTGCACGCCGGCGTCGGCAAGGCCAGCTTCGACGAAGCGGCCTTGGTCGGCAACGTCAAGGCGTTCATCGACGCGTTGAACAAGGCGAAGCCGTCCGGCGCGAAGGGGACCTACCTCAAGCGCGTGGCGCTGAGCTCCACCATGGGGCCGGGCGTCAAGCTGGACATCGCCAGCATCGTCGGCGGCGAATAAGCCGTCGATCAAGACTTTTCGGCCCACCCGTTCGCGGGTGGGCCGGATGCGGAAGCCAGGGCCTTGGGCGCGATCCCGGGGCCGGACGCTTCCAAAGCCTGTCCAAGACCGCAGGTGTCCCGCAATCGGGCGGGGCGTAATGGGAAACCGCCTGCATAGACGGTGCAGTAACCGTTTTTCGCCATATGGCGTTTCAACGGCTTGAACTGTTGCACTGGACAGGTCGTGGGGTTCCCCGGGCCTTCGGGTTTGTGGAGCCTCGTTCGTGCAACGGCCTCGCCGGAAGTCCTTCGGGACGGAAGACGAAGCCAAGGGAAACTGGAGACGACAGTGGACCGTTCTCAAAAGGAACAATTGGTCGCCGAACTTCATGAGACCTTGCAGGGCGCCCAAACGGTGATCGTGACCCATAACCTGGGTCTGACCGTCCGTAAGATGGAAGACCTGCGCGTCAAGCTCATGGAAGCCGGGGCCAAGTTCAAAGTGACCAAGAACCGGCTCACGCGTCTCGCCCTCAAGGACACGCAGTTCGAGGGGATCGCCGACCTTTTCACCGGCCCGACGGGCATCGCGTATAGCGAAGACGTCGTCGCCGCGGCCAAGGTGGCGGCCAAATTCGCCAAAGACAATGACAAATTCGAAATTGTCGGCGGCGCGATGGGAACCACGGTTCTGGACGTTGCGGGTGTGCAAGCCCTGGCGACCATGCCGTCCCTGGACGAACTCCGTGGCAAGCTGGTGGGCCTGATCCAGGCGCCCGCGACCAAGGTCGCCGGCGTGCTGCAGGCACCCGCCGGACAGCTGGCGCGCGTATGCGGCGCGTACGCTGCCAAGGGCGAAGCCGCGTAACCGGAAACAACAGACAACACGTTCAAGCACAAGGAAATTATCAAAATGGCTGATCTCGCTAAAATCGTGGAAGAACTCTCCGCCCTGACCGTCATGGAAGCGGCTGAGCTGTCCAAAATGCTGGAAGAAAAGTGGGGCGTTTCCGCCGCCGCTCCGGTTGCCGTGGCCGCCGTTGCCGGCGCTCCGGCCGAAGCCGCCGAGGAAAAGACCGAATTCGACGTCATCCTGGCTGCCGCCGGCGACAAGAAGATCAACGTGATCAAGGAAGTCCGCGCCATCACCGGCCTGGGCCTCAAGGAAGCGAAGGATCTGGTCGAAGGCGCTCCGAAGGCGGTCAAGGAAGGCGTGTCCAAGGCCGACGCCGAAGCCATCAAGAAGCAGCTTGAAGAAGCCGGCGCGACCGTCGAACTCAAGTAAGTCTTGTGACTCCATCGGGTCTTGGCGGCGCTCACGGGAGCGCCGCCATTTCCCACCGTACCGAGCCGACCGTCGGAATGGGCTTGCCGAAGCCGGGAAAACGGAAGGTTTGAACGCCTCGTGGCGCGACAGATTGGGATCGGCATCCCGATGAGGTCCGCTGGAGGCGTTTTCGTATTTAAGGGCTCGATCGCCGTGTGGCCGAGAGCCGTTTGTGAATTTTGAGAATTTCCGGCCCAATTGCGGGGCCCTACAGGAAACGAGGACACACCATGGCAACGACGTTCACGAGCCGCAAGCGCGTTCGCAAGAACTATGGGAAGATCGCCGCCGCAACCGGCATGCCGAACCTGATCGAGGTGCAGAAGACCTCCTACGAGCAGTTCCTGCAAAAGGACATTCCGGTCGCCGAGCGCACCACGACCGGCCTTGAGGAAGTGTTCAAGTCGGTGTTCCCGATCGAGGATTTCTCGGGCCGCGGCACGTTGGAATACGTTTCCTATGAATTCGAGCCCCCCAAATACGACGTCGAGGAATGCCAGCAGCGCGGCATCACGTTCGCCGCTCCGCTCAAGGTCACGCTGCGCCTGGTGGTGTGGGACATCGACGAGGAAACCGGTTCCAAGTCGGTCCGCGACATCAAGGAACAGGACGTCTACATGGGCGACATGCCGTTCATGACCGCCAACGGCACCTTCGTCGTCAACGGCACCGAACGCGTCATCGTGTCGCAGATGCACCGCTCGCCGGGCGTGTTCTTCGACCATGACAAGGGCAAGACCCACTCTTCGGGCAAATACCTGTTCGCCGCGCGCGTGATCCCTTACCGCGGTTCGTGGCTGGACTTCGAATTCGACGCCAAGGATCTCGTCTACGTGCGCATCGACCGCCGCCGCAAGCTGCCGGTCACCACGCTGTTGATGGCCCTGGACAACGACGAAACGGCCACCAAGCGCGAAACCGCCAAGTCCAAGGGCGACACCGTCGATCCGTTGGAAGCCGAAGGCCTGTCCAAGGAAGACATCCTCAACTACTTCTACGACGAAATCGTCCACACCCGCACCAAGAAGGGTTGGAAGACCCCGTTTGTCGCCGAACGGCTGCGCGGCACCAAACTGGTCAAGGACCTGATCAACGCCAAGACCGGCAAGGTCGCGGCCGAAGCCGGCACCAAGATGACCCCGCGGGCGTTGCGCAAGCTGGAGGAAAGCGCGCTGGCCGAAATCCTGGTGACCGCCGAGGATCTGATCGGCTCCTACGCCGGACGGGAAATCTTCAGCGAAACCAGCGGTGAAATCTTCGCCGAGGCGGGCGAGGAACTGACCGAGGCCGTGATCGAGGCCATCGAAGGCGCGGGCATCACCGAAATCCACACGCTCGCCATCGACCACATGAACGTCGGGCCGTACATCCGCAACACGCTGGCGATCGACCGCAACACGTGCCGCGAAGAAGCCCTGATCGACATCTACCGCGTCATGCGCCCGGGCGAACCGCCGACCCTGGAAACGGCGGAAGCGTTGTTTGGTTCGCTGTTCTTCGACGCCGAACGCTACGATCTGAGCAGCGTCGGCCGCGTGAAGATGAACTCGCGCCTCGGGTTCCAAACCGAAGACACGCTGCGCGTGCTGCGCCGCGAGGACATCCTGGAAATCGTGCGCACCCTGGTCGAACTCAAGGACGGCCGCGGTGAAATCGACGACATCGACCACCTCGGCAACCGCCGTGTGCGTTCGGTGGGCGAACTGATGGAAAACCAGTACCGCGTCGGCCTGCTGCGCATGGAGCGTGCGATCCGCGAACGCATGAGCTCGGTGGAAATCGACACCGTCATGCCGCACGACCTGATCAACGCCAAGCCGGCGTCGGCGGCGGTGCGTGAATTCTTCGGCTCTTCGCAGCTGTCGCAGTTCATGGACCAGACCAACCCGCTGTCGGAAGTCACCCACAAGCGCCGCCTGTCGGCGTTGGGGCCGGGCGGCTTGACCCGCGAACGCGCGGGCTTCGAAGTGCGCGACGTGCACCCGACCCATTACGGCCGCATCTGCCCGATCGAAACGCCCGAAGGTCCGAACATCGGTCTGATCAACTCGCTGGCGACGTTCGCCCGCGTCAACAAGTACGGCTTCATCGAAAGCCCATACCGGCGCGTGGAAAAGGGCAAGGTGGCCGACGAGGTCATCTACATGTCCGCCATGGAGGAAGGCCGCTACATCATCGCGCAGGCCAACGCCAACCTGGACAAAAGCGGCAAGTTCGTCGACGACATGGTCAGCTGCCGCAAGGCCGGCGACTTCGTGATGGTGCATCCGGACAACATCCAGTTCATCGACGTTTCGCCCAAGCAGCTGGTGTCGGTGGCCACCGCGCTCATTCCGTTCCTGGAAAACGACGACGCCAACCGCGCGTTGATGGGCTCGAACATGATGCGCCAGGCCGTGCCGCTGTTGCAGGCCGAGGCGCCGCTGGTCGGCACCGGCATGGAAGAAACCGTGGCCCGCGATTCCGGCGCGGTGATCATCGCCAGGCGCTCCGGCGTGGTGGACCAGATCGACGCGACCCGCATCGTGGTGCGCGCGACCGAGGAAACCTCCACCTCGGCGTCCGGCGTCGACATCTACAACCTGCTGAAGTTCCAGCGTTCCAACCAGAACACCTGCTTGCACCAGAAGCCGCTGGTCAAGGTGGGCGACCGCGTCGAAGCGGGCGACACCATCGCCGACGGCCCGTCGACGCAGCTGGGCGATCTGGCGTTGGGCAAGAACGTGCTGGTCGCGTTCATGCCGTGGAACGGCTACAACTTCGAAGACTCGATCCTGATCTCCGAACGCATCGTGCGTGACGACGTGTTCACCTCGATCCACATCGAGGAATTCGAAGTCATGGCCCGCGACACCAAGCTGGGCCAGGAAGAAATCACGCGCGACATCCCGAACGTCGGTGAAGAAGCGCTGAAGAACCTGGACGAAGCCGGCATCGTGTACATCGGCGCGGAAATCAAGCCGGGCGACATTCTGGTCGGCAAGGTGACGCCGAAGGGCGAATCCCCGATGACGCCGGAAGAAAAGCTGCTGCGCGCCATCTTCGGCGAAAAGGCCACCGACGTGCGCGACACGTCTCTGCGTCTGCCGCCGGGCGTGGCCGGCACGGTGGTCGAGGTCCGCGTGTTCAACCGCCGCGGCGTCGACAAGGACGAACGCGCGCTGGCGATCGAACGCGACGAAATCGAACGCCTGGCCAAGGACCGCGACGACGAACGCGCGATCCTGGAAAAGAGCTTCTCGGCCCGCCTCAAGGACCTGCTGCTGCGCAAGAAGGTCGTGTCCGGTCCCAAGGGGCTCAAGGAAGGCGTCACCATCACCGAGGACGTGTTGAACGAATACACGCCGGGTCAACAGGCGCAGATCGTGGTCGCCAACGACAAGGTGATGATGGACGTCGAAGCACTGAAGGGGCAGTTCGAGGAATCGATCGCAGCCCTGCAGGCGCGCTTCGAAGACAAGGTCGACAAGCTGCAACGTGGCGACGATCTGGCGCCGGGCGTGATGAAGATGGTCAAGGTGTTCGTCGCGGTGAAGCGCAAGCTGCAGCCGGGCGACAAGATGGCCGGCCGCCACGGCAACAAGGGCGTCATCTCCCGCATCATGCCGGTTGAAGACATGCCCTATCTGGAAGACGGCCGTCCGGTCGACATCGTGCTGAACCCGCTGGGCGTGCCGTCGCGCATGAACGTGGGCCAGATTCTGGAAACCCACCTGGGCTGGGCGTGCGCCGGGCTCGGCATCCAGATCGGCGAAATGGCCGACGCGGTCAAGAACACCGGGGCCGACACCAATCAGCTGCGCGGCAAGCTGAAGTCGATCTATTCCGCCGACGAATACAAGGAAAAGATCGAACCGCTTGACGACGTGCAGGTCATGGAAATGGCCGACAACCTGCGCCGCGGCGTTCCCATCGCGACGCCGGTGTTCGACGGCGCGCACGAAGGCGACATCGCCGACATGCTGCAGGCCGCCGGCCTGCCGACGTCGGGCCAGATGACGCTGATCGACGGCCGCACGGGCGAAGTCTTCGACCGTCCGGTCACGGTGGGCTACATCTACATGCTCAAGCTGCACCACCTGGTGGACGACAAGATCCACGCGCGTTCCATCGGCCCGTACTCGCTGGTCACCCAGCAGCCGCTGGGCGGCAAGGCGCAGTTCGGCGGCCAGCGCTTCGGCGAAATGGAAGTGTGGGCGCTGGAAGCCTATGGCGCGGCATACACGCTGCAGGAAATGCTGACCGTCAAGTCGGACGACGTGTCGGGCCGCACCAAGGTCTACGAGGCCATCGTGCGCGGCGACGACAACTTCGAAGCCGGTGTGCCGGAATCCTTCAACGTTCTGGTCAAGGAACTTCAGGCTCTCGGCCTGAACGTGGACTTGGACTGATCTGAGAGAATTTGAGGAGTAATTGAAGATGAACGAACTCGCGAAGGTTTTCGGTCAGCAAGTCACTGGAACGCAGCGTTTCGACACGATCCAGATCAAGATCGCCTCTCCGGAGCAGATCCGGTCCTGGTCGTTCGGCGAAATCAAGAAGCCGGAAACCATCAACTACCGCACCTTCAAACCGGAGCGCGACGGCCTCTTCTGCGCGCGCATCTTTGGCCCGGTGAAGGACTACGAGTGCTTGTGCGGCAAGTACAAGCGCATGAAATACAAAGGCATCACCTGCGAAAAGTGCGGCGTCGAAGTGACCTTGCAGAAGGTGCGCCGCGAACGCATGGGGCATATCGAGCTCGCCAGCCCGGTCGCCCACATCTGGTTCCTCAAGTCGCTGCCGAGCCGCATCGGCCTGCTCACCGACATGACGCTGAAGGATCTGGAACGCGTTCTGTATTTCGAAAACTACGTGGTGGTCGAACCCGGCCTGACGCCGCTCAAGAAGAACGAACTTCTGACGGAAGAGCAGTACCAGAACGCGGTCGACGAATACGGCGTTGACGCGTTCACGGTGGGAATCGGCGCGGAAGCGCTGCGCGACATGCTGGCCGACATCGACCTGGAAGAAGAGTTGGAGTTCCTCAAGGACGAGCTCAAGGACACCACGTCGGAAGCCAAGCGCAAGAAGCTGGTGAAGCGTCTCAAGCTGGTCGAGGCGTTCCTCGAATCCGGCTCGCGTCCGGAATGGATGATCATGGAAGTGATCCCGGTCATCCCGCCCGAACTGCGTCCGCTGGTTCCGCTGGATGGCGGCCGTTTCGCGACCTCGGATCTGAACGATCTGTACCGCCGCGTGATCAACCGCAACAATCGCCTCAAGCGCCTGATCGAACTGCGCGCGCCGGACATCATCGTGCGCAACGAAAAGCGCATGCTGCAGGAATCCGTCGACGCCCTGTTCGACAACGGCCGTCGCGGCCGCGCCATCACCGGCGCCAACAAGCGTCCTCTGAAGTCGCTGTCCGACATGCTCAAGGGCAAGCAGGGCCGCTTCCGTCAGAACCTGCTCGGCAAGCGCGTCGACTACTCCGGCCGCTCGGTCATCGTGGTGGGTCCGGAATTGAAGCTGCACCAGTGCGGCTTGCCCAAGAAGATGGCGTTGGAGCTGTTCAAGCCGTTCATCTATTCCAAGCTGGAACTGTACGGCTACGCCACCACCATCAAGGCCGCCAAGCGCATGCTGGAAAAGGAACGTCCCGAGGTTTGGGACATCCTCGAAGAGGTCATCCGCGAGCACCCGGTTCTGCTGAACCGCGCGCCGACGCTGCACCGCCTCGGCATCCAGGCGTTCGAACCGAAGCTGATCGAAGGCAAGGCCATCCAGCTGCACCCGCTGGTTTGCGCCGCGTTCAACGCCGACTTCGACGGCGACCAGATGGCCGTGCACGTGCCGCTGTCGCTCGAAGCCCAGCTGGAAGCCCGCGTGCTGATGATGTCCACCAACAACATCCTCAGCCCCGCCAACGGCAAGCCCATCATCGTGCCGTCCCAGGACATCATCCTGGGCCTGTACTACATGACCATGATGCGCGAAGGCGAGAAGGGCGAAGGCCTGATCGTCGCCGACCTGGGCGAAGTGCAGCATGCGCTGGACGAAGGCGTTCTGTCTCTGCATGCCAAGATCGTCGCGCGCTATCACGGCGTCGATGAAAACGGCAACCCCAAGGTCTACCGTGTGGACACCACGCCGGGCCGCCTGATGGTGTCCGAGGTTCTGCCGCGCCACCCGAAGGTGCCGTTCGATCTGGTGAACCGCCTGTTGACCAAGAAGGAAGTCACCAACGTCATCGACGTGGTGTACCGCCACTGCGGCCAGAAAGAGACGGTCATCTTCGCCGACCGCATCATGGGCCTCGGCTTCGCCAACGCGTGCCGCGCCGGCATCTCGTTCGGCAAGGACGACCTGATCATTCCCGAAGCCAAGGAAAAGCTGGTCAACCAGACCGAAGCCAAGGTCAAGGAATACGAACAGCAGTACCAGGACGGCCTGATCACCCAGGGCGAAAAATACAACAAGGTGGTGGACGCCTGGGCGCATTGCACCGACATGGTGTCGGACGAAATGATGAAGGTCATTTCCGCCGACCGTCCGGGCGAACCCATCAACTCGGTGTACATGATGGCGCACTCCGGGGCGCGTGGCTCCGTGGCGCAGATGAAGCAGCTGGCGGGCATGCGCGGCCTGATGGCCAAGCCGTCCGGCGAAATCATCGAAACGCCGATCATCTCCAACTTCAAGGAAGGCCTGACGGTGTTGGAGTACTTCAACTCCACGCACGGCGCCCGCAAGGGTCTGGCCGACACCGCCTTGAAGACGGCGAACTCCGGCTATCTGACCCGCCGCCTGGTCGACGTGGCGCAGGACTGCATCGTCTATGAAGAAGACTGCGGCACCGACGTCGTCATCACCGTGACTCCGGTGGTGCAGGGCGGCGAAACCGTGGTCGACATCGGTGAACAGGTTCTCGGCCGCACGCTGGGCGAGGATGCCCTCCACCCGATCAGCGGCGAGCTTCTGTTCAAGAAGGGCCATCTGGTCCAGGAAGCGGACGCCGTGATTTTGGCCGAGGCGGAACTTGAAAGCCTCAAGGTCCGTTCGCCGCTGACCTGCGAAAGCAAGATCGGCATCTGCGCGACCTGCTACGGCCGCGATCTGGCCCGCGGCACCCGCGTGAACGTGGGCGAAGCCGTCGGCGTCATGGCGGCCCAGTCCATCGGCGAACCGGGCACCCAGCTGACCATGCGCACGTTCCACATCGGCGGCGCCGCGCAGAAGGGTTCCGAACAGTCCTTTATCGAAGCCGTGTTCGACGGCAAGGTGAAGCTGTACAACTGCTCCACGGTCAAGAACTCCGACGGCGTTCTGGTGGTGATGAGCCGCAACGCGGAAATCGCCATGATCGACGACCAGGACCGCGAACGGTCGCGCCAGCGCGTGCCTTACGGCGCCAAGCTGCTGACCAAGGATGGGGTCAAGGTCGAACGCGCCACCAAGCTGGCCGAATGGGACCCGTACACGCTGCCCATCATCACCGAAAAGGAAGGTTCCGTGAGCTACATGGACCTGGTGGAAGGCATCTCGCTCATGGAGCAGATGGACGAAGCCACCGGCATCTCGTCCAAGGTGGTCGTGGACTGGAAGTCTCAGCCCAAGGGCACGGACTTGAAGCCGCGCATCACCTTGCGCAACAAAAAGGGCGAGGTGGTCACCCTGGACGACGGCATGGAAGCCCGCTACTTCCTGCCGGTGGACGCGGTTCTGTCCGTTGAACACGATCAGGACGTCCACGCCGGCGACGTTCTGGCGCGTATCCCGCGGGAAAGCGCCAAGACCCGCGACATCACCGGCGGTCTGCCGCGCGTCGCGGAACTGTTCGAAGCCCGCAAGCCGAAGGATCACGCCATCATCGCCGATATCGATGGCCGCGTGGTGTTCGGCAAGGACTACAAGAACAAGCGCCGCATCATCGTCGAACCCGCCGAGGACGGCGTCGAGCCCCGCGAATACATGATCCCGAAGGGCAAGCACCTGGCCGTGCAGGAAGGCGACTACGTGCAGAAGGGCGATCCCCTGATGGACGGCAACCCGGTTCCGCACGACATCCTGTCCGTCATGGGCGTCGAGGCGTTGGCCGAATACCTGGTCAACGAAATCCAGGAGGTCTACCGACTGCAGGGCGTGAAGATCAACGACAAGCACATTGAGGTGATTTGCCGCCAGATGCTGCAAAAGGTCGAGATCACCGAGCCCGGCGACACCACCTACTTGGTGGGCGAGCTGATCGACAAGAGCGAGCTCGAAAAGGTCAACGCCAAGGCGCTGGACGCGGGTGAACGCCCGGCCGCCGCTTCGGCGGTGCTGCAGGGCATCACCAAGGCCTCGCTGCAGACCCAGTCGTTCATTTCGGCCGCGTCGTTCCAGGAAACCACCCGCGTGCTGACCGAGGCGTCCGTCTCCGGCAAGATCGACACCCTGATCGGTCTCAAGGAAAACGTCATCGTCGGCCGTTTGATCCCGGCGGGCACCGGTTCGGTGATGAACAACTTCCGTTCCATCGCCGCCGAGCGCGATGCGGAGCTGATGGAGAACGCGGGACCGGACGAACTGGAAGAGCAGGGGCTTCCGCCGGTTGACCTCATGCCCACTCCCCTTGCGGACGCCCCGGGGGCGATGGACGGCGAATAAGCCGCTCTCCCTGGGCCGTGTTCAGGACTGAAAAACCCCGGCTGGCGACAGCCGGGGTTTTTTGTCGATCGCGATCCACCTGAACTTGGCGCGGTCGCGCGACGCGTTGAGACGTCTTCGGGAAATCAAAGAATGTCCCGCGCAGGGCTCTGAGCGGTCAGGGGAATCGGATGCTGCTCAACATGGTCTTGCCGGTCATGCTTGCGCGTGCCCGGGCGCAAGGGGTGCGTATCCCGCCAGGCGCGCAGGCCCCCAGGGCCTTTTCCAAGTCCGGATTCGTGTCGTGTTGAAACATGCGGATGGACCGGAAAGGTGTTTTCGAACACGTAATGGGAATGTGTGGAAATAAAATTGCGTGGGGTGGGTGAGATTCGCAAGTAATGAAAACAGGCGAGATGTCCGGAATCTCTGCTTGACGCGGCGGGGCCGTCTGCATAGTATGCGCCACTCTTCAGGGACTTGGTGGTGAACCCGTTTTGCGGTTCAGACGCAGGTTTCCGAAGTTAGCGCGTTGCAAAACAAGAGCCCTTAGGGGCGCTGAGTTGACCGTTGAGAGGCAAGAAGAGCCACCTGCGCTTGCCTCTTCGGTTTTTTTGTTGCACCGGGACCCCTCCGGGAAAGGGATGGGGTTCGCGGCGCATATGTAATGGAAAGAACGGTATGCCGACGATTAACCAGTTGATCCGCAAGCCCCGCAAGGCTCCGGTCGCACGCAACAACGTTCCCGCCCTGAAGGCCTGCCCTCAGAAGCGCGGCGTGTGCACCCGCGTGTACACCACCACTCCGAAGAAGCCGAACTCGGCCCTTCGCAAGGTCGCCCGTGTGCGCCTGACCAATGGTTTCGAAGTGACCAGCTACATCCCTGGTGAAGGCCACAACCTGCAGGAACACTCCGTCGTGATGATCCGCGGCGGCCGTGTGAAGGACCTTCCGGGTGTCCGTTACCACATCATCCGCGGCACGCTGGATACGCAGGGCGTCTCCAAGCGTCGCCAGCGTCGTTCCAAGTACGGCGCGAAGCGTCCGAAGTAAGAGAGGGGAGCCGAAGAGATGTCCCGTCGTCACGCCGCCGAAAAGCGCGAGATCCTGCCCGACGCCAAGTATGGCGATCAGGTGGTCACCAAGTTCATGAACACCCTGATGCTGGACGGCAAGAAGTCCGCCGCCGAACGCATCGTTTATGGCGCATTCGACATCATGGAGCGCAAGGCGAAGTCCAACCCGCTCACGATGTTCCATGAAGCCATCGAAAACGTGAAGCCGTCCGTCGAAGTCCGTTCGCGTCGCGTTGGCGGCGCCACCTATCAGGTTCCGATGGAAGTGCGCGCGTCCCGTCGTCAGGCTCTTGCGATCCGCTGGATCGTCGACATGGCCCGCAAGCGCTCCGAGAACACCATGATGGAACGCCTGTCCGGCGAACTGTTGGACGCCGCCCAGAACCGTGGCGCGGCCGTCAAGAAGCGCGAAGACACTCACAAGATGGCGGAAGCCAACAAGGCCTTCTCGCACTACCGTTGGTAAGGCTGCGAAAGGTCCTAAGGATTTACGAACATGGCACGTAAAGTCTCCCTCGATAAGTATCGCAACATCGGCATCATGGCTCACATCGATGCCGGCAAGACGACCACGACCGAACGCATCCTGTACTACACCGGCAAGTCCTACAAGATCGGTGAAGTGCACGACGGCGCGGCCACCATGGACTGGATGGAACAGGAACAGGAACGCGGCATCACGATCACGTCGGCCGCCACCACCTGCCACTGGCGCGACCATCAGATCAACATCATCGACACCCCGGGCCACGTGGACTTCACCATCGAAGTCGAACGTTCGCTGCGCGTGCTCGACGGTGCGGTCACGGTGTTCGACTCGGTGGCCGGCGTCGAGCCCCAGTCCGAAACCGTGTGGCGTCAGGCCGACAAGTACGGCGTGCCGCGCATGTGCTTCGTCAACAAGATGGACCGCACCGGCGCCGACTTCTATCGCTGCGTCAGCATGATGGTGACCCGCCTGGGCGCCGCACCGCTGGTCCTGCAGCTGCCGATCGGTTCCGAAGCCGACTTTACGGGTGTCGTGGACATTCTGCGCAACAAGGCGATCATCTGGGACGAGGAAAACCTGGGCGCCGCGTTCCACGACGAAGAGATCCCCGCTGACCTGGCCGACAAGGCCGCCGAATACCGCCTGAAGATGATCGAGACCGCCGTCGAACAGGACGACGCGGCCATGGAAGCGTACCTCGAAGGCAACGAGCCCGACGAAGCGACCCTGATCAAGTGCATCCGCAAGGGCACCATCGCGGGCGCGTTCGTTCCGGTTCTGTGCGGCACGGCGTTCAAGAACAAGGGCGTTCAGCCGCTGCTCGACGCCGTCGTCGATTACCTGCCGGCGCCGACCGACGTTCCCGCCATCCGTGGCGTGAAGATGGGCGACGAGGAAGTCATCATCGAACGCAACAACTCCGACGACGAGCCGTTCGCGGCGCTGGCGTTCAAGATCATGAACGACCCGTTCGTCGGCACGCTGACCTTCTGCCGCGTCTACTCGGGCGTCCTGGAAGCCGGCACCTCGGTGCTGAACTCCGTGAAGGACAAACAGGAACGCGTCGGGCGCATGCTGTTGATGCACGCCAACTCGCGCGAAGACATCAAGGAATGCCGTTCGGGCGACATCATCGCCATCGCGGGTCTCAAGGACACCACCACCGGCGACACGCTGTGCACCAAAGCCAACGCGGTGATCCTGGAGCGCATGGAATTCCCCGAACCGGTCATCGAAGTGGCCGTGGAACCGAAGTCCAAGGCCGACCAGGAAAAGATGGGCATCGCGCTGTCTCGCTTGGCCGCCGAAGACCCGTCCTTCCGCGTCAGCAGCGACGGCGAAAGCGGGCAGACCGTGATCAAGGGCATGGGCGAATTGCACCTCGACATCATCGTCGACCGCATGCGCCGCGAATTCAAGGTGGAAGCCAACGTGGGCGCGCCGCAGGTTGCGTACCGCGAAACCATCTCCAAGCGCACCGAAGTCGACTACACCCACAAGAAACAGTCCGGCGGTTCGGGTCAGTACGCCCGCGTCAAGATGGTGTTCGAGCCGTCCGAGCCGGGCGAAGGCTTCGTGTTCAAGAGCGAAGTCGTCGGCGGCAACGTGCCGAAGGAATACATCCCCGGCGTACAGAAAGGCCTGGAAAGCGCATTGCCCAACGGCGTTCTGGCCGGCTACCCGGTGATCGACTTCAAGGCGACCCTGGTCGACGGTGCTTACCACGACGTGGACTCTTCGGTTCTGGCCTTCGAAATCGCCGCCCGCGCCGCCTTCCGTGAAGGCTGCCGTGCCGCCGCGCCGAAGCTGTTGGAACCGATCATGGACGTTGAAGTCGTCACCCCGGAAGAATACATGGGCGACATCATCGGCGACATCAACTCCCGCCGGGGTCAGATCGGCGACATGGAACAGCGCGCCAACGCTCGCGTCATTTCCGCCAAGGTGCCCCTGGCCAACATGTTTGGCTATATCAACACCTTGCGCTCGATGTCTCAGGGCCGCGCCCAGTACAGCATGCAATTCGCGCACTACGCCGAAGTTCCGGCGCAGGTTGCTCAGGAAATCCAAGCCAAACTTGCCGGTTGATATCCGGTTCGAATGGAGTGAAGTAAAATGGCAAAAGAAAAGTTTCAACGCACGAAGCCGCACTGCAACATCGGCACGATCGGTCACGTTG
>JADGBG010000030.1:11623-27266 GCA_015231605.1 Alphaproteobacteria bacterium | reverse complement strand
GACGCCCAGGAAATCCGCCTTTTCCGCTCCCCTGCCGGCCAATCGCCCCCGGGGGGCAAGTTCTGCCGGGCAAGGGCTGCCAACACGTCCTTGCTGCCCACCTCCAGTCCCCAAAGAAGGCCCAATGAACGCAATATTTTCAATGCGTTGTTACTTTGGCACGGTCCCTGCAACAGTTTCGGGCAAAGAGCGCCGCGCAAGAACGGGGCGCCACCAACCGGGTAACGATCGAAAAAGGCAAGACCGATGGAAACAACTGCTTATATTGCGCTTTCCCGCCAGGGCACGTTGCGCCGCGAGATGAGCGCCATCGCCAACAACCTCGCGAACATGAACACCACCGGCTATAAGAGCGAACGGTTGATGTTCGTCGAACATCTGGAGCGTTCGCGTTCCGCGGACTTCATCGCCGACCAACGTCTGGCGTTCGTGCGCGACGTCGCAAGCTTCCGCGACTTCGAGGAAGGTCCCATCCAACAGACCGGCAATCCGCTGGACCTCGCCATTCATGGCGACGGCTATTTCGCGGTGCGCGGCGAGGACGGCCGGGACATGTACACCCGCAACGGCAGCTTCCGCCTGGACAACGCCGGGCAGTTGGTGACCCAGTCGGGCCTGCCGGTGCTGTCCGACGGCGGCGCGCCGATCACGTTCGCGCAGGAAGACAGCACCATCACGATTTCCGGCGACGGCACGGTGTCCACCAACAACGGCGAGTTGGCGAAACTGCGCGTGGTTTCTTTCGAGAACCAGCACCTCATGAAACCCACCGCCAGTTCCATGTTCACCACCGACCAGACGCCGCAGACCGTCGACCGTCCGCAGGTGAGCCAGGGTTCGCTGGAAACCTCCAACGTCAAGGCGATCTTGGAACTGACCCGCATGATCGAGGTCAACCGCTCCTATGCGAGCGCCAAGAGCCTGATCGACAAGGAAGACGAACGGATCCGCAAGGCCGTCAACGAACTGGCCAAGACCCAGAACTCGTAATTCAAGGCGCGGCCATGGCGCCGCACGCAAGAACAACAAACAGAGCCTTTGACAAGAAAGGACGGGAACAATGAGATCGCTTAGCATCGCAGCCACGGGCATGTTGGCCCAGCAGCAAAACGTCGAAGTCGTGTCGAACAACCTGGCGAACATGAACACCACGGGTTTCATGCGCCGGCGCACCGAATTCCACGACCTTTTGTATCAAAACCTGCGCCGCGCGGGTTCCACCTCGTCGGACGCCGGCACCGTCGTGCCGACCGGCGTGCAGCTCGGCCTCGGCGTCAAGCTCGCGGCCGTCTACCGCATCCACGAACAGGGCAACCTGAACCCCACCGACAACGCCTTCGACCTTGCCGTCCAGGGCCGGGGCTTCTTCCAGGTCCAGATGCCCAGCGGCGAAACCGCCTACACGCGAGACGGCACGTTCCAGCTCAACGCGGACGGCACCATCGTCACGCACGACGGCTATTCGGTGCTGCCGAACATCACGGTTCCCAACAACGCCGTCGACGTCGCCATCAACACGTCGGGCGAAGTTCTGGTGAAACTGGATGGACAGGTGAACTATTCAAACGTCGGCCAGATCCAGACCGCCATCTTCCCCAACGACGCGGGCCTGGAATCGGTCGGGTCGAACCTGTATCTGGAAACGCCGGCTTCCGGCGCGGCCACCACCGGCGCCCCTGGCTCGACCGGCTTCGGCACCATCCTGCAGGGTTTCCTGGAGACCTCCAACGTCAACGCGGTGGAGGAGATCTCCAATCTGATCTCCGCCCAGCGCGCCTATGAAATGAACTCCAAGGTCATCCAGACCTCGGACGAAATGATGGGCACCTTGAGCTCGATGAGGTAACGGGAGGACGTCATGAAACTTTCCACGCTCCTTCTCGGCATCTCGCTTCTCGCCGCCGTTCCGGCCCATGCCGGAACGGAAGGCGAAGCCCCCGCCGCCCCGTTCGTCACCCTGAATCCCGAGGTGACGATCAGCGACGGCGTGATCCGGCTGGGCGATATCTTCCTCGGCGCCGGCGACAAGGCGGACCGCACGGTCGCCTATTCACCGCGCCCCGGCAAACGCGCCGAATTCGACGCCCGCTGGCTGTACCGCGTCGCCCGCGCCCACGGCCTGGAATGGCGTCCGGGCTCCAAGTCCGACCGCCTGGTGGTGGTCCGCGAAAGCCATATGGTGCCGCTCGGCGACATCAAATCCATGTTGCACGAAGGCCTGCTCGAGCAGGGCGCGGACCCCGACAGCCGCGCCGTGCTGTCCAACCGCGACCTGACCCTTCACGTTCCCGTCGACAGCGCCGACCGGGTCGGCGTGCACGCGGTGAACCTGGACGCCGGCACCGGCCGTTTTTCCGCGGTCGTGGCCTGGGGCGACGGCGACGACGAACGCAGCCGCATCACCGGGCGGCTGGAGCACATGATCGACGTGCCGGTTCTGATCAGCCGCAAAATGAGCGGCGACGTGATCCGCGAAACCGATATCAAGTGGCTGGAACTTCCGCAAAAGCGCCTGTCTCGCAACGCCATCGTCGATCCCGCGCGCCTGATCGGCATGGCCGTGCGCCGGACCGTTTCGGCGGGCAAGCCGGTCGCCGACAACGACGTGCGCCGTCCGCTTCTGGTCGGCAAGGGCGACCGGGTGACGATGGTCCTGGCCACCCCGCAAATGCAGATCACCGCCGTCGGCCGCGCCATCGAGGAAGGCGGAGAAGGCGACACGATCAGCATCGCCAACACGCAAACCAACAAAGTCGTCGAAGGCGTCGTCACCGGACCTGGCCAGGTCCGCATCGACGCCCCCGTCAACCTGGCCATGCGCTGAATTTGAGGAGAGAGACCATGAAACGGACATCCACACGGATCCAGCAGACGGTCCTCGTCGCGGCGCTCGCCGCCACGCTTACGGCCTGCAACACCGTGTCGCGCATCAGCGATATTGGCGACGGCCCGAAGACGAGCGAGATCACCAACCCCACGGCGATGCCCGACTACCGCCCGGTCAGCATGCCGATGCCGGCCCCCAAGATGGCTGAACAGAGCGTCAATTCGTTGTGGCGGCCCGGCGCGCGGGCGTTCTTCAAGGACCACCGCGCCAAGGAAATCGGCGACATCCTGACGGTGAACCTGTCCTTGAGCGACAGCGCCTCCATGTCCAACAAGACCGAGCGCGACCGCGAGGACAGCGAAAACGCACACGTCACGGCGCTGCTCGGCTATGAAACCAAGTTGTCCAAAAACAACCTGCCGCGCGATTTCGATCCCACGGCGGCGGCCAATTTCGGCAACACCCACTCCACCTCGGGCGACGGCTCCATCGACCGCAGCGAAAGCGTCAACCTGACCTTCGCCGCCGTGGTGACGCAGATCCTGCCCAACGGCTCGCTGGTCATCATGGGCCGCCAGGAAGTGGTGGTGAATTCCGAATTGCGCGAACTCATGGTGACCGGCGTCGTCCGTCCGGGCGATATCGAATCGGACAACACCGTTCCCCACACCCGCATTGCGGAGATGCGCGTGGCCTATGGTGGCCGCGGCACGCTCAGCAATCTCCAGCAGCCTCGCTGGGGTACGCAGCTCTGGGACATCCTGTTCCCGTTCTGAGTTGTGTGATCGTTCCCGTTCGAAAGGGGCGGACAAGCTCACCCCTTTCACACCAAACTTCGGCCGGAGCCTCGCTCCGGCCGTTTTTTTCGCGTATACTTCCGACAGTTTTCACAACGGAATCGGAGTAACGCCGCCATGCGCAATTTGGGTGACGCGGACCGGGGCTTTCGGGGCGCGGTCGGTATTGTCTTGATCGGGATCTATTTCGCCCTGTACCCGGTTTCGTCGCTGGTGCTGTGGGCGGGGGCGATCGTTCTCGGCACGGCGTTGTTGGGCTGGTGTCCGCCCTATTCCATCCTGGGCATCAACACCTGCCGCGCGTCCGACAACCAAGACACCGGCGAACTCGTTTGATCGGTGGCGTCCGCGAACGAAACGCGACCCGCTCGTCCAAAAGCAAAGGGCCGCCGTTTGGCGGCCCTTTCGCCGAGCCCTGTTAAACTCGCCGTTGTTTTTCTTGTGGCCGGAACTCTATCACGCGATCCATCCCCGTCAAGCCCACAGACGTGGCCTTTTGTCGAAAAAAGCGCCACCTCTCATGAGGCGGCGCGAGTTTAACAGGGAGGCGCCGAAAGAGGATGTCTCGACCTTTCGGCGGAATCCACCTTAGCCGACAAACCTTAAAGGAGACTTAAATCATATGCTTAATCGCACCGGTTGCGCAGGTCGCCCGGTCAGCTTTTGAAAAACGCGTCCGCGCCGGCGCGGGCGGCCATTTTGCGATCGATTGCGGTTTCGACGCGGACGATTTCGGCCTTCAGCGCCTCGACATATTCGCCCAGCGCCTCGATGGACAACTCGTCCAGGTTTTTGGCCCCGGACTTGGCCTTGATGGGTTCGAGATCATCGGCGTCCATGCGTCCCTCCTTGCCCTGTGCACGTTCTGAGGCGATCATAGCCCGGTTGGCAACCCAGGGGAACGCCCATGACCACGCCGCTTGAAATGGCCTGCATGCTGTTCGCCCCCTCCGGCAAGGTGGTGGAGGCGGTCCGTCCGGTCCCTCGTCCCGCCCCGGGCGAGGTTCTGATCCGCGTGCAGGCGGCGGGCGTCAACCGGCCCGATCTGTTGCAGCGCGACGGTCTCTACCCCCCGCCCCCCGGGGCCAGCGACATTCCCGGCCTGGAAGCCGCCGGGGAAATCGCGGCCGTGGGTCCGGGCGTCCTGGACTGGCGGGTGGGCGACGCGGTGACGGCGCTGCTCACCGGGGGCGGCTACGCAGAATACGCCCGCGCCCCGGCCGGGCAGTGCCTGCCGGTCCCCCATGGCCTGGACATGATCGAGGCCGCGTCCCTGCCGGAAACCTTTTTCACCGTTTGGAGCAACCTGATCGGACGCGCCGGCCTCAAGCCCGGGGAACGGGTTCTGATCCATGGCGGGACCAGCGGCATCGGCGTCGCCGCGATCCAGATCGCCCGCCTGATGGGCGCGCGGGTGATGGCGACGGCCGGCAGCGCGGAAAAATGCCGGGTCTGCCGGGAATTGGGGGCGGACCTGGCGGTCAACCACCGTGAACAGGATTTCGTGCCCCAGGCCCGCGCGTTCGGCGGCGGGGTGGGCGTCGACGTGATCCTGGACATGGTGGGCGGCGACTACGTGGCGCGCGACATCCAGGCCCTGGCCCCGGACGGGCGGCTGGTGCAGATCGCGTTTCTCCAGGGATCGAAGGTCGAGGTGGACCTGATGGCGGTGATGCTCAAGCGCTTGACCGTCACCGGTTCGACGCTTCGCGCGCGCTCCCCGGACTTCAAGGCGGCGGTGGCGGCGGAGCTCCTGCGCAACGTCTGGCCGGCGCTGGAAACCGGGGCCGTCCGCCCCATCATTCACGGCGTCCACGCCCTGACCGACGCGGCGACGGCGCTCGGCGAGATGGAGCGCGGGGGGCACATCGGGAAAATCGTGCTGAAAATCGCGTGAAGCGGTTTACCCGCTCGTATTTTTGGGCTAAATAGAACCCCACTCAACCCCCGCAAAGGGGGTTGAACCGTTTCTGGAATGAGGATTTTGCAAAATGGCTCAACCCTTGATGCCCAAGGCGACGGCCGTGTGGCTCGTCGAGAACACCGCCCTGACGTTCGAGCAGATCGCCGATTTCGTCGGCCTGCACGAGCTTGAGGTCCAGGCCATCGCCGACGGCGAGGTCGCTGTGGGCATGCACGGCTCCGACCCGGTCGCCGCCGGGGTCCTGTCCCAAGACGAAATCGACCGTTGCCAGGCCGACCCCAACGCGGTGCTGAAAATGGCCAAGGTCACCCTGCCCCAGCCCAAGGCGCGGGGCAAGGGCGCGCGCTACACCCCGGTGTCCAAGCGCCAGGACCGTCCGGACGCCATCGCATGGCTGCTCAAACATCACCCGGAACTCACCGACGCGCAGATTTCGCGCCTCATCGGCACCACCAAGCCGACCATCAAGTCGGTGAAGGAGCGGTCGCACTGGAACATCAACAACATCAAGCCGCAAAGCCCGGTGGGCCTCGGCCTGTGCAACGAAGCGGATCTGGAAAAGGCCGTCGCCATCGCCCGCGCGAAGGCCGGCACCACCCATGCCCCGGCCGCCCCGGCGACGACCGCCGTGCAGCCCGCTCCGGAACCGAAACTGCCTGTCCTCTCGCCGGTGGAGAAGCCCAAACCCGAAGCCGAGCCGACCGTCGAAAGCGTGTTCGGCCCGGCCAAGCCGAAGGACGAATCCAGCACCGATTAACCTTCTGGCGTTGCGAGAAAAAAAGCCGTCCCGGCCCCACGCCGGGACGGCTTTTTTCGTGCCTTCCCGGATGCCCATACTAATGCAAAAGTTATGCGCCGATGTCTCCCGGCGCAAAAACTATAAACGCATGCCGCAGGCCGAAGCACCCGCTTTCCGGCAATCAAATCATCCCAACCGCGCGCCAAACTACTTTTTCTTAACCTCGTCAAACACCCCGATTGACCGAAAAACATTTCAACGCATACCCTCACGATCCATTCAAACAAAGCGATATACTTAATCAATACAAGTACAGTAATATTTTCTACACAAACGGCCCAAATCCTCTGCAAATATACGATTTTTTTTATTGACGGATGTCTCGTTTTGACTAAATAATTGAGTCACGGATACAGGCCAGCAAAACCTGCACGTCAGGCCAGTCAAAACCCAGGGTCCGGATGAGTTGCGGGTTTGAAGTGGTTTGGGCTCCCTTGGCGGGCGACGGTGGCTTGCGGCCATCTGCCCCACCAGTTCTTCCCGGTAAACGTCAATCCTCACTCACCGCGCGACGGTGAGGCATATATTCGAATGGAAGAACGATGAAACCATCCGCCAACGAAAAATCCGGGATTCGTCCCCTCAACGCCAAGCGCAAATTCCCCCGCGTCGCGGACATCGATACGTCAACCTTTCTCCACCCCGTGGCCGAACTGCCGGCGTATGGGGACAAGCCCGAAGCGTTGTGGGAACTCGAAGACGTCGAAGTGATCGGCAAGCGCGTGCGCTCGCTGGCCTATTTCCAGCGCGGCACCGTGGTGGCCCGCTTCGCCGGCACTCTGACCTACGAAGTGATGCAACACACCCTGCAAGTCACGCCCACCACTCACATCCTCGACACCAACATGGTGGGCTACCTGTCGCATTCGTGCGGTCCGAATTGCCTGTTGGACATGACGCGCCTCGAAGTTCTGGCGCTCAAGGACATCCGCCCGGGCGAAATTCTCAGCATCGATTACGCAGTTACCGAGGACGTGCTGTTCAAACAGTTCCCGTGCTCGTGCGGTTCGCCCGAATGCCGTCACTGGGTCACCGGGCGTCGCGAACAGGTCAACCCCGAAGGCGTCGCCTACCTGCAACATCATTGGAATCGGAAATGAACTTCGTGCGTCCCTCCGAAACCTTGGACCGTTACGCCTCCGTCGCCGCGCTGATCGCGGCCAGCGACGGGGAGCGTCCGGTCCAGTGCCTGCGCCCCCAAGGCCTGAAGGCGGCGGCGAACGCGTTTCTCTCCGGTTTTCCCGGCGAAACGATGTTCGCGGTCAAATGCAACGCGCACCCGGCGGTTCTCAAGACCCTGGCCGAGGCGGGCATCTCCAGCTGGGACGTGGCGTCCGAAACCGAAATCGCGGCCGCCCACGCCGTCAGCCCGGACGGCACGCTGTATTTTCACCACCCGGTCAAGACGCCGCAGTCGATCCGCAACGCCTATGAGCGTTGGGGCGTGCGCCATTTCGTGGTGGACTGCCTCAATGAACTGTCCAAGGTTCTGGAAAACACCGGCGCGGACGCGTTCATCACGGTTCGCCTCAGCGTACCCCAGGACTACGCCGTATACGACCTGTCGACCAAGTTCGGCGCGACCGTGCCGCAGGCCACCGCGGTGCTCGCCGCGGCCCACGGCGCCGGGCGCAAGGTGGGCGTGTCGTTCCACGTGGGATCCCAATGTCTGGCCCCGGATTCCTATTCCAAGGGCATGCGCATGGCGTTGGACGCGGGCAACGCCGCCCGGGTGCATCTCAGCTACATCAATGTCGGCGGGGGCTTCCCGGGCTATTACGCCACCACGTCGTGCGTGCCACTGGAAACCTATTTCGAACACATCGCCGAGGCCAGGCGGACGCTTGGCATCGCCGACGACACGACGCTGATGTGCGAGCCGGGCCGGGCGCTGGTCTACAACGCCGGGTCCCTTCTCACCCGGGTGCTGCTGGTCAAGGACGAGGCGGTCTACCTGAACGACGGCATCTTCGGCGGCTTCGCCGAGGTCTATTGGGGCGGCGCGGCGCTGACGCTACGCTACACCCTCCATGGGCGCGAAGACGCCGCCCAGGAGGAAACCCGCCCCTACCTGATCTACGGCCCCACCTGCGACGGCAACGACAAGCTGCCGTACCGGATCGAACTGCCGATTTCGATCAAGGAAGGGGACTGGATCGAGTTTCACCAACTGGGCGCATACGGCCGGGAAATGAGCACCACCTACAATGGCCTCGGCGCCAACCGCCTGGTGGCCATCGACGAGGACCCGCCGGTGTTCGGCTGAACCCCGCGGACACGAAAAGCCCCGCCGTCGCATCCGGCGGGGCTTTTTTTCATCCCGGCCGTCATGCCTTAACCGGACGTTAGGGGGACGCGATGTTTAATGGCCGTCCAACCGAACGAGGGGAGCCGGTCCAATGTATCGCCACGCGCACACCGCCTATGTGACCCTCGGCTTGGACCGCGACCAGGGCCGCCTGGCCCGTTTCGACCTGGCGTCGTGGGGCATCGAGGACGTGGCCTACGTCAAGCCGATCACCGTCAAGGGTGTCGAATCGTACGGCATCTTCGCCGCCGACGGGACCGAACTGACGACCGTCGACAACCGCGACGAAGCCATCGTCACCATCCGCCAGAACGAACTGGAAGCCTTCAGCGTGCATTAAAAAACCAAGGCACGCACCGCAGTGCATGCCTTGGCTTGGGGCTCCCGTCGAAAAACGGGGAACCCTCCCCCTTGAACGGGTTCAGGCCGCCTGTGAGGCGGAGGATTCGGTCAGCAGGACGAACAGGGCTTCGGGGTCGTCGGCGCCGCGCAGCTTTTCGCACACCGAACGGTCGCGCAACAGACGCGACACGCGGGCCAGAGCCTTGAGGTGGTCGGCGCCCGCCGTTTCCGGGGCCAGCAACAGGAACATAAGGTCCACCGGCTGTTCGTCGATGGCCTGGAAGTCGACCGGCTGGTCGAGCCGTGCGAACAGGCCGTAAAGCCGGTCCAACGCCCCCAGTTTGCCGTGCGGAATGGCGATGCCATTGCCCACGCCCGTGGTGCCGAGGCGTTCGCGTTCCATCAACACGTCGAAGATCGCCCGTTCGTGTTGGCCGGTGACCTTGGCCGCACGCTTGGACAGCTCTTGCAGCGCCTGTTTTTTGCTGGTGACGCGGAGGTTGGCCTCCACGCCTTCAACGGTGATCAGGTCACTGATTTCCATGTGTCTTCCCCCGATGGCGTCCCCGGGACACGCCCGGGGACGGTCTCGTTAGTTTTCTTCGACGCCGGACGCGCGCGGGTCGATCCAACCCACGTTGCCGTCCTTGCGACGATAGACCACGTTCAACCCGCCGTGGCCGCCGTTCTTGAACATCACCACCGGCAGATCGCCCAGATCCAGGCGCATCACGGCGTCGCTGACGCTCATGGTGACGATTTCATGGGGCATTTCCGCAACGATGGCCGGATGGGCTTCTTCGGCGACTTCGTCTTCGTTGCTCTGCGCCAGAATGGAATACTGCGCGGGCAGCTGTTCCGCATCCTTGGCGTGGTGTTTCACCAGCTTGCGGTGATAGCGGCGCAATTGCTTGGCGATGCGTTCGAGCGCGGCGTCAAGCGCGGGATAGGCGTCGTTCGCCTCGCCCTGGCCCTGCACGGTGACCCCGCGTCCGGCATGGACGCTGATGTCGGCGTGGAAACCGGTGTTAACCTTGGAATAAACCACGGTGGCGTCGAGTGCGCGTTCGAAATACTTGGAAACGGCGTTGGTGAGGGTGTTTTCCGTATGGCTACGCAGGGCGTCGCCCACGTCCATCTGTTTCCCCTTGACGGTGATGTCCATTGAAAAGCAGGTCCTTAAGCGTTTTTACAGGGGAGCCGACATGCGCGCCTAGGCCGCCCACCGACATCCGTTTCGTTCGTTTTATCCCAATATTCCCCCGGCCCCGTTATCGGGCCTCTTCGACAAACCCCGGGGGCGCGGTCTGAACCGCCCCGGCCCGACCGACATGGCCAAGCACCCGAAGAGGACCGGAAAGTAGTTCTCCGGCACCCGGAAGTCAAGGGTTTGAGGTTGCTCCCCGCACGTCTTCGTCTAGAGGGCCGACGACTTTTCCCGGCGGCGCTGCACGGACGACGGAATGTTCAAGGAATCCCGGTACTTGGCGACCGTGCGCCGGGCCACGTCGATGCCCTCCGCCTTGAGCAGCGCGACCAGTTTGTCGTCGGACAAAATCTTTTTGGCATCCTCGGCGTCCACCAATGTCTTGATTCGCTGGCGGACCGCCTCGGACGAATGCCCTTCCCCACCGCCGCCGCCGCCGACGGAGGACGTGAAGAAATACTTCAGCTCGTAGATGCCGCGCGGCGTGGCCAGGTATTTGTTCGACGTCACCCGCGACACGGTGCTTTCGTGCATTTCGATGGCGTCGGCGATGTCGCGCAGCACCAACGGCTTGAGCGCGCAAACGCCATGGCGGAAAAATCCGTCCTGCTGGCGCACGATTTCGCTCGCGACCTTGAGAATCGTGGTGGCGCGCTGATGCAGCGACTTGACCAGCCAGTTGGCCGATTGCAGGCAATCCTGGACGTAGCGCTTGGCCTCCCCACCCTTTGCGACGCGGGTGATTTCGGCCAGATAGGTGTTGTTGATCAGAACGCGCGGCAGGGTGTCGGCGTTCAATTCCACGACCCAGCCGCCGTCGCGACCGGGGCGCATGAGGATGTCGGGAATCACCGGCTGCGCCACGTCGTGGCTGAACATGCGGCCGGGCTTGGGATCCAGGGCGCGGATTTCCGCCACCATGTCCTGGATGTCCTCGGCGTCCACGCCGCAGGCCGCCATCAGGCCGGGCAGGTCGCGTTTGGCCAACAGATCGAGATTCGCCAGAAACGCCTGCATGGCGGGGTCCAGACGCCCGCGTTCTCTGAGTTGCAAGGCCAGGCATTCCTCCAGCGAGCGCGCGAACAGGCCCGTGGGGTCCACGCCCTGAAGCTTTTCCAGAACCGCTTCCACGTCCCGGGGGGCGCACCCCAGGCGTTCCGCCAGCTCGTCCAGGGATCCCTGGACATACCCGGCGTCGTCCAGCATGTCGATGAGGTGCTGACCGATGATGCGTTCCTCGGGCGTGCTCACCAGCATGCCCAATTCCCCCAGCAGATGCGCGCGCAGGGACACTTCGTCCACCAGGGTCTGGTCGAGGCCCGGCAAATCGTCGCCGTATCCCCCGCCGCCGCCCCAGCTGTCGCCCCCGATCGCCCCCTGCCCGTCGCCCGCGCGCGGGTCCGGACCGGCGTCGTTGGTCCAGACATTGTCCACGTCGGCGTCCATGGACTGGCCGCCGTCCAGGTCTTCCCCGGTTTCGCCGCTGCGGGTCAGCACGTCGGCGGCGTCGCCCCCGCTCAGGTCCGAAATCTCTTCGCCCGGCAGGGCGTCGGACGCGATTTCGTCGATGCCTTCGCCGCGCGTTTCGGGGCCCTCGACGGTCCCGGCCTCGATCCGTTCCAACAGCGGATTCTGTTCGAGCTCCTGTTCGACGTATGCGCTGAGTTCGATATTGGTCATCTGCAACAGCTTGATGGCCTGTTGCAGTTGCGGCGTCATCACCAGACTTTGAGCCTGGCGGAGATCAAGACGCGGCGTCAACACCATGAACGGCCCCCGCGAAGATCAAAGACTGAAACGATCACCCAGATATACGCGCCGCACATCGGCGTTGCCGACGATGTCGGATGGCGCGCCCTCCATCAGCATCATGCCATTGTGGATGATGTAGGCCCGATCGATGACATCGAGCGTTTCGCGCACGTTGTGGTCGGTGATCAGGACGCCTATGCCCCGATCCTTGAGATGGCCAACCAGTTCGCGGATGTCGCCCACGGCGATGGGGTCGATGCCGGCGAACGGTTCGTCCAACAAGATGAAATGCGGGTTGCTGGCGAGCGCGCGGGCGATTTCGACGCGGCGGCGCTCACCGCCGGACAGGGCCAACGCCGGGGTGCGGCGCAGATGCGTGATGGAAAATTCCGCGAGCAGGGATTCCAGCATGGCTTCGCGGGTTTCTCGGTTGGGTTCCACGACTTCCAGGACGGCGCGGATGTTTTCTTCGACGTTGAGGCCGCGGAAAATCGACGCTTCCTGGGGCAGGTACCCAACCCCCATGCGCGCGCGGCGGTACATCGGCAGGCCGGTGATGTCCTCGCCGTCCAGGATGATCCTCCCGTAATCGGGCTGCACCAGGCCGGTGATCATGTAAAAGCACGTGGTCTTGCCCGCGCCGTTGGGTCCCAACAGGCCCACCGCCTCGCCACGTTGGATGGTCATGGACACATCGGACACCACGGGACGCTTCTTATAGCGTTTTCCGAGCGATTCTGCGATCAGCCCACGGCTTTCCCCGGTATCCCGTCCTGCGACCACTTTCATGTCCGACGCGTTCCCATACCCGGTCCCATCTCCCGTTCGCGCACTTTATTTGCGCATTTTGTCCGGCTGCAACACCCCATGCACGCGTCCGGCCTTGCCGGGCCTCTGAACCGCGCCGGGCTTGGCGGCGCCGGGATCGCAACTGTTCATCCGGCTCACCCCGGTGTTGAGATCGATGTCCGCGCTGCAGCCGTTGATCTGATTCTCTCCACGCACAATCTTAACCGAACCCGTGAGCCGAGCAAGCCCAGTTGGCACATTATATGCAGCACGATCGCAATACGCCCGTTCCTGGGCGGTCTTGATCTCGACCTTGTCGAAGGCTTCGACCAAATCGACCTGATTCTTGCCGTCCGCGCCCGAAATGAAGTGCGCGGTGAGCACGTCGGCGCGGATGGTCTTGCCGGCATTGACCGCCTTGGCCGCGCCGCGCGCCACCGCCAGATTGCGCTCGCGCCAGAACTCCATCTGTTTTTGCGCCGTGATGACGTCCGGCCCCGAAGTCAAGGTCACCGGATCGGCGTCCTTCAACACCACCACCGCCTGATCCACGTCATAGATCGCCCGCCCGCCGGTGGCCACGCGCCCTGGCGAAGTGATGCGCACGTTGCCGACGGCGTCCATGCGATAGATTTGGTTCTGCCCGCCCGCGCCGCTTCGGTAGTAGGCGCGCAGTTCGTCCGCGTCCAGCACCATGTCGCCTTGCTGGGCGCGTGCCGGTCCCCGGGCGATGAAGACCTGGCCTTCCTGCCGCCATTCGATGCCGCCCTGGGCATCGACGGTGATGGGGGGGCCTTCGCCGCCGGCGAAGTTCAGCTCCTGCGCCCGGGCGTCTTGGGCCGTGAACAGAACCGCCGCCAGCATGGCGGTCGCGAACGTCGCACGGGAAAAGAGGTTGGGATGAGGACTCATTTCTGATCTCCGCCCCCCGCGCCGTCATTGCGCGAGGCGTACAAGGTCAATCGGGCCGGCCCCGTGAAATGTATCACCTGCCCCTTGTCGATCAAGCGCAGGCCTTGAGACTTGATCTCGCCGAACGGGCCGTGGCCGTGGACCGGAGTGTTGCTGACGGCCGTATTCTTCTTGAGGTCCATGATCAACTGCTGGGTTTCCATCTCGTATCCGGTATCGTGAAACAGGTTCACGCCGCCTTCCAGTTCCAGCTTGTCTTCCTTTTGCAGAAAACGCCCGTTGTCGGCGGTGAGCACCAGCCACGTGCCGTCCTCCAGCGTCAGGTCGGCCTTGGGCATTTCCATGCTGACGGCGGACGAATCCGAATCGAGCCGCGCCAGATCCGCCGTGACCGTGTAGGGCTGGCGTTTGTCGTCGACGCCGACATAGCGCGCATTGTCCATGCCCGGTTCGGTTTTGTCGGACAGCCTGACCAGGGAGAAGCCGATGCGGAAGGTCTCTTCGCTGTTCAGCCGGGGCCAGATGATCACCAGGGCGATCAAAATCAGGGCGAGAAAGGGGAGCAGAAACTTCATCCCCACCACGAAGCGGGAATAGCCCCGACCGGGTCGCACGCCGGGACCGCCCCTGGGCTTGCCCCAGCCGCGTCCACCCACGAGGTTGGCCGCCAGCGGGGCGTCGTCCGCCGATCCCTTGCCCGCAGCGCCGCGCCCGCCCATCGCCATACCGCCGCCCCTTACGCCACGCCGGCGCGCAGGCAGTCGTGAATGTGCAGGATGCCCACGGGTTTGCCGTCTTCGACGCAGAACAGGGTGGTGATCTTGCGCTCGTTCATGATGGCCAGCGCCTCGCTGGCGATGTCGGACGGCAAGACCGTCACGCCCCCCGCGGTCATGACGTCGCCGGCCATCCGGTCGAGCAGGTCCTTGCTCATGTGTCGGCGCAAGTCGCCGTCCGTGATGATGCCCGCCAACCGACCGTCCGCGTCGCGCACCCCGACCACGCCGAAGCTTTTCGCCGTCATCTCGATCAGGGCCGCGGACATGGGGGCGTCCTGTCCGATCAACGGAATCTCATCGCCCCCGTGCATCAGGTTGGCCACCTTCAAGAGACGCTGGCCCAGCTTGCCGCCGGGGTGGTAGTCGTGGAAATCTTGGGCGGTGAAGCCCTTGCGCTCCAACAGGCACACCGCCAGGGCGTCGCCGAGCGCCAGCATCACCGTGGTCGAGGTGGTGGGGGCAAGCCCCATGGGGCAGGCCTCGGGGCTGTCGGGAATGACCAGCGCCACGTCCGCGGCCTCGGCCAAGGTGGAGCCCGCGCGCCCGGTCATGGCCACCAGCCCGATGCGGTGACGGCGCGTGTAGGCGATGATGTCGGACAGTTCGGACGTTTCCCCGGAATTGGACAGCGCGATCACCACGTCGTCCAGCAGGATCATGCCCAGGTCGCCATGGCTAGCCTCGGCCGGATGGACGAAAAAGGCCGGCTGTCCGGTGGACGCCAGGGTGGCGGCGATCTTGTTGGCGACATGGCCGCTTTTGCCCATGCCGGTGACGATCACGCGCCCGGAGGATTTCTCGATCAGGTCCAGGGCTTCGACGAACGGGCCATCCAGGCTGGCGGACAGCGCGTCCAGCGCCTGGGCCTCGGTCTTGAGAACCTGGCGGGCGGAAAGGAGATCGCGGTCGGCTTTGGAATCCATGAACGAAAAGGCTCTCGGTGACGGTTCGGCTGACTATCTATAAGGCCTGAGCGCGGATCGCGCCAGGGGAAGTGCTCAGTGGGCGAAAATGTCGATTTCCGGCCACCCGGCAAGGTCCAGGTCGGCGCGGGTGTGCAGGAAATCGAAACACGCCTGAGCCATGGCCGAGCGCCCTTCGCGCTCCAACATCCGGGTCAGCTTTTCGCGGATCTCGTGGAGGTTCAAGACGTCGGTGGCGGCGTACATCATCTGCTCGTCGCTCAGGGTTTCCCCGCCCCAATCGC
>JADGBG010000030.1:0-11613 GCA_015231605.1 Alphaproteobacteria bacterium | reverse complement strand
ACTGCTGTTCCTTGGAGATGTCGACGCCGGCCAGTTCCTTGCACACGCCCTTGTAGCCGTGGCTGTCGGTGTAGGTGCGCGCCAGCTTGGAGGCGATCTTGGTGCAAAACAGCGGCTGGGTGCGAATGCCCAAGACGAACTTGAGGATCGCCACGTCGAAGCGGGCGTAGTGGAAGATCTTCACCAGGGCCGGGTCTTCCATGACGCGCTTGAGGTTGGGGGCCTCGGTCTGGCCCTGGGCGATCTGCACCAGATGGCACACCCCGTCGCCTGCCGACATCTGCACCAGGCACAACCGGTCGCGATAGGGATTGAGCCCCATGGCCTCGGTGTCCACGGCGAGCGCGCCGCTGAACGTCAAGCCGTCGGGCAGATCGTTTTTGTAAAGATGAATTTCCGGAGTTTGGGTCATTGCGGGGTCTCTCCATCCGATTCCGTGTGACCGGTTTCGTCTCTCAAACGCCCGCAAGTGTACCGGAGAAATGGTGCCCAGGAGAAGACTTTCGGGCCTGGGCGCATAACTTGTTGAAACGACTCATAAACGTCATCGCCTCGGTCGGCTGTTGTGTACCAGCGGTGTGTACAATAGGTCAATGAGGAATACGTGATGGCGACAAATAAGCCATCGGGTTGGGGATTTGGACTTCTGGCAATGAGTGATTGAGGCACTTTACTAGAATAATTCTTCTGCCCATACTAGCTTCAACTGAGACAAGGGGGGCACATGACAACTCTGGAAAATCGCTTGATAAAGCTGGAATTGCCCCGCCGATGGGAGTTTCTCGTTCAGAGAGCGGAGGAACGTGATCTTAGTCCGGCCGATTTTGTTGAAAAAGTTGAGGACAGTGCCGGACATATCGACAACTTGCTGGAACGCATCAATAGGAATGGCGGTGGTGTTTTCGAGGTAGTCTATGGCTTGTCTGGCAGTGGCAAAACAACATTTCTCAAGACCCTCCCGCGCTTTTTCGACATTAAGGTGCACTCGTTCCCTAAGTCCGAGCCCCTTACCCAGCTACCAAAATTCGTTGAACAGACTTACGTCCAAAATGGTTCTCCCAGGGTTGTGTTAATCGAAAAACGTGACAACCCGAAGGCTTCCGACGTTGCTGATGCCGAACCGATGCTAGCTGAGTTGCTAGAAACGTTTCGCACCCTTGAAGGCTCTTGCCTTGTTCTTTGGCCAATTACTAAGCAAAAAGAAGCACGTAAGATTGCTGAAATTGCTTGGTTAACAGGAAGGGATTCTGTTGTTGATCCGTCTACCAGGGGGATCTACGACTTTACGGGGTTGCCAAAAGAGAAGTACTTTCTTGTCGCTGATGCCACATGCAAAAATTTAACGGGCGATGGGCTTGATGCTTTTGGCATCACCGCTGCTGTTGTAGAGGCGCTCCTTCCAAATTGCGAAACTATTGCTGATTTTTTTGCCTCCGTAGATGAAGAGGCGGATAAAACCAGAGACGCAACATGGTCAGTTTTGAAAGAGAGGGTCCGAGCAAGGCTTTGGATTGTTCTACCCGGCGACGTGGTTCGGCAGATAGAAAGTACGGTTAAAGCTTTAACACAGGGAACCCGAAATCGTATCGACATCGATCTCCTTGGAGAATTTATCGACAGACCTGGTGATTCAGCTCCCCTTTATGTAGCAGACTGGAAAAAGAGGCGTGCCAGTTTAGCTCACTTGCTCCGCGCCATTGATCTTCGTCTTTTTGGCCTTCCTCCTAATATTTCGCTGGCGGCAGTACGTGCATTTGGGAACGCAAATGTTAAAGGCGTTTTAAACCACAAAACGATAGCGAAAGAATCAGCGAAGAACGCCATGAAAGCAAGCCGGCTTTACAAGGCACTTCTGACTGAACTTGGGGTTGAAACTGAACCGTTTTCACGTGCATTTGACGTCAAGCCGGAAACAGAAAATGAATACCGCCGCCTCCAGGCTCTCGCCGCCAAAGGAGATAAAGAGCTGAATAAGTGCCTTGGGCAGCTTGTTACAGCTTGCTTGCAAGACGACGCCCCTAACGCGGTGGTATCAAGTGAAAAAGCTTCATTACCTGGTAGCAGCCTCAAACCAGATGTACAAGTACACCTCGGCGGGAATGATTTCATATGCCTAGAGCCTACTTGGCGCTCAACAGAAATTGGAATTCCAGACGAAATACCAGGAGGCCAGAATACGTTAACAGAGGCACACATCAAGATGTACCTGCTGGACAAAGCCACTCGATACATCGATGATTTGGGACTGTAGGGTTCTCCCAAGGCCTCAATTTTAATGGCTCTCGTTCACTTTAGCGTTTTACAACCTCCGCATGGATTTCATCCAAATTATGGTGCACTAGAAGTTCCGTGACCCATTCCAAATCTTCGCCAATATGTCGGAGAACGCGGCCTCTAGAACGAGGGTAAATGTGCATCTCCTGCACCACGGATTTAGTCCGAAGGCCTGACCAAGCCAGGTCTGGAACCTCCTTTTCCCATTGCTTGTGTGACCCCGAAGCCATGCGGTGGATGACCTTGGCGGCCTGGACGCGCTTGAACTCGTTGGTAAGGACGGGGTGCGGATCGTCCCTGATGATCAGCTCGATTGCCAGCCATGCCTCGATGATCCGCTGACGGAAGTAGTGTTTGGAGGATTCGCGTCGTTTCATTGGACGGACAACTCGCAGAAGCATGGCTTGTGCCCCACCTTTGTGTACCAGTGTGGTGAGGCGATCCCCTTGATAACAGGGGAATTTATCGCATTCAACGAGTTATGAGATGGATGGTGCCCAGGAGAAGACTCGAACTTCCACGACCTTGCGGCCACAGGTACCTGAAACCTGCGCGTCTACCAATTCCGCCACCTGGGCAACTGGAATACGGATCATGTGATCCGCATCGTCGGGCGATGAAGTACCGATACCGGAGACGGATGTCAACCGATATCCATCGTCATTTTCATTTTTCATGTAAGATTGCGTGATGAGCCTCAGGGAACACTACGACCGCCATCTCCTGCCGCATCTGGTCGACATCGTCATGCGCGCGCCCATGGCGTCGCGGGAACGCGAAGTCCTGATCCCCCAGGCGCGTGGACGGGTGCTGGAAATCGGCGCGGGTTCGGGTCTCAACATCCCCCACTACGGCCCCGGGGTGGAGCGGCTTTTCGCCCTCGAGCCCGGTGACGAACTGCGCGCCAAGGCCATGCGGCTGGCGGCCGGGGCCGCGTTCCCCGTGGAATTCATCGACCTGCCCGGCGAGGAGATTCCCCTGCCCGACGCCAGCGTGGACACGGTCGTGACCACCTGGACGCTGTGCACCATCCCGGACCCGGACAAGGCCCTTGCCGGCATGCTGCGCGTCCTCAAGCCGGGCGGGAAGATGCTGTTCGTCGAACATGGACGTGCGCCGGACGCCCGCTGGGCGCGCTGGCAGGAGCGGCTCACGCCGCTGTGGTCCGCCTGCACCGGGGGGTGTCGCCTCAACCGCCGCCCGCTGGACCTCATCGCGCGGGCGGGGTTCGTCATCGAACGGGCCGAGGAAGGCTACCTCTCAGGCCCTAAGTTTCTGTCCTATCACTACAAGGGGCTTGCCCGGCGGGGCGAGTAAAGCGACTATCGTCGCCACGCATCGTCATTACGAAGACATTCAAGGAGGAACACCCATGGCTGGACGGATGGTCACGGTATTCGGCGGCAACGGTTTCGTGGGCCGGCACATCGTACAGCGCCTGGCGCGAAGTGGTGATCGCGTGACGATCGCATGCCGAGATCCGGAAGCCGCGATCTTCCTCAAGCCCCTGGGGGACCCCGGCCAGATCACCATCATGAAGGCCAACATCACCAGGCCGGACGAAGTGGCGCGCGCCGTCACCGGGGCGGACGCGGTGGTCAACTGCGTGGGGCTTTTGGCCCCCAGCGGCGCCAACACGTTCGAACGCGCCCATGTGGACGGCGCGGGCCTCGTCGCCAAAGCCGCGAAGGACGCGGGCGCCACGGCGTTCGTGCAGATTTCGGCGCTCGGCGCGGATGAAACCTCCAAATCCCAATACGCCCGCACCAAGGCCAAGGGCGAACAGGCGGTGCTGAACGCGTTTCCCGACGCCACCATCCTGCGCCCCAGCCTGATCATCGGCCCCGAGGACGGGTTCATGAACATGTTCGCAAAAATCGCCCGGTGGAGCCCGGTGCTGCCCGTCATGGGGTGTTCGTTGCTGCCGCGCTTCGCGACCGTCGCCGTTGAAGGCACCAAATGGCGCGCGCCGACGTTCCGTTTCTGCGACGACGGCGGGCCGCGTTTCCATCCGGTGTTCGTCGGCGACGTGGCCGACGCCGCCGTGCGCGCCCTCGGCGACGGCGAAGCCCGGGGCAAGACCTATGAACTGGTCGGCCCCCGGACCTACAGCTTCCGCCACTTGATGGAATTGATGTTGGCCGCCACGGGACGCAAGCGGATGCTGGTTCCGTATCCGCTGTTCCTCGCCAACATCGCGGCGTTTTTCCTGGAATGGGTGCCGGGCAAGCCGTTGACGCGCGATCAGGTCTGCCTGCTCAGGGGCGACAACGTGGCCAGCGGGACCTTGCCGGGTCTTGCCGATCTGGGCATCACGGCCCAGGGTATCGAATCGGTCCTGCCCACCTATATGTGGGCCTACAAACCGCCCGCGGGCCGGCGCGTGCGGCCTCGCGAGATGTGAATTCGAACTTATCGCGCGCTTAAGGTTTGTTCCACCACGGCAATGGTCTTGGCCAGATTGAACGGCTTGGTGATGTAATCCCGGAAACCTGCGTCCAGGCTTTCGCGGATGTGTTGCGGCATGGCGTCGGCGCTGACCGCGACCACCGGGATGTCCCGCGTGTGGTCCTGGGTCAACAAGACGGCCAAGGCCTCGCGCCCGTCCATGCCGGGCAGGTCGATGTCCATGAGAATCATGTCGGGCTTGCGCGCGGCGATCCTCTCGAACGCCTGCTCGGCGTCGGGCGCGACCTCCAGTTCGATGGTTTCGATGTCCTCGAAGATGGCTTTCATCAAATCCGCGTTGGCGGGGCTGTCCTCGACATACAACACCAGCTTGCGGCCGCCGCCCATGGGGGCCGGGGATGTGGCGTCTTCGGGTTCGGCCAGCGGCATGTCGATCCAGAACGCGCTGCCCTCGCCTTCACGGCTTTCGAACCCGAGCTTGCCGTCCATGCGTTCGACCAGCTTGCGCGTCAACACCAAGCCGATGCCGGTCCCCGCGACATTGGAGCCTTCCGCCCCAAGCCGGCTGAACGGTTCGAACAACTGCTTTTGCTTCTGCGGAGAAATGCCCGCACCCTGGTCGGAGACCTTGAAGCGCAGCACGCCGTCCCGGCGTTCCGCGCTCAACTCTGTGCGTCCGCCGTGACGATTGTATTTGATCCCGTTCGACACCAGGTGCGACAGAGCCTGGATCAAACGCGTCTTGTCGCCGCGCACGCACGGAAGCTCTCCCCCCGTGATCCGGTCGACCAAATGGATTGCATTTTGCATCGTCAGGGGGCGCGCCATGGCCATGCAACTTTTCGCCACGTCGTCGGGGCAGACGTCGCCCACTTCCATGAATACATCGTCCGAATCGATCTGCGACAAGTCCAGGATCTGCGTGATCAGTTGCAGGAGATGTTCGCCGTTGGACAGGATCTGCTCCACCGAGGGGACCAATCTGTCGTCCAGGTCGTTCATCTTGAGAATTTGCCCGAAACCCAAAATGGCGTTGAGCGGCGTGCGCAGTTCATGGCTCATGGACGACAGGAACAACGCCTTGGACTTGTTCGCCGCCTCCGCCCGTTGGCGCGCGTGCTCGGTGGCGCTGATGGCCTGTTGCAGGGCGATTTCCGCCTCCTTGAGCTGGGTGATGTCCTGTCCGCTGCCACGGTAGCCCAGGAACATCCCCTCTTCGTCGAACCTGGGAACCCCGCTGACCTGCATCCACATCACATGGCCGTTGGGCAGGGTCCGGGGGTGGATGAAATTGCGAAACGGCCGGTGGGCGCGCAAGTCTTCGAGATGCGCGGCCCATTCTTCATCCGACACGCCCGGATTGCCGATTTCCTGACGGGTGCGGCCGACGAAGAATTCCGCCGGCTTGCCGATGATCTTGAGGTATTGTTCGGACATGAACGAAAAGCGCAGGTTGGCGTCGATTTCGAAATACCAGTCGGCGGCGGACTCGCTGAAATCGCGAAACCGCGCTTCGCTGTGCATCAAGGCCGCCTTGCCGTCGCGCACGCTGTCGCGCATCGCCGCGAAAGTCCGCGTCAGCGCGCCGATCTCGTCGCCGCCGGCCCGGGGCAATTCGACGGCATGGTTGCCCTCGGCGAATTGCGAGGCCGCCTTGCCCAATTGCACCACCGGACGGCGAACGACGATTTCCAACAGAGCCCCCATGCCCAGCAAGGCCACGACGAACGCGCCGGCCAGAACCCACGCCAGCTCCCAGATCATGGCTTGGCGCTCGGCCAGCACGGGCTGAAGGTCGACCGACACCTCAATCCGCCCCAAGATCGCGTTTTCGAAAACGACATTGCGCGCCAACCTTTGCAATTCCCGGGTTTCGGCGCGCGTTGGGGCTCCGGCGACCACCGGGTAGATCCGCACCCCCTCGTCGTTGAACAGGGCCAACGCAACCCATTCGGGATTGCGCGCCTTCACGGCGTCGAGATTTTCCTGAATGCTGGCGTATTGGCCCTGCAACAGGAATGGAATCAGACTTTCCACGACGGTGTCGAGGTGGCGTTCGGTGTCCGCCGCCGCGCGCCGCGTCAAGTTGTCGTCGGCGTCCGGCAGCCACGCGAACACCAAATACCCGACGGCGGCGATCGCGACCAACCCCTGTAGAGCCAAAATTTTCAGGCGCAATGTCATGATGATGCGAGCATCCCCCGCCGTTCGCGAAATCCAACCGCGGGTGCGCGGCGAACGCCCCCCCGGACGGCGAGGATTATTCCCCAACCACGTAATATTTCTCAAGCCCCCAGTCGGCGAGAGGGCCATATTCGGTGTAGTCGGTCGGCGCCAGCCGTAGAAAAGGAACACCGGCCAGAAGCAACCGCCCGGCCTCTTCCGCCGCCATGGCCATCAACGCGGATCGAACCCGTTCCCGGATTTCAACCGGCACTCTGGGATGGGCGGTCAAGGGGTGGGGCGGCATGGCCTGGGTTTTGTGCAGGATGCGCAACTGGTCCTGAATTTCCCGGGACTGACTGTTCAGGGTCCCCATGACGCCGCCGCCGGCCTTGGTCTCGCCCAGCACCACGTGCATGTAGACCGACGAATGGGTCTGCACGTATCGCGGCTTGACCTTGACGTCGTGCAGGCGGTCCAACTCGGCGCGCATCAGCAACGTCGCGCCGAGCGCGTTGGGCGACGGAAAGGCGACTTCCTCGCCGTCCAGGGCCTTGATGTCGTCGATGGGAAGGTCATTGCGCACCACCAAGATCCCGAACAGCGACCGGCCGCCGTCGCGGACCAGCGGCTCGTAGCCCTGTTTCTGGTGCGCCACCACCGCGTGATAGGGATTCATGTAGGCGAAATCGAACGCCCCTTCCGCGAAGCGGCTTTCGAATTCGGGAATGGAGGACACGCCCTGCAGCTTGAACTTGAGACCGGTGCGCTGTTCGAGTTCCTTGAGAAGCGGCAGCCAGATGCTCGCCAACTTACGGGGTTCGTACTGCGGCACCACGCCGACGGTGTAGACGCCGCCGGCCCAGGCCGGCACGCTCGCCAAAAGACACACCCCCAATATGAACGCACGCAGCATGGTCGTCCCGTTTCAAAAATCCGCCCGGACCTTACCACCCATGCCCCGGAAAATCGATTGAAATTCCAAGAGTTCCTATCCCTTGGCGCTTTCCCGCCGCGCCCGATTGTGGCAGGATGCGATCCGCTATCCATTTCCGGGGTCCCCATGGCCTGCCGTCTTTACCTGATCACGCCGCCCGCCTTCGACCCCGAGGCCTTCCTTGCGCCCTTCACCGCGGCGCTGGACGCCGGGGACGTCGCGTGCGTGCAACTGCGGCTCAAGGCCCCGGACGGCGGACCCGCAGAACGGGACGCCGTGCGCCGGGCCGCGCGGCTGTTGATGCCCGAGGTGCAAAACCGGGACGTGGCCTTCCTCATCAACGACGACGCCGAACTGGCCGCCGAATTGGGTGCCGACGGGGTGCACATCGGCCAGGACGATCTGCATTACGCCGCCGCGCGCGCCATCGTCGGCCCGGACGCCATCGTCGGGGTCACCTGCCACAATTCCCGTCACCTGGCCATGGAAGCCGCGGAACAGGGCGCGGATTACGTGGCCTTCGGGGCGTTTTATCCCACCGCCACCAAAACCCCGAAATCCCGGGCGGAACCGGAAATCCTGGAAATCTGGTCCACCATGACGACGGCGCCCTGCGTCGCCATCGGCGGCATCACGGTGGACAACGCCGCCCCCCTGATTCGGGCCGGCGCGGATTTCCTGGCGGTCGTGGGCGGCGTCTGGGACCATCCCGATGGACCGGCCGCGGCCGTGCGGGCATTCAACGCCCTCATGCAAACGGATGGCTAGACACGGCCGGGGGAATTTGACATCTTCACGCAAACCAGTGATGTTAAATTCACACGGATTCTTGAGGAAACCACGCCATGGCGGACCAATACGACATGGAGCGCAGCCTTGGCGAACTGCATGAAAGCGCGGGACGCATCACCTATGGGCTGAACACGGTGGTCAACGCGATCGACGCCATCGTGCGCGACAATTCCGTTTTGTTCAGCAATCCTGGCGCCCTGCCCGAAGGGGCCGAGGGTGACGTTCTGCGCGGCCTGCTCGGCAGCATCCGCCGGCAAATCTCCGATATCGTCGAACACGGCAAAAGCTTCGAAGACAAATTGGTGGAGTATTCGTCCGAAATCACCACCTTGGGCGAAACCATCGAACAGAAGAAACAATCGGTCCTCCAGGACGCGGCCACGGGCGTCAGCAACCGCACCCATTTCGAGGCCGCCTTGCGCGACGTCCTGTCCAGGATCGACGAATTCAACGACAAGGTCGCCGTCCTGATGGCCGACATCGACCGGTTCAAGGATCTCAACGACGCGCTGGGCCACGGCGTGGGCAATCAGGTCCTGCGCCTGGTGGGCGACAATTTCCGTCAAAATCTCAAGGGCCAGGACATGGTGGCGCGGTGGGGCGGGGATGAGTTCGCCGCCATCCTGCCCGGAACGTCGCTGGAAAACGCCTATACCGTGGCCGAACACATTCGCGGCGCCTTGAGCGGCAGGTCCTTGAAAAACAAGGACACGGGCGAAACCGTGGGCAGGCTGTCGCTGTCCGTCGGCGTCGCCGCCTATCGCCAGGGCGACAATCCCCACAAACTCCTGTTCCGCGCCGACGAAGCCTTGCACCGCGCCAAGCGCCTGGGCCGCAACCGCACCGAAACCGAACAGGAATGACGCCGCGCTCGACCGAATAGCCGTTGCCACCCGCGCCCATGGGTGATAGCTTCCGCCCGCCCGGCAAGCCCCGCCTTCCGGGATGGTTCAGTTCTTTCGACGGTGAAGTGATGAAGATCAACGGCAACGCCATCCGCCCCGGAATGGTCATCGAGCATCAGGGCCGCCTGTGGCGCGCGGTCAAAATCCAGCACACCCAGCCCGGCAAAGGCGGCGCGTATCTGCAGGTGGAACTCAAGGACCTGCAAAGCGGCACCAAGCTGAACGAGCGTTTCCGCTCCAGCGAAACGGTGGAACGCGCGGTTCTGGAACAGCGCCAGTATCAATACCTCTACACCGACGGCACCATGTACACCTTCATGGACCAGGAAACCTACGAGCAGATCGAACTTGCCGCCGACATGCTGGGCGAGGATCAGATCCCGTACCTCCAGGAAAGCATGATGGTGGAGATCGAATTCCACGGCGAAACGCCGTTGGGCGTGCAGCTCCCCACCACCGTGGTGCTGCAAATCGTCGAAGCCGACGCCGTGGTCAAGGGCCAGACGGCGTCGAGCAGCTACAAGCCCGCGGTGCTGGAAAACGGCGTGCGCACGCTGGTCCCGCCGCACATCGAAAGCGGCACCCGCGTGGTCATCAACACCGAAGACGGTTCCTACGTCGAACGCGCCAAAGACTGACGGCCGCAGACCGACGACCGCACAAGGACAGCCCCATGCAACACCCCCGTTCGGCCCTTCTCAACGTCATGACGGCCGCCGCGCAAAAGGCGGCGAAACGCATGGTCCGCGATTTCGGCGAAGTTGAAAACCTTCAGGTTTCCAAGAAGGGGCCGGCGGATTTCGTCTCCATCGCCGACAAGAAGGCCGAGGAAATCCTGGTCAAGGAGTTGCGCAAGGCGCGCCCCGATTACGGCTTCGTGCTGGAGGAAAACGGCGACATCCCCGGCAAGGACACCTCCAACACCTGGGTGATCGACCCGCTTGACGGCACCACCAACTTCCTGCACGGCATTCCGCACTTCGCCATTTCCATCTGTCTGGTGCGCGACAGCGAGCCGTTCGCGGGCGTGGTTTACAACCCGGTGCAGGACGAAATGTACTGGGCGGAAAAGGGCCAGGGCGCGTTCCTCAACGGCCGGCGCCTGCGCGTGTCGGGCCGCGCCCACATGGCGGAAAGCCTGTTCGCCACGGGGGTGCCGTTCCTGGGCATGGAAAAGGACGCGCGTTTCCTTCAGCGTCTTGAATCCGTTATGAAAATATCGTCCGGCATCCGCCGTTTCGGCTCCGCCGCGCTGGACCTGGCCTACGTTGCGGCCGGCCGCTACGACGGCTTCTGGGAATGCGGCCTGAAGCCTTGGGACATGGCGGCGGGCGTCGTTTTGGTGAAGGAAGCCGGCGGATATGTCAGCGACATTTCCGGCAAATCCAAGATGCTGGAAACCGGCGACGTCGTCGCCGCCAACGACAAAATCCACGCCCAACTCCTCAAACTGGTCAAGTGATCCGTTCGCCCGTCGGCATTTCCCTGGCAAAGCGGTTGTGCCGGATGCACGCCGTTGATATGGTGTAGCGTTTTCCGCGTCCGCGATTCGCGATTCGCGACTGCGAGCTCGCCCCAGGGGCGACGCGAAGGTCGCTGACGCCGGACCAAGATTTTGGCGCGCGATGAAACCGACGCGCGCACGCTTATTGGGGAGAGCAGGAAACATGCACCACCGCCGTCCGGATTCCATGGTCAAGACACGCGCCCGGCTTTGCGTCCGCACGCTGTTGACGGCAGGCGTATCCCTGGCCGCCCTGGCCGCCGCAGAACCGGCATGGTCCCAGGATTCTCCCATCGTCGACATCAACGACCCCAACATCAGCATCGATCTGTCGGTGCTGTCGGACGGCGGACGGACCATGCCGATGGCCGTCCCGTCCATGGGTGGATTCGCCGCGCCCAGCGCTTCGATGCAGGCCGGCGCCCCGTCGGGTCTTTATCGCGCTCCGGGCAAGGACACGCCCACCTCCACGCTTTATGTGCAGCCGTCCAGCGGGTTCCGCCTGCCGCCTCAGACCAAATCCATCGATCCGGTGATCATCGACATGGCCCAGGACGAGGCCCCCGAGGCCCCGGCCGCGCCGGACATGTCCATCGCCAGCGAAGAGCCTGCGGCCCCGCCCGCGCGCA
>JADGBG010000187.1 GCA_015231605.1 Alphaproteobacteria bacterium | reverse complement strand
GCGAACTGGACATCCACGGCTTCACCCTGGTGGGCAAGGCCGACCGCATGGACCGGGACGCCACCGGCGGGCTGGTGGTGGTGGACTACAAGACCGGCGCGCCGCCCACCACGCCGCAGGTGGAAACCGGCCTCGCCCCTCAATTGGCGCTGGAAGCCGCCATGGCCAAGCGCGGCGCGTTCCCTGGCGTGGCGGCGGGCGCGCCATTGGCGGGGCTTCTCTACGTACAGCTGTCGGGCGGCCGCACGCCCGGCCAGGAAAAACCCGTCAAGCTGGACGCCGAAGAAGCCGCGAGCAACGCTTATGAAGGCTTGGCCAAGCTGATCCATAAATTCGCGGACGAAAAGACGCCGTACCTGTCCCGTCCGCGCCCCATGTTCGAAAGCCGTTTCGGCGACTACGACCACCTGGCGCGCGTCCAGGAATGGTCGGCGGGCGGGGAGGATGGCGAATGAAGCGCACCGCCGGACAATACGGGGCCGCCCAGCCCGGACGCTCCGTCTGGGTGTCGGCCAACGCGGGGACCGGCAAGACCCGCGTTCTGGTGGACCGCATCGCGCGCCTGCTGCTGGACGGGGCCAGGCCGGAAAAAATTCTGTGCTTGACCTTCACCAAGACGGCGGCGGCCGAAATGGCGGAACGTATCAATCACCAACTGGGCACGTGGGCGGTGATGGACGACGCCCAGCTGGTGGCGGACCTCCAGGCCCTCACCGGACAGGCCAAACCCGACGACGAGACGCTCAAGACCGCGCGCCGTCTGTTCGCCCGCGTGCTGGACGTGCCGGGGGGGCTGAAGATCCGCACCATCCATGCGTTCTGCGAAAGCCTGATCGCGCGTTTTCCGGTGGAAGCCGGGATCGCGCCGCACTTTTCCGTGATCGACGAACGCACCACGGCGGAACTGTTGATGGAGGCCCGCGAACGCGTCCTGGCCCGGGCCGCCGGCGACCCTGACGGGCCGCTGGCCCGGGCCGTCGACGCGTTGGCGGAACTGGTCAACGAGGACGATTTCGCCGGCCTCATGCAGGAACTGGCCGGACGGCGCGCGCACCTGGCCGACGTGCTGGACGCCTATGGGAAACAAGGCGGGACGGCGGCGGCGCTGACCCGCTTGGTGGGACTGGGACAAGGCGAGGACAGCCTGGAAGCCATCCTCGCCGCCGCCGACGAGGCGCTGGACGAAAACGTCCTCCTCGGCGCGGCGGACGTCTTGGACCAAGGGGCGAAATCCAGCCAGACCCTGGCCGCGTCCCTGCGCGCCTACGTCAAATCCCACAACCGCGCCGCCACGTTCGCGGACGCCTACGCGCCGCTGTTCGTCACCACCGCCGGGGAGCCGCGCAAGAAGCTGGTGACCAGGGGCGCGGAAGCGGCGGAAGAGACGGTGTTGGCCGAACAATCCCGCGTGCTCATGGTGCTGGACAAGCTCAAGGCCCGCGCCCTGGCGGACGCCACGGGGCATCTGTTGGCGGTGGGCCGCGCCATGCTGGACGGCTACGAGCACCTCAAGCGGGTGCGCGCGCATCTCGATTACGACGACCTGATCGATACGGCCCGCGCGCTGTTGTCGACGCAAGGCGGCGTCAGCTGGGTGCACTACAAGCTGGACGGCGGCATCGACCACATCCTGGTCGACGAAAGCCAGGACACCAGCCCGGCGCAGTGGGACGTGGTGCGCGCCTTGGCCGCCGACTTCTTCGCCGGATTGGGCGTGCATGAAGAACAGGACGACCATCCCCGCACCGTGTTCGCGGTGGGCGACGAAAAACAATCCATCTATTCCTTCCAGGGCGCGGACCCGCACGAGTTCGGCCGCATGAAGGCGTTCTTCCAGGACCGCGTGACGGCCGCCGGCGGGACGTTTTCGCCGATGCAGCTGATCACTTCGTTCCGCACCACGTTCGCGGTGCTGAAGGTCGTGGACCGTGTGTTCGAACGGCCCGAGACCGCCGACGGTCTGAGCTTCACGGGAGAGCGGATCCTTCACGAATCGTTCCGCCGGGGCGAGGCGGGACTGGTCGAGGTCTGGCCCACCGCCACGACGCTGGACGCGCCCCCGGCCGACCCGTGGGACGCGCCGCTGGACCATGTCGGCCTGTCCAGCCCGGAAACCCGCACGGCGGAACGCATCGCCGACACGGTGCGCGGCTGGCTGGACGGCGGCGAAATCCTGACGTCGCAGGGCCGTCCCATCCGCCCCGGCGACGTTTTGATCCTGGTGCGCAAGCGCGGGCGCTTCGCCGCCGAAATGGTCCGCCAGCTCAAGGCCCGCGCCATCCCCGTGGCGGGCGCGGACCGCATGGTGCTGACCGACCAGCTGGCGGTGATGGATCTGCTGGCGGCGGGCAAGTTCGCATTGCTGCCCGAAGACGACCTGACCCTGGCCGAAGTGCTGAAGAGCCCGCTGGTGGGGTTCGACGACGACCGGCTGTTCGCGCTCGCGCATGGCCGCAAGACCAGTCTGTGGGCGGCGTTGTCGGCAAGGCGCGGTGAATGCGATGCCTTCGCCCACGCCTTCGCGGCGCTGTCGGCCCTGTTGGCGCGCGCCGACAAGACCCCGCCTTACGAATTCTACGCGGGACTGCTGCGGGACGGCGGGCGCAAGGCGTTGGTCGCGCGGTTGGGCGTGGACGCGCAAGACCCCATCGACGAGTTCCTGTCCCTCGCGCTGGATTTCGAGCGCACCCACACGCCGTCCCTGCAAGGCTTCCTGCACTGGATCGCGGCGGGCGGCACGCAGATCAAGCGCGACATGGAAATGCAGGGCGACGAGGTGCGCGTGATGACCGTGCACGGGGCCAAGGGGCTGGAGGCGGGCGTGGTGTTCCTGGCCGACACCTGCACCACGCCGGAAGGCAAGGCGGAGTCCAAGATGCAGTGGACGGGGTTGGGCGGCGACGCCCCGGCGGTGTTGTGGGCGCCCCACAAGGAGGTGCGCTCGGCCGCCTTCACCGATCTGGCCGACGCTCAAAAGCTGGAACGCGAACGCGAATACCGCCGTTTGCTGTACGTCGCCATGACGCGCGCGCGCGACCGTCTCTACGTCACCGGGTTCGAAGGAAAGCGCGGCCGCGCGGACGGCTGCTGGTACGACCTGATCCGTCCCGCCGTGGCGCATTTGGGAAGCGAATTCACCACCCCCGACGGCGAAACCGCGTGGCGCTACGAAACCCGCCAGAGCGCCGCCGTCGAACCGTCCAAGGCCGGGGAAACGGCCACCGCCGCCGCCCCCCTGCCGGACTGGGCGGACCGCCCCGCGCCCCGCGAGAAGACGCCCCCCAACCCCTTGATCCCGTCCCGGCCGGAGCCCGAGGCCCCGCCCGCGTTGGGCCCCTTCGACGCCGCCGGGGCGGATCGCTTCAAGCGCGGCTTGGTGGTGCACAAGCTTTTGGAAACGCTGCCGAACCTCGCCCCATCCCGGCGCGCCGAGGCGGCCCGGCGTTGGCTCGCCCAACCCGCCCACGACCTCGCCCCGGTCGTCCAGGACGAGATCCTGGCGGAAACCCTGGCGGTGCTGGATCACCCGGATTTCGCCCCACTGTTCGGACCCGGCAGCCTCACCGAAGTGAGCCTCAGCGGCGTGGTGGATGTGTCCTCCCTGTGGGACTGGAACACAAAG
>JADGBG010000029.1 GCA_015231605.1 Alphaproteobacteria bacterium | reverse complement strand
TTCAGACTTTTCCCATCTTGGGAATCCCTTTTCGGGCCATAATGAGAATTGCTGACGGATGAGGGAAACCCTTCATTCCGTCGGGGTTTTGGTGTAACGATGTCGCCGCGCCGTTTCGCGCGCGCATCAGGGAAGTTTCTCATGTCCGACAAGCCCCCTCGTCCCAAAACGACCTTGGACAAGGACCTCAAGAAAATCACCAGGGTGGAAGCCGCCGCCCAAGCCCAGGGCCAGGCGGTGGCGCGCGTCGGCCTGGCCTTGTTGTTTCTGGTGGCGGTGTGGATCTTCACCTCCATGCAGGGCGGGGTGTTCACCTCGTTCGTGGTGGCGGCGGCCGTGATCGGCGGCTACATGGCGATGAACATCGGCGCCAACGACGTCGCCAACAACGTGGGCCCGGCGGTGGGCTCCAAGGCGTTGACGCTGGTGGGGGCGATCATCATCGCCGCGATTTTCGAGGCCGCCGGCGCGCTGATCGCGGGCGGCGACGTGGTGTCGACCATCAAGGACGGCATCATCGACCCCAGCCTGATGCCCGATGCCGCCACCTTCATGACCGCCATGATGGCGGCGCTGCTGGCGGCGGCGCTGTGGCTCAACCTGGCGACCTATCTGGGCGCGCCGGTGTCCACCACGCACGCCATCGTCGGCGGGGTGATGGGCGCGGGTGTCGCCTCCACCGGATTCGGCGCGGTCGATTGGGGCACCATGGGCAAGATCGCCGCCAGCTGGGTCATCTCCCCGCTCATGGGCGGCGTGATCGCGGCGGCGTTCCTGTACTTCCTCAAGGTCAACGTCCTGTTCAAGGCCGACAAGATCAAGGCCGCCCGGCGCTGGGTGCCGGCGGTGGTGGCGGTCATGGCGGGCGCGTTCGCCATGTATCTGATGACCAAGGGCGTGAAGCACGTCTACAAGGCGTCGGTCCTGGAAGTGGCGATCAGCGGCGCGGCGGTCTACGCCGCCGCGTTTTTCTGGACCCGGATGCGCATCGACGCCCGCGCGGCGGGGATGGAAAACCGCACGAAGTCCGTCAACCAGCTGTTCGTGCTGCCGCTGATCATCTCGGCGGGGCTGCTTAGCTTCGCCCACGGCGCCAACGACGTGGCCAACGCGGTCGGTCCGCTGGCGGCCATCGTGTCGGCGGCGGACAGCGGCGCGATTCTGACCAAGGCGGGAATTCCGCTGTGGGTGATGCTGGTGGGCGCGCTGGGCATCTCCATCGGCCTGTTGCTGTTCGGCCCGCGCCTGATCCGCACGGTGGGCGAGGAAATCACCAAGCTCAACCCGGTGCGCGCGTTCTGCGTGGCGTTGAGCGCGGCGGTCACGGTGCTCGTCGCCTCGGCGCTGGGTCTGCCGGTGAGCTCCACCCACATCGCGGTGGGCGGCGTGTTCGGCGTGGGCTTCCTACGCGAATACCTGGAGCGCCGCCGCGACGCCCGCCACCCGGCAGGGGCGCTGCAGGCGCTCGAAGCGGGCGCGCTGGAAGGCGTGCACGCGTTGGAAGAGGCCACCCCCGAACTGCTGCACGCCCCAGGGACCCCGGCGGATGGCGACACCGGCGACGGCGAATCCAAGGCCGTCGACAAGGCGCTGCGGCGCAAGCTGGTGCGCCGTCAGCACGCCTGGGGCATCGCGGCGGCGTGGATCGTCACCGTGCCCTTGTCCGCGGGCCTGGCCGCCGTGCTCTACGTCGCGCTGAGGGGCGCGGGGGTCCACCCCTGAACGGGGTAACGATTCGCCAATCCTTTTTGCGTACAGTGCGCGCGGATTTTTGCACGCGCCCGGTTGCGCGGAAAAAATCGTCGGCTTATATACCACCCGGCCCGGGCGTTCCGGGCTGCAACGGATTTCAACCGGGACCCCCCAACGGGGACGGGCCCCGCAAACCCGAGGGGACGGAGGCGGCGCTTCGCCAAGGCCGCCGGACGTCCGCCTGAGACGGAGGAAAAGATGAGCAAGGTTATCGGCATCGACTTGGGCACCACAAACTCGTGCGTGGCCATCATGGAAGGTTCGGACGCCAAGGTCCTGGAAAACGCCGAAGGCGCGCGCACCACCCCCAGCATGATCGCGTTCACCGATGGCGGCGAGCGGCTTGCGGGCCAGCCGGCCAAGCGCCAGGCGGTGACCAACCCGGAAAACACGCTGTTCGCCATCAAGCGCCTGATCGGCCGTCGCTACAGCGATCCGCTGACCAAGAAGGACCAGGGCCTGGTGCCGTACAAGATCGTCGAAGGCGACAACGGCGACGCCTGGGTCGAAGCGCACGGCAAGAAATACTCCCCGTCCCAGATCTCGGCCTTCATCCTGCAAAAGATGAAGGAAACCGCTGAAAACTATCTCGGCCAGACCGTCACCCAGGCGGTCATCACGGTTCCCGCCTACTTCAACGATTCCCAGCGCCAGGCCACCAAGGACGCGGGCAAGATCGCCGGGCTGGAAGTGCTGCGCATCATCAACGAACCGACCGCAGCCGCGCTGGCGTATGGCCTGGAAAAGAAGGAAGGCGGCATCGTCGCGGTCTATGACTTGGGCGGCGGCACGTTCGACATCTCCATCCTGGAAATCGGCGACGGCGTGTTCGAGGTGAAGTCCACCAACGGCGACACCTTCCTGGGCGGCGAAGACTTCGACCACACCATCATCGAATACCTGGCCGACGAGTTCAAAAAGGAAAACGGCATCGATCTGCGTTCCGACCGTCTGGCGTTGCAGCGCCTCAAGGAAGCGGCGGAAAAGGCCAAGATCGAACTGTCCAGCTCGACCCAGACCGACGTCAACCTGCCGTTCATCACCGCCGACGCCACCGGGCCGAAGCACCTCAACGTCAAGATGACCCGCGCCAAGCTGGAAGCCCTGGTGGGCGATCTGATCAGGCGCACCGTGGGCCCCTGCCAGGCGGCGATCCGCGACGCCGGCGTCAAGGCCTCCGAAATCAACGAGGTGATCCTGGTCGGCGGCATGACCCGCATGCCCAAGGTGCAGGAAACGGTGAAGGAAATCTTCGGCCGCGAACCGCACAAGGGCGTCAACCCCGACGAAGTGGTCGCCATCGGCGCGGCCATTCAGGGCGGCGTGCTGAAGGGCGAAGTCAAGGACGTGCTGCTGCTCGACGTGACGCCGCTGTCGCTCGGCATCGAAACGCTGGGCGGCGTGTTCACCCGCCTGATCGACCGCAACACCACCATCCCGACGCGCAAGTCGCAGGTCTTCTCGACCGCCGAGGACAACCAGCACGCGGTGACCATCCGCGTGTTCCAGGGCGAACGCGAAATGGCCGCCGACAACAAGCTGCTCGGCCAGTTCGACCTGATGGGCATCCCGCCGGCGCCGCGCGGCATGCCGCAGATCGAAGTCACCTTCGACATCGACGCCAACGGCATCGTCAACGTCTCGGCCAAGGACAAGGCCACCGGCAAGGAACAGCAGGTGTCCATCCAGGCTTCGGGCGGCCTGTCCGACGCCGACATCGAAAAGATGGTCAAGGATGCCGAGAGCCACGCCGACGAGGACAAGAAGCGCCGCGCCAAGGTGGACGCCCGCAACCAGTGCGAAGGCTTGATTCACGACACCGAAAAGAACCTCAAGGAATACGGCGACAAGGTCGGCGAGGCGGAAAAGTCCGCCATCGAAAAGGCCATCCAGGACGCCAAAAACGTGCTTGAGGACGAAGGCGCCGACGCCGAAACCCTCAAGGCCAAGACCGACGCGCTGATGCAGGCCGCCATGAAGTTGGGCGAGGCCATGTACAAGGACCAGCAGGCTGCGGGCGGGGCCGGTCCCGACATGTCCGGCATGGGCGGCGACGCGGGCGGGGCTTCGGGTTCGGGCGCGGACGACAACGTGGTCGACGCCGATTTCGAGGAAGTCGACCCCAACAAGAAGTAAGCGTCCCATCGGACGACACCGATCCCCCGGCGGGCGTTCGCGCCCGCCGGGCGATCCACCGGAAATGAATCATGGCGAAGCAAGACTTTTACGAATTGCTGGGCGTAACCAAGAGCGCGGACGGCGACGAGATCAAGCGCGCCTACCGCAAACTCGCCATGAAATTCCACCCGGACCGCAATCCCGGCGACAAGGACGCGGAACAGAAGTTCAAGGACATCAACGAAGCCTACGAAATCCTGAAAGACGCGGAGAAGCGTGCCGCCTATGATCGTTTCGGTCACGCAGCGTTCGAGCAGGGCGGCGGCGGACCGGGAGGATTCGGCGGCGGTTTCGGCGGCTTCGAGGGGGGGTTCGGCGGCGGCTTCGCCGACATCTTCGAGGAAATGTTCGGCGGCGGCGGTTTCGGCGGTGCGCGCGGCCCACGCGCGGAACAGAGCGGGCGCGGCTCCGACATGCGCTTCAACATGGACATCACGCTGGAAGACGCCTTCAACGGCAAGTCCACGGAGATCCGCGTGCCCGGCACCGCCACCTGCGCGGAATGCCACGGCAGCGGCGCGGCCAAGGGCAGCGAGCCCCAGACCTGTCCGACCTGCGGCGGGCGCGGCCGGGTGCGCGCCCAACAGGGCTTCTTCACGGTGGAGCGTACTTGCCCCACCTGCCACGGCCAGGGCAAGACCATCAAGGATCCGTGCCGCGCGTGCTCGGGGAGCGGACGGGTGCACAAGGAAAAGACCCTCAACGTCACCATTCCGGCGGGGGTCGAGGACGGCACCCGCATCCGCCTGGCGGGCGAGGGCGAGGCGGGCGTGCGCGGCGCGCCGCCGGGCGATCTTTACATTTTTCTGTCGATCCGCCCGCACCGTATTTTCGAGCGCGACGGCGCGAACATCCATGTGCGCGTCCCGGTGCCCATGACCACGGCGGCGCTGGGCGGGGCGATCGAGGTCCCCACCGTCGACGGGCACCGCGCGCGCATCAACATTCCCGAAGGCACCCAACCGGGCCAGCAGTTCCGCTTGCGCGGCAAGGGCATGAGCGTGCTGCGTTCGAAATCGCGCGGCGACATGTTCGTGGAACTGAACGTCGAAACCCCGGTCAAGCTCACCAAGAAGCAAAAAGAGCTTCTGGAAGAGTTCCGCAACTCCGGCGGCGGCGACGAAAGCCACAGCCCGCAATCGGGCGGCTTCTTCTCCAAGGTCCGCGAACTGTGGGAAGACCTCAAGGATTGACGCGCCGACGGGGTTGGTGCGAAGCTTCCCATACCTTCTGAGGCGTCATTCCCGCGAAGGCGGGAATCCAGGGCCCTGGACCCCCGCTTTCACGGGGGTGACGGTTTCTAAAATTTTCGGCACGGGACAGAAACGGTCATGAAAATCGGAATTGTCGGCGCCGCGGGGCGCATGGGGCGGATGTTGTTGGCGGCGACCGTCGCGGCGGACGGCGCGGTGCTGTCCGGCGGGACCGAGGCCGCGGGCCATCCCAAGATGGGCCAGGACCTGGGCCGCCTGGTGGGCGGCGCGGACCTGGGCGTGGCGCTGACGGCGGATCCCAAGGCGCTGTTCGCGGCGTCCGACGCGGTCATCGACTTCACCGTGCCGTCGGCCACCGCCACGCATGCCCTGCTGGCCGCCGAGACCGGAACCCATCTGGTGATCGGCACCACGGGCCTGGGGGCCCCGCACCAGGACGCCGTGGACCGCGCGGCCGAAACCGTTACGATCGTGCAAGCGGCAAACTTTTCCATTGGCGTCAATCTGTTGCTGGGTCTGGTGGAGCGTGCGGCGACCATTCTGGACGACAGTTACGATATCGAAATATTGGATATGCACCACCGCCACAAGGTGGACGCGCCGTCCGGCACCGCCCTGGCGCTGGCCCGCGCGGCGGCCCAGGGACGCGGCGTCGAGCTTGACGCCGTGGCGTGCAAGGAACGCGACGGCATCATCGGCGCCAGGCCGCGCGGCGAGATCGGCATCCAGACTTTGCGCGGCGGCGGCGTGGTGGGCGATCACACCGTGATTTTCGCCGACATGGGCGAACGGGTCGAAATCGGCCACAAGGCGGGGTCCCGCGAAATCTTCGCGGGCGGCGCGGTCCGCGCCGCGCTGTGGACCGCCGGACAAAAGCCCGGCCTCTATTCCATGCAGGACGTGCTGGGTTTTTGAGTCCCATGAAAAAAGCCGACGTCGAAGCGTTCTTCACGCGGCTTCGCGCCGGGAACCCCGAGCCGAAGTCGGAGCTGGAGTGGACCAACCCCTTTACCCTGGTGGTGGCGGTGGCGCTGTCGGCCCAGGCCACCGACGTGGGCGTCAACAAGGCCACCAAGACCCTGTTCGCCATCGCCGACACCCCGCAAAAGATGCTGGATCTGGGGCTCGACGGCCTGAAAGAGCACATCAAGACCATCGGCCTCTACAACACCAAGGCCAAGAACGTCATCGCACTCAGCGAACTGCTGATCAACGACTTTGGCGGCGAGGTTCCGCGCGACCGCGCGGCTCTGGAACGACTGCCGGGCGTCGGGCGCAAAACCGCCAACGTGGTGCTCAACGTGTGCTGGGGCGAACCGACCATGGCGGTGGACACCCACATCTTCCGCGTTTCCAACCGCACCGGGCTCGCCCCCGGCACGACGCCGTTGGCGGTGGAAAAAAAGCTCCTCAAGGTGGTTCCGGCCGAGTTCATGGTGCACGCCCACCACTGGCTGATCCTGCATGGGCGTTACGTCTGCAAGGCCCGCAAACCCGCCTGCCCGGTCTGCGTGGTCGGCGACCTGTGCCGGTTCAAGGACAAAACACCGTCCTGACGGACGGTCCGCGCTCGAGCGGGCGAAAGATAGGGGCGACCGGGTTCACCCGATTGCCCTGGACACCTCCGTTGTGCGTATGGACATGCAGGCCATGCGTGTTACTCTATTTGGAATTGCGCCATTCGAGGGGGGACGCGCCGCCGTCACTCGCGGTTCGGCGCGCCGGAACGCGACGGATTGCCGATGACGCCTCGCCGCACAGTCTTGTTGATGGTCCTGCTGGCCGCGTTGTGCGCCGTGGGGTTCGGCGCGAGCCATCTGCTCGCGCGCCACATGGAGCGGGAAGCCGAACGGACCTGGCTCAACACCGCGCGCGTGGAATCCGGCCGTCTCAGCGACATCGTCGCCATGGGTCTGTCCAAGTTGGAAACGGCCATGCGGGCGACGACGGGGCGTTTTCGTCTCGACCCCGCCATGGACGCGGCCGCGTTCGATGACCTGTACCGCCAATCGGGAACCTGGGACGCGGACGTTTCGTTCGACAATCTGGCCTTCGTCGAACCCGTTGCGCGGGGCACGCGCGCGGCCTTCGAGGCGCGCGCCGGCGCGCCCATCACCGTCGCCGGCGATTCGGCCCGCCCCGCCCCGCACGACATCGACCACCTGGCCGTTCGGGTGAAGGTCTTCGACGATGGGGTGATCCGCGTCAACGCGGCTCTCGACACCCATCCGGCCCTGGCGGCGGCGTTGACCACGGCCATGCGGATTCCGGGCGAGGTCGTGCCCGGCCCCAGCTACGTCGGGCCGGACGGGGTGCGGCGCATCCCCATCGCCATGGCGCTGGGCGGCGCCGGGACGAACGCCCCCTGGGGGGGTGGGATTCTGCTCGCCACCGTCAACATCCGATCCTTCATCGACACCCTCCTGACATCGCACGTGCCGCCGGGATTGATGTTGCGCCTGGGCGAACGCGACACCGACACGGCGTCGGGCGCGCGGTTGACGTCCATGATCGGCGCGCTGGCCGCGCCCGCCGAAGCCGTCGCCACCACCACCGTCCGTCTGACCCGGGGCGAAGCCCGCTGGACGCTCAGCTGGGACGTGCTGGCGGACTATCAGAACGGCCGCCTGGTCGCGTCCGCGCGTCTCGTGTGGTTCGCCGGGCTGGCCGCGACCCTGGCGATCGCCGGGATCATCGGGTTCTTGGCCCTGCAAAACGCCCGCTTTTATCGGCTGGTGGAGGACCGCACCGCCGAGCTGTCCCAGCACGCCATGATCATTCAGCTCACCATGGATTCCATCGACCAGGGCTTCGTGGTGTGGAACAGCGATCACCGCCTGGTGGTGTGGAGCCGTCAGTGCCTGGATTTCTGGTACCATCCCGACGACATCGTCCACGTCGGCATGCACATGCGCGATCTGCTGCGCCATATCGCCGCCCATGGCGCGTTCGGCGACGGCGACGCCGACGGCCTGGCGGAGCGGGAATACCGGCGCATCACGGCCTTGGGCGAGGGTTCCGAGGAAACCTTCACCATGGACGACGGGCGGATCGTCTACGTGCACCGGTTCCCGCTGGACAAGGGCGGGTACGTGGCCGTGTATCACGACATCACCCGCCAACACGAAGCGGAAACCGCCATCCGTGCCTTCAACGCGAAGTTGGAAAGCGAAATCGCCGCGCGCACCGAGGACTTGCGCCAGGCCACCGAGGACGCCGTGCGCGCCAACCAGAGCAAGTCCGATTTCCTCGCCAACATGAGCCACGAACTGCGCACCCCGCTGAACGCCATCCTGGGCTTTTCGCAGATGCTGCAATCCGAGATCTTCGGGACGCTGGGCAGCGACAAGAACAAGGAATACTGCGACAACATTCTGGCGGCGGGCCACCACTTGCACCGTATTCTCGGCGATATTCTGGACCTCAGCCGCATCGAGGCGGGGGACGTCAGCCTGGCGGAAGAAGACATGGCGCTGGCCGACGTGGTCGAGGAATGCGTCGTCATGCTGACCGACCGCGCCGCCGCCAACGCGTTGAGCCTGTACGTGAACCTTCCGACCGGCCTGCCCCGGATCCGGGCCGATCGGCTCAAGGTCAAGCAGATCCTGCTCAATCTCCTGACCAACGCCATCAAGTTCACGCCGCGCGGCGGCACCGTCAATGTCGGCGCCCGGTCCAGCGGCGGCGGGATCGCGTTCTGGGTCAGCGACACCGGCATCGGCATTCCGAGCACCGAAATCAGCCGCGTGCTGGAGCCATTTTGCCAAGGGGGCGACGCCTACACCCGCCAACAGGACGGCACGGGCCTGGGACTGGCGCTGGTCAAGCGGTTGACCGAACTGCACGGCGGAACGGTGAGCATCGAAAGCGTCCCCAACCAGGGCGCCACCGTCACCATCGCCATGCCGGCGGAACGGGTGGTAACGCCTTAGGGCGGCGCGCCTTGAATCCGAGGCGCGCCGCCCGGCGAGAGCAAACAAAGTTCTTTGGCGTCAAGCGGATGTGCGGCGCATCAGGGTGGGCAGTTCGCCCACCGTGCCCATGGCGTGGCGCATGAAGAAACGCTTCACGTCCGGCATCTGGCCGACGGCGGCCATGCCGAGATCGCGCGCCAGTTGCACGGGCTCGACGGCGTTGGAGAACAGTTTCACCAACGCGTCCGTGACCGCCAGCATCAGCGTGTTGTCGAAGCGCCGCCAGCGCTGGTAATGTTCCAGCACCGCCAGAGAGCCGATGTCCTGGCCCATGCGCCGGGCCTCCGTCAGCACGTCCACCAGGGCCGCGACGTCGCGCAGCCCCATGTTGAGCCCCTGCCCCGCGATGGGGTGCATGCCGTGTGCGCTGTCGGCCACCAGGGCGAAGCGGTCCTTGACGTATTCGTGGGCGTATTGCAGGGAAAACGGATAGGCGAAGCGCGGCCCGACCAGCGTGACGCCGCCCAGGAAATCGCCGAAGCGTTCCACCAGTTCCTCGAGAAACGCCTCGTCGTCGAGATCCATGATCAGCGGCCACAAATCCTCGCGCTCGGTCCACACGATGGAGGAGCGGCAGGCGGGCTTGTCCGCGGTCCCCGGCAGCGGCAGGATGGCGAAAGGGCCGCTCGGCAGGAAGTGTTCCTGAGCGCAGAAATTGTGCGGTTTTTCGTGCTCCACCGTGCACACGATGCCGGCCTGGTGGTAGTCCCACTTGGTCAGCTTGATACCCGCCTGATCGCGCAGCGGCGAACGCCGCCCTTCGCACGACACCACCAACTTGGCGCGGATGCGCGTGCCGTCCTGCAGCACCGCGTGGGCGGCGTCCGCCGCGCGGTCCAGCGATTGGATGCGGTTGGGCGCGAAATAGGTGAGGGCCTCGGTGTTCGGAACCAGCACGTTCAGCGCCTTGCGGATGGAGCGGTTTTCGACCATGTAGCCGAACGGCTCGGACACGCCGTCGGCGTCGGTCAGTTCGGTGTGGTCATAGTGCAGGAACAGGGGCGAATGGCCGTCACTGATGCGGATGTCCAGCATCGGCGCGGTTTCCTGGTGGATCACGTCCCAGATGCCGACCCCCGCCAGGACCCGCTGCGACGACAGCGCGATGGCCGACGCGCGGCCGTCGAAGCCCTGGTCGGTCCAGGTGGCCATGTTTTCCAGATCCACCGTCGCGACGCGAAACCCAGCCTGCGCCAGGGCCAGGGACAGGGTCCCGCCCGCCAGGCCGCCGCCGGAAATCAGGACGTCGACGTCCAGCGCCTCGGGCGCATCGGATTGGGCGGTGCTCGACGTCTTGGCGCTCATGGGCGGGCTCTCTCAATCTGGGCGGAACGGTGACGGGGCTTAAGAATCCAACGGATGAACCAATTTGTCCAGGGGCCAATATGTGACCACTAAATAGGCATAATCAATTCTTTGCCCATTATTTAGGCTCTTCTGCCTTATCCGTTATCCATAAAATAATCTTATATATGAAACTAGTCTATTGTTTTTACAGGGTTATAAAGCAGCAAAGAAAGTTGGCACGAACCTTGAGAGAGGAGAGGCGGCCGGAGCGCTTCCGGCTCCGACTCAATCCTAGACGCCGGCGCGTCACAACAAGGGAACCAGAGCAATGAAGTTTATTATGGCCGTTATCAAGCCTTTCAAGCTCGACGACGTGCGCGAAGCCCTCACCGGGCTCGGCATCGAGGGCATGACGGCGACCGAAGTCAAGGGCTATGGCCGCCAGAAGGGTCAAACGGAAATCTACCGCGGGGCGGAATACGAAATCCACTTCCTGCCCAAGGTGAAGATCGAAATCGCGGTCGCCGACGATCAGGCCGAACGCGCCGTCGAAGCCATTCAAACCGCCGCCGGAACCGGCAAGATCGGCGACGGCAAGATTTTCGTCATGGACCTGGAAAAGGTCCTGCGCATTCGCACCGGCGAAACCGACGACCAGGCGCTGTAAGGAGAACCACCCCATGAAAAGCAACCGACTGATTGCGGCCGCCGCCGCCGGGATGGCTTTCACCGCCGCCCCGGCTTACGCGGTGGACGCGGAAACCGCCTACATTCTCAACACGTTTTCGTTCTTGGTGAACGGCGCGCTGGTCATGTTCATGGCCGCCGGCTTCGCCATGCTGGAAGCCGGGCTGGTGCGGTCCAAGAACACCGCCACCATCTGTCTTAAGAACATCGCGATCTATGCCATCGCGGGCATCATGTTCTACATCCTCGGCTACAACCTGATGTACATGGACGTCACGGGCTATATCGGTTCGGTCATGCCGTGGTCGGCGGATGACGCCGCGGCGCTGGCGGAAACCGGCGCCAACTTCGAAGCGGGCTACAGCGCGTCTTCGGACTGGTTCTTCCAGATGGTGTTCGTCGCCACCGCCGCGTCGATCGTGTCCGGCACCGTTGCCGAGCGCATCAAGCTGTGGCCGTTCCTGATCTTCACCACGGTTCTGACCGCCGTGATCTACCCGATCCAGGGGTCCTGGACGTGGGGTGGCGGCTGGCTCAGCGAAATGGGCTTCGCCGACTTCGCGGGGTCAAGCATCGTGCACTCGGTCGGCGGCTGGGCCGCGCTCACCGGCGCGCTGATCCTGGGCGCCCGCAAGGGCAAGTACGGCGCGAACGGCTCGGTTCACCCGATCCCGGGCGCCAACCTGCCGCTCGCCACGCTGGGCACGTTCATCCTGTGGCTGGGCTGGTTCGGCTTCAACGGCGGCTCGGTGCTGGCGCTGGGCTCGGCGGGGGACGCCATCTCCATGGCCAACGTGTTCGCCAACACCAACATGGCGGCCGCCGGCGGCGTGGTTTCGGCGATGATCCTGACCCAGGTGATCTACAAGAAGGTCGACCTTTCGATGGCGCTCAACGGCGCGATCGCCGGCCTGGTGTCCATCACCGCCGGCCCCGACACGCCCACGCTGGGGTCCGCCATCCTGATCGGCATGGTGGGCGGCGCGATCATCGTGTTCGCCGTGCCCCTGCTGGACAAGCTGAAGATCGACGACGTGGTCGGCGCCATCCCGGCTCACCTGATGTGTGGCATCTGGGGCACCATGGCGGTTCCGCTGACCAACGCGGACGCCAGCTTCGTGACGCAGTTCATCGGCGTGGCGGGCATCGGCGCCTTCGTGATCGTCGCCTCGACCATCGTCTGGCTGGCGCTCAAGTTCACCATCGGCATCCGCGCCGACGAGGAGGACGAAGCGGCCGGTCTCGACAAAGCGGAATTGGGCCTCGAAGCCTATCCCGAGTTTGGACGGGGGGCCCACAGCATCTAACCCCAACCACCCCGTTCAGACAGGGAGGCCGGTGGAGAAATCCACCGGCCTCTCTTGCTTAAAAAGTGCGCATATGCACCCTGGATGCACATTTACACATCAGCAAAATCTCTTTACGATTCTGCAACATCACAGTTTATGTTCGTATAATCATGTGGTTAGGCCTAATGGCCGAAGTTGGCCCGGCATTTGTATAAGGCGGGCGCAGATGCTGTTTGGAACTGTTGGGGACCCTTGATCATGACTATCGGCATGGATGTCTTTTTCGTTCTCATGGGCGCGGCCATGGTGTTGGCCATGCATGCGGGCTTCGCCTTCTTGGAAGTCGGCACGGTGCGCCGCAAGAATCAGGTCAACGCGCTGGTGAAAATCATCACCGACTTCGCGGTTTCGACCGTCGCCTATTTTTTCATCGGCTATTTCGTCGCCTACGGGGTGAATTTCTTCTCCTCGGCCGCGGTTCTCACGGGGGCCGTTCAGGAGGGCGGGCCGCAATTCGCGCAAAACGGATATGATCTGGTGAAGTTCTTTTTCCTGCTGACCTTCGCCGCCGCCATCCCCGCCATCATTTCCGGCGGCATCGCCGAGCGCGCCAAATTCTGGCCGCAGCTGGGCGCCACCGCCGTGTTGGTCGGCTTCGTCTATCCGCTGTTCGAGGGCATGACCTGGGGTGGCGCCTTCGCCTTTCAGGACTGGGTCGAAAGCGTCGCGGGCGCGCCGTTCCACGATTTCGCCGGGTCCATCGTCGTGCATGCCATGGGTGGCTGGCTGGCGCTGGGCGCGGTGGTGTTGCTGGGCGCGCGCCAGGGCCGCTACAAGAAAGACGGGCATCTGGTGGCCATTCCGCCGTCCAACATTCCGTTTTTGGCGCTGGGCTCGTGGATCCTGGTGGTCGGCTGGTTCGGCTTCAACGTGATGAGCGCGCAGAGCGTCGAGGGGGTTTCGGGCCTGGTCGCCATGAACTCGGTGATGGCGCTGGCGGGCGGCATCCTGTCCGCCATCGTCGCCGGCAGGAACGACCCGGGCTTCATCCACAACGGCGCGCTGGCCGGTCTGGTCGCGGTGTGCGCCGGTTCCGACGTGATGCACCCCATCGGCGCGCTGTTCGTCGGCGTGGTGGCGGGCGCCCTGTTCGTGTGGGGCTTCAATCAGTGCCAAAACAAGTGGCGCATCGACGACGTGCTCGGCGTGTGGCCGCTGCACGGAATGTGCGGCCTGTGGGGCGGCGTGGCCGCCGGGGTGTTCGGTCTGGAAGCCCTGGGCGGCCTGGGCGGCGTGACCTTCGCCGCGCAGCTGCTGGGCAGCGCGGTCGGCGTGGCGATCGCCGTCGTCGGCGGTTTCGCGGTGTACGGCGCGTTCAAGGCCGTGGTCGGCATTCGCCTGCACCCGGAAGACGAATACCGGGGCGCGGACCTCAGCCTGCACCACATCACCGCCTATCCGGAAGAGGACACGCACGCTTAGGGACCTTACCCAACCGAGAACGACACAGGGGGCCGGAAGCCTGCTCCGGCCCTCTTTTTCGTTGCGTGGACGCCGATTCCCAGGGACACTCGCCCCATGGACCCGAACGACCCGATCCGCTTCGCATTCGTGCTTGATGGCCAAGGCGGCGGCCGCGAGCTGGATTCGGCCGCCGTTCAGACCTGGAAGGCCGACGACGGCGTCTTGTGGATCCATCTCAAGCGCGACGAGCCGTCCACGCGCCCGGTGCTGGAACGCGCCCTCGGGCTCGACGCGGTCACGGTTGCGGCGCTGCTGGCCGAGGAAACGCGGCCGCGCGCGGTGTTGCACGATGGCGGCGCCATCGTGAACCTGCGCGGCGTCAACACCAACCCCGGCGCCGACCCGGAAGACATGGTGTCGCTGCGCATCTGGGTGGACCGTTCGCGCATCGTCACGGTGCGCCTGCGCAAGCTGCTGGCGATGGAGGACATGGCCAAAGCCATCGCCGATGGCGCGGGACCCAAGACGTCCGGCGGCGTGCTAACGTATCTGTCGGAACGTCTGGTGCACCGCATGTTTCCCGTCATCGACGAAATGGAGGAGCAACTGGACGGGTGCGAAGAGCGGCTGATCGACAACGCCACGCCGGAAATCCGCAAGACCTTGGGCGTGATCCGCCGGCGCGCCATCGCGCTGCGCCGGTTTCTCGCGCCGCAGCGGGAGTCCATGATCGTGTTGCAGACCCAGGACGCCGGGTTTCTCACCGACCTGCACCGGGTGCGGCTGCGCGAGAGTGCGGACCGTTTGCAGCGCATCATCGAGGACCTGGACGAGGTGCGCGAACGCGCCGCCGTCATCCAGGATGAGCTGAGCAGCATCATGTCCGAGCACATGAACAAAACCATGTATTTGCTGACCGTGGTCGCGGCGGTGATGCTGCCGCTCGGGTTTCTCACGGGGTTGCTGGGCATCAACGTGGGCGGCATGCCGGGGGCGGATGCTTCCTGGGCGTTCTGGGCGGTTTGCGGCGGGCTTGGCGTGATGGTGGCGGTGGAGATCTGGGCGTTGAAACGGCTCAAGTGGATTTAGCTTGAAAAGCCATGACGGGGGTGAATTTTCACGAGGATTTTCCGCCCATTCGCGCCATACTGGCTCAACGTGGCACGGGGTAGGCGGGGGGATGGACGGGTGCGGCAACACGATGGCATGACGCGCAAGCTCGGCGCGGCTTATATCGCCGTTCTGGTGCTGTTGGCGGCGCTGTTCTCCTCCAGTTATTTCATTCTCGCCGGGGTCATCGACAGCCAAAAAGGTTATGGCGCGGAAATCAACGTTTCGGGCCGTCAGCGCATGCTGTCACAACAAATCGCGTTGAGCGCCATGGTGCTCACGGAAGATGCGGAGCAGCGCGCCAACCCGCGCGCCTGGGCCACGCTCACGGAACGCATCGGGTTGATGGAGCTATCCCATAAAGGGCTGGTGGATGGAAGCGAGGGATTGGGATTGACGCCGCCGGAAACGGACGATCTCAAGCGGCTGCTCTTCGGCCCGGACGCCAACGTCGACCGGGACGCACGCAATTTCATCGCCCTGGCGCGCGGGTTCATGAAAACCGGCAACGGCGCGGTGGACGACAGCCGGCGCATGGCGCGCGAGGTGCGCAAGGCCGCGGCGGCGCTGCTGCCGGACCTGGATCGGGTGGTGCGCCGCTATCAGCTGGAAAGCGAGGACCGCGTCAACACCTTGCGGCGCCTCGAACGGCTCACCTTGGTGGCGACGTTGCTGACCCTGTTGGGATCCGGGGTGTTCATTTTCCGCCCGATGGTGGCGCGCATCCGCGACTTCATCGCCGCGCTCGCCGAAACCGAGGAACGGTTCCGTTCGTTCACCCATTCCTCCAACGTCACGGCCATGATCACCGCCGACGAAACGGGCCGGATCGTGACCTGGAACCCCGGTGCGGAAACGGTGTTCGGGTACCGGCCCGAGGACATCGTCGGCAAGCCGCTGGTCACGCTGATTCCCGAGAATCTGCGTCCGGCGCACGACGTGGGGTTCGCCCGCGCCATATCCCAGCCGGGGCGCGATCTGGCCGCGACCGTCCACGAATTGCCGGGGCTGCACGAATCCGGGGCCATCATTCCCGTGGAAATGACGTTGGGGCGGTGGACGCAGCAGGGCGTGCAGCATTTCAGCGCGGTGATCCACGACATTTCCGAACGCAAGGCCCATGAACGGGAACTGTCCGAGGCCAAGATCGCGGCCGAAGCCGCGAGCCGGGCCAAATCCGAATTCCTCTCGTCCATGAGCCATGAACTGCGCACCCCGCTCAACGCCATTTTGGGCTTTTCCCAGCTGTTGGAATTCAATCCCGCCGAGCCGTTGCAAACCGAGCAGAAAGTGGCCGTGGGCGAAATTCACAAGGCGGGCAAGCATCTGCTGGACCTGATCAACGACGTGCTCGACCTGTCGCGGATCGAGACGGGCAAGCTGACCCTGTCGATCGAGGACGTGGATCTCGCCGACCTGATCGTCGAATCGATGCCCCTGGCGCAAGCTCAAGCCGACAAGTACGGGGTCGCCATCGGCGCGGACGCGGGCGGCCATTACACCGTGCGGGCCGACCGCACGCGCTTGAAGCAGGTGCTGCTCAACCTGATGTCCAACGGCGCGAAATTCAACAAACCGGGCGGCCGGGTGGAGCTGACCTTCGCCCCCCGCGGCGACGGCCGGGTGCGCATCGCGGCGCGCGACGACGGCATCGGCATTCCCGCCGACATGCAGGAGCGCCTGTTCCAGCCCTTCAACCGCATCGGCGCCGAGGGCGGCAACATCGAAGGCACCGGCATCGGGCTGGTCATCGCCAAGCGTCTGGTCGAGGACATGGGCGGATCCATCGGGTTCGAGAGCACGCCCGGCGAAGGATCCGTGTTCTGGGTCGATCTGCCCCTGGCGCGCGCCGAATAAGCACCCGGTTTCATCGTCTCGCCATTAAGAACCTGTAAACCCACGCGGTGTACAAGAAATCATGGCTTGGTTGAGTGAAAAACTGGGAACGGGACCGCTGTTGCCCGCCGGAGTGGCGGATTTCTTCGCGCGCCGCATGCACGAAGCGGCGGGCGGCGGGCTGATCGTTCTGTCTTGCCTCTACGGGGGCGCGTTGGCGTCCTATCATGCCTCCGACCCTTCGTTGAACAGCGCCGCCGACGGACACGTCGCCAACTGGCTGGGCGCGCCGGGCGCGGCGACGGCCGACGTTCTGTTGCAAGGATTCGGGCTGGCGGCGGGGCTGCCGCTGTTGGTGATGCTGGCGTGGGGGCTGGTGCTGATGCGCAAGGATGCCGTGCGCCATGTCTGGCTGCGCGGCGTGCTGGGGCTGTTCGCCGTCCTGTGCGCCGCGGTGGCGCTGGGCGCGGTGCGCCCGTTCGCCGGCTGGCCACTGTCGGCCGGCCTCGGCGGTGTCGCGGGCGACGTCTTGCTGCACCGCGCCGCGACGGGGCTGTCACACCTAGTCCAGCCGTACCTGGGGGCGGCCCATCGGGACGTCTTTGTTCTGGGCCTGGCGTTGAGCGCGGCGGCCTTGGCGCTGACGGCGCTGGTCTATGCGCTGGCGCTGCCGCTGTCCGATTGGCGGCGCGCGGGCCGGGCGGCGTCCCGCGTCAACCACCGGGCCGGGGATTTGATGTTGCGCGCGCTCGGCCGCACGCGTCTGCCCGATTGGCGGCGTGACGACGACGACGATTTCGACGACGTGGAGCTCACCCAAGCCGGCGAAGCCGCCGTCGGCCCGCTCAAGCGCCGCCTCCGCGCCAAAAAGACCAACAACCCCAAGCCGAAGACCAAGGGCCTGGTCGAAACCCAGGCCTCCCGCGTCAAACCGGGCCGCAAGGCCGAGGCCCAGCGCCAGCGCGACCTGAACTTCACCGATGGCGTGGGGCGCTATCAGTTTCCGCCGCTCGACATCCTGGAGGAACCCGACCCCGCCGGGGCCCCCGGCATGAGCAAGGAGGCCCTGGAGCAAAACGCCATGATGCTATCGGGCGCGCTGGAGGATTTCGGCGTGCGCGGCGAAATCGTCAAGGTGCGGCCGGGCCCCGTGGTCACGCTGTACGAACTGGAGCCCGCGCCGGGCACCCGGGCGGCGCGCGTGATCGGCCTGTCCGACGACATCGCGCGGTCCATGAGCGCCATTTCCGTGCGCGTCGCCACGGTGCCGGGGCGCAACGTGATCGGCATCGAACTGCCCAACCAGGAACGCGAGATGGTGCGCCTGCGCGAGCTGATCGCGTCGCAGGATTTCGAAAAGTCCAAGGGTGCCTTGAACCTGGCGTTGGGCAAGGACATCGGCGGCAAGCCGGTGATCGTGGACCTGGCGCGCATGCCGCACCTGCTGGTGTCCGGCACCACCGGTTCGGGCAAGTCGGTGGGCGTCAACGCCATGATCTGCTCGCTGCTCTACCACCATTCACCGGAAACCTGCCGCTTCATCATGATCGATCCGAAGATGCTGGAACTCAGCGTGTATGACGGCATTCCGCACCTGCTGAGCCCCGTCGTCACCGATCCCGGCAAGGCGGTGGTGGCGTTGAAGTGGGCGGTGCGCGAAATGGAAGACCGCTACCGCGCCATGAGCCAGTTGGGCGTGCGCAACATCACCGGTTACAATCAGCGGATTCAGGAAGCGGCCAAGCGCGGCGAAGACCTGACCCGCACCGTGCAGACCGGCTTCGACGAAAACGGCAAGCCGGTGCACGAGGAACAGCCGCTGCCCATGGAGCCGCTGCCCTACATCGTGGTGATCGTCGATGAAATGGCGGACCTCATGCTGGTGGCCGGCAAGGACGTGGAAGGCGCCATCCAGCGTCTCGCCCAAATGGCGCGCGCCGCCGGCATCCACCTGATCATGGCGACGCAGCGCCCCTCCGTCGACGTCATCACCGGCACCATCAAGGCCAACTTCCCGACGCGCATCGCCTTCCAGGTGACCTCGAAGATCGATTCGCGCACGATTTTGGGTGAACAGGGCGCGGAACAGCTTCTCGGACAGGGCGACATGCTGTATATGGCGGGCGGCGGGCGCATCACGCGTGTGCATGCGCCGTTTGTTTCGGACGAGGAAGTCGAGGACGTGGTCCTGCACCTGAAGACGCAAGGCATGCCCGATTACGTGGAAGCCGTCACCGAGGAATCCGATCCGGTGTTCGGCGAACTGTCCGTGGCGGGCGGGGGCGGCCAGGACGACGCGCTCTACGACCAGGCGGTGGCCGTGGTCGCGCGCGAGGGCAAGGCGTCGACCAGCTTCGTCCAGCGCCACCTGCAAATCGGTTACAACCGCGCCGCGCGCATCATCGAACGGATGGAAGCCGAAGGCGTGGTCAGCAAGCCCAACCGGGTTGGGCGCAGAGAGGTTTTGATTGGCGATGTCGGCGCGTGACGCTTCTTCTTCCGGGGTTGTATTGCCCGGAATTCCCAACCGCCCCTTCCCCCTGAAGCGCATCGTCGCGGGGCTGGTCGCCGTGGCCGCCGTCGTGGCGGCGGCGGCGCTATTGCTGCCCCGCGAGGCCGAGGCCAAGGACGCCATCGGCCTGGACGCCAAGCAAAAAGCCGACGTTCAACGCGCGCAGGTCTATCTCAACGCCATCACCTCGATGCGCTCGCGGTTTTTGCAGATCACCAACACGGGCCAGTTTTCCGAAGGCGAGATTCTGATTCAACGTCCGGGCAAGATGCGCATCGATTACGATCCGCCGGTGCCGGTGCTGATCGTATCCGACGGTTCGTTGGTCATGTACAAGGACGAGGAGCTGGATCAGCTGAGCTACACGCCGCTGTCCAGCACCCCCGCTTCGCTGTTTCTGGGCGAAACCGTGGACTTTTTTCAAGACGACCTGTTGATCACCGATTTCGAACACGAGACCGGCGTGTTGCGCATCACGCTGCAACGAACCGAGGATCCCATGGAAGGTAGCCTGGAGCTGGCTTTCGACGACAAACCCATGCAGCTGCGCAAGTGGACCGTGGTGGACGCCCAGGGCGTCGTGACCACGGTGTCGCTGCAAGGCCCCCGCTTCGGCGAAACCTTCGGCCCCGACACCTTCAAGGTCGAGCACCGGGCGCTGCAAACCCCCGCCAATTGAGATCCGTCCCCCGATTCGGACGGGGTCGGATTATTTTTCATACAAATCCTTGAAACCGGCGCTCCTGCATACCACATCAGGAGTAGGACCGGTGAACCCCTTACCGGTCGCTCCCGTCGGCAGCGGCTCCCTTCTCCCCCTCAGGGCTGTCGGCGGATCCCAGAACTGAAGCCCGGCCATGTGCTCTTGGCCGGGCTTTTTTCTTACGCTTCGCCGCTCATGCGCCGGGGGGATTTCCACGAAAACGTCAAATATCACGGAACCAGACGGTATCCGCCCTGGGCGGTTTGCAGCAACTGGGCGTTGGACGGTTCGGGCTCGATCTTCTGGCGCAGGCGGTAGACGTGGGTTTCCAGGGTGTGCGTGGTAACGCCGGCGTTGTAGCCCCAAACCTCGCCCAGAAGTTCCTCGCGCCCCACCACCCGGTCGCGCTGGTGGTAGAGGAACTTGAGGATCTGCGCTTCCTTGTCCGTCAGCCGGATGGGCGGCTCGCCGGCACGCGCCAGGGTCTTGGACGCGGGCTGGAACGCGAACGGGCCGATGGTCAGCATGGCGTCGTCGCTTTGCTCGAACTGGCGGATGTGGGCGCGCAGCCGCGCCAGCAGGACGCCCAGCTTGAACGGCTTGGTGACGTAGTCGGTGGCCCCGGCGTCCAGGCCCTGGATGGTGGCGTCGTCGCTGTCGGACGCGGTGAGCATGACGACGGGGGGGATGAAGCCGCCCTCGCGGAGCCTCCGGCAGGTTTCCCGGCCGTCCATGCCGGGCAGGTCGATGTCCAGGATCACCAGGTCGAAATAGTGCTCCCGCGCCAGCCGCAGGGCCTCCTCGCCGGTGGCCGCGGCCAGGCACTGGAACCCAGCCTGCTCGCCGAGGTATTCCAGCAGCATGACGCGCAGCGCTTCGTCGTCGTCGACGATGAGAATGTGCTTGCCTTCGCTCATCCAACCCTGCTTTGCAATTTCAGTCGGGCCCAGTCATCACGGAATTGTGAACTTCGTCACACTACTGTGCAATCGATCGGGTTTCAACATTCTGGAGACGATGCGGATTCTTCCCTTTTCTTGCGCCGCCGGGGCGGGTAATGTCCAGCCCAACGCCCTAGGACCGCGCCCGGCGCGCCCCGATTTCACAAAACGACACGCCATGCCGCACCGCCAGCACATCACGACCATGCCCGCGACCCGCGAACCCGCGTCCCTGTTGACGGTGGACCGCGCGGTGTTCGAACTGCGCCGCGGGCGCATCGTCGCCATCGCCGCGCACGGCGGCGCGCGCGCCCTGGTCATGGCGGCCGAGGGAATCATGGAAAGCACGTTGTCGGACCTCAGGGCCATGGCCGGGGGTGAGCCGCACCTGGCGCTGACCCGCCGGCGCGCCGAAGTGTTGGATCTGTGTCCGCGCGATCTCGGCGCGCCCGCCGTGGTGGCGCTGGATCTCGGCGGCCTGGACGCGGAAACGGTGCTGCGCTACGCCGACCCCATGAGCGACAACCCCACCGCCGTCGTCAAGCCGGCGGTGACCGACATCAACCGCCACGGCCCCGAAAGCGCGGCCATCGGCCTCGCCAAGATCGCGCGCCTGCTGCCGGCGGCGCTGGTCGTCACCCTGGACGATCCCGACAGCGCCGACCTGGCGGCGTGGACCGCGCGGCGCAACCTGGCGCTGGTGGACGCGGGCGACATCTTCCAGTACGAACGCACCGCCGCGCACACGCTCAAACGCGTGTCCGAGGCCCGCGTGCCGTTGGAGGACGCCGAACGGACCCGCATCATCGCCTACCGCCCCCAGGACGGCGGGCTGGAGCATCTGGCCATCGTCATCGGCGAACCCGAACCGCACGCCCAGCCCCTGGTGCGGCTGCACAGCGAATGCTTCACGGGCGATCTGCTGGGGTCGCTGCGCTGCGATTGCGGCGACCAGTTGCGCGGCGCGATCCAGGCCATCGCCAAGGACGGCGCGGGCGTGTTGCTGTATCTGGCCCAGGAAGGGCGCGGCATCGGCCTGGTCAACAAGCTGCGCGCCTATACGCTCCAGGACCGGGGCGTCGACACGCTGGACGCCAACGAACAGCTGGGCTACGACGCGGACGAGCGCGTCTACCTGCCGGCCGCCGAGATGCTCAAGGATCTCGGGCTGCGCCGGGTGCGGCTGCTCACCAACAATCCCGACAAGGTGTCGGCGTTGACCCAATTCGGCATCGACGTGGCCGAACGCGTCGCCCACGCCTTTCCGTCCAACAAGCACAACGAGCAATACCTGCTGACCAAAAAGGCCAAGGGCGGTCATCTGTTCTGACAAATTCTTGTGCGTCTAGACCTTGCGGATGCGCATGACGTGTGGCGCGAAGGGGGATGCGTCGGGGTTCTCGGGCGTGATCGACAGCACCTCGTGGCCCATCTGGCGCACGCTGGCGGGCACCGTCTTCAGCGGTTCCGGATTGGCCAGCCGCACGTCGCAGGTTTCGCCGGCCTTCATGCGCTCGATCTGCAATTTGGTGCGCACGAAGGTCATCGGACAGATATCTCCTGTAATGTCCAAGAAATAGTCCGCTTCGTCCGCGCGCTCGCCGCCGCTATTGGGTTGCGTATGATCCATTGTATTGGCCGTGCTTTTTCTTTTACTTTTAACAGGTGTCCTTGTATAAAATATGCCAATTCACCGAAGATTGCACAATCTTTCGCAAAGTTATCCATGTCGTTTTTTGATTGATTCGAAAAGAGTTTGACCATGACCGAAAAAATGGAAACCGCCGAAGTTCTGGAACTGACCACGGAAATCGTGGCTTCCTACGTCAGCAACAACACCGTCGCCAGCGCCGATCTTTCGGGCCTGATCCAGGACGTCTACAAGACGCTGACCGGTTTGGGCGGTCAGGTGGAACAGACCGAACGGCCCAAGCCCGCCGTGCCGGTCAAAAAATCGGTGCTTCCCGACCACATCATCTGCCTGGAAGACGGCAAGAAGCTGAAAATGCTCAAGCGCCACCTCATGACCGCGTACAACATGACGCCCGAGGAATACAAGGAACGCTGGGGCCTGCCGGCGGATTATCCCATGGTCGCGCCGAACTATGCCAAGCACCGCAGCTCGCTGGCCAAGCAAATCGGGCTCGGCACCAAACCGCGCACCAAGGCCGCCGCGCCCCGCGCCAAGAAGAAGTGATCGGGCCGGGACTGGGGGGAGACATCCATGGGCAGTGACCACCAGCCGTCGCGCATCGAACTGATGTGCCAGGACAAGGGCATGAAGATGACCGAGCAACGCCGCGTCATCGCCCGGGTCCTGTCCGATGCCGACGACCACCCCGACGTGGAGGAACTGCACCGCCGCGCCCACGACATCGATTCCAACATCTCCATCGCCACGGTGTACCGCACGGTGCGCCTGTTCGACGAGGCGGGGATTCTGGAGCGCCTCGATTTCGGCGACGGCCGCGCGCGCTATGAAGAAGCCGGAAGCGATCACCACGACCACCTGATCGACATGCAGGCCGGCCGGGTGATCGAATTCCACAACGACGAGATCGAAGCCATCCAGCGGCGCATCGCCAAGGAGCTGGGCTACCGTCTGGTGGGCCACAAGATGGAGCTGTACGGCGTGCCGCTGAACGGCGACAACCCCGCCGAGGACGCGGACGGCGACTGACGCGCTTGACTCTTGGGGACGGGCTGCTAATTTCTCGCGCTTCGGGGGCTTCGGCCCCCCTTTGCGTTTGTTGAAGGACGGACGGACGGATTTGCCCAAGACGCTGCACATCAAGACCTATGGCTGTCAGATGAACGTCTACGATTCCGAGCGGATCGCGGAGGTTCTGGCCCCCCTCGGCTACGCCCCCGGCGAGACCGCCGAGGCCGCCGACATGGTCATCCTCAACACCTGCCACATCCGCGAAAAGGCCGCCGAAAAGGTATACTCCGAACTGGGCCGGCTGCGCATCGCCCAGGAGGCCAAGGCCAGGCGTGGCGAACGCATGATCATCGCGGTGACCGGCTGCGTCGCCCAGGCAGAGGGCGAGGAGGTGCTGAAACGCGCGCCGTTCGTCGACATGGTGTTCGGGCCGCAGACCTATCACCGCCTGCCGCAGATGGTGGCCGAAGCGACCCGCGCCACCGGCCACGTCCTGGACACCGACTTTCCCGAGGAAAGCAAGTTCGACGCCCTGCCCGAAGCCCGCACCGTCGATGGCGCGGCGGCGTTTTTGGCCGTGCAGGAAGGGTGCGACAAGTTCTGCACCTATTGCGTGGTGCCGTATACGCGCGGCGCCGAATACTCCCGCCCGGCCGCGCGGGTGCTGGACGAAGCCCGGCGGCTGGTCGAGGCGGGCGCCAGGGAAATCACGCTGTTGGGCCAAAACGTCAACAGCTACCACGGCGAAGGCCCGGGCGGCGGCGCGTGGACTCTGGCGCGGCTGATCCGCGCGGTGGCGGAGTTGGACGGGGTCGAGCGCATCCGCTACACCACCAGCTATCCCGCCGACCTGGACGCCGACCTGATCGCCGCGCACCGGGACGTGGACAAACTGATGCCGTATCTGCACTTGCCGATCCAATCGGGGTCGAACCGGGTGCTCGACGCCATGAACCGCAAGCACACCACCGACGACTACAAGCGCCTGGTCGATCAACTGCGCGCCGCGCGCCCCGATCTGGCGCTGTCGTCGGATTTCATCGTCGGCTTTCCCGGCGAAACCGACACGGACTTCGAGGACACCCTGAAACTGGTCGCCGACGTGACCTTCATCCAGGCCTATTCCTTCAAGTATTCGGCGCGCCCCGGCACGCCCGCGGCGATGATGGATTTCCAGGTGGACGAGGCCGTCAAGGCCGCGCGTCTGGCGCGCCTACAGGACCTGCTGAACACCCAGACCCTGGCCTTCAATCGCTCCATGGTCGGCCGCACGCTTGCCGTGCTGCTGGACCGTCCCGGCAAGAAGCCCGGTCAGATGGCCGGGCGCAGCCCCTACATGCAGGCGGTGGTGGTCGAGGCTCCGGCCGAACGGATCAACACCATTCAGGCCGTCACCGTCACCTCGGGCGGGCCCAACAGCCTGCTGGGCCGCATCGACGGCGCGATCGAAAGAGCCTGCGCGTGATCAAAAAATCCAAATCCAAGCCGAAAGCCAAGGCGGACAAGCCGGAAAAGACCAAAAAGGACCAGGCGCGCACGGCGGCGTTGAGCTTCGCCGACAATCACCTGGCCCAGGAGCTGTTCGGCGCGCACGGCGCGCATCTGGCCCACATCGAAAGCGAATTGGGCGTGGTCATCGACTCGCGCGGCGCGGACCTGTCGGTCACCGGCGGCGTGGGCGCGGTGGACATGGCCGAGCGGGTGCTGATGGGGCTTTACGAACGCCTCGCCGAAGGGGGCCGGGTCGGCTTGGGCGAAGTCGCGGCGGCGGTGCGCATGGTGCAAAAGCCCGGCGCGCGGCTGTCCGACGTGAATCTCGTGGTGCACACCAAGCGCAAGGCGATCTCGCCCCGTTCGCCCACCCAGGCGGAATACCTCAAGGCCATTGACGACTGCGAACTGGTGTTCGGCGCGGGCCCGGCGGGCACGGGCAAGACCTATCTGGCGGTGGCCAAGGCGGTCGAGCTTCTGGTGCGGGGCGACGTGGACCGCATCATTCTGTCGCGCCCGGCGGTGGAGGCCGGCGAACAGCTGGGCTTCCTGCCCGGCGACATGCAGGAAAAGGTCGATCCGTACCTGCGCCCGCTGTACGACGCGCTGTACGACATGCTGCCCGCCGACCAGGTGGTGAAGCGGTTGGAAAACGGCGAGATCGAGGTCGCGCCCTTGGCCTTCATGCGCGGACGCACGCTGGCCAACGCCTTCGTGATTCTGGACGAGGCGCAGAACACCACCGCGGTGCAGATGAAGATGTTCCTCACCCGCCTGGGCGAAAACGCGCGCATGGTGGTGACCGGGGACCTGAGCCAGGTCGACCTGCCGCGCGGCACGCGCTCGGGCCTGCGCGACGCGTGGGAGATCCTGGAGGGCGTCAAGGGCATGGCGTTCATCGAATTCAGCTCCAAGGACGTCATCCGCCACAAGATCGTGACCCGCATCGTCAACGCCTACGACGCGGCCGAGAAGCGCCGCCGCGCCAGCGCGCGCTATGAAAACCAGGCGGGCGAATAGATCATGGGCGCCCTCGACATCGACGTCGCCGTGGAAGCGGAGGCCTGGGAAGCGGCCCTTCCGGACCTGCAAGGTCTGATCGAACAGGCCGTGCGCGCCGCCGCCGGAGACCTTGACGAGGCGGACGCGTACGAAGTCAGCGTGGTGCTCGGCGACGACGCGCGGGCGCGGAGTCTCAACCGGGACTGGCGGGGCAAGGACATGCCGACCAACGTGCTGTCGTTTCCGGCCTCCGACGACGACGCCCCGACGCTGCCCGGTCAGCCGGTCTTGCTGGGCGACATCGTGCTGGCGCTGGAAACCTGCGAACGCGAGGCGCGGGAGCTGGAAAAACCCCTGGCCGACCATGTTCGCCATTTGCTGGTGCACGGCATGCTTCATCTGCTAGGATTCGATCACGAAACCGACGCCGACGCCGAAGACATGGAGCGCGAGGAAATCGCCGCGCTCGCCGCAATCGGCGTCGCCAACCCTTATCCCGATCGGGTTTGACGGGACACATTTGGAGAAAAGGACCGAACCTGTCCGATGAACGAAGACGCATCGCCTAGTCAGCCGGCCGCCCCGGACGCTTCCGGAAACGGCCGGCATGAAAAAACCTGGCTCAAGTCCGTGTTGGACTGGGCGCTCAAGCGCAACGGCGAGACCGCCCGCGACGCCCTTGAAGAACTGATCGAGGAACAACCCCAGGAAGGCGAGGATTCGCTGGGCGACGACGAGCGGCGCATCCTGCTCAACGTCCTTGATCTGCACGAACAGACCGTCGCGGACGTGATGGTGCCGCGCGTCGACATCATCGCGCTCAAGGTCGACGCCACTCTCAAGGACGTGGTGCGTCTGATCACCGAGGAATGGCATTCGCGCGTGCCGGTCTACCGCGAGACCCTGGACGACGCGTTCGGCATGGTTCACGCCAAGGACGTGCTCGCCTGGCGCGGGCGCGACGAGGAGTTTTCCGTCAGCACCATCGTGCGTCCGGTGCTGTTCGTGGCGCCCTCCATGCACGTTCTGGAGCTTTTGTTGGAGATGCGCGTGAAGCGCGTCCACATGGCGCTGGTGGTGGACGAATTCGGCGGGGTGGACGGCCTGGTCACCATCGAGGACCTGGTCGAGGAAATCGTCGGCGAGATCGAGGACGAATTCGACGAGGACGATCAACCCCAACTGGTCCGGCGTGGCGAAGGGGTGTGGTATGCCGATGGGCGGACCTCCCTGGAGGATTTCGAGACCGCCTACGGCGCGCCGATTTTCAGCGAGGACGAGCACGACGACGTCGACACCCTGGGCGGCATGGCGTTTACCATCGCCGGGCGGGTGCCGTCGCGCGGCGAGCTGTTGACGCACCCGAGTGGGGTCGAATTCGAGATCCTGGAAGCCGATCCCCGGCGGATCAAGCGCCTGCGCGTGCGCGCGCCGCGCCCGGCCGTCGGCGAACCCGATCCCGGACCCGACGCCGCCGCCAACGCCGACGCCCAGTAAGCCATGCCCGGGTCGCGCCTTACCGTTTTGACCCCGGCCCGCCTGCGCGCCCGTCTGTCGGCCATGGGGCGGTGGCCGGCGCGCGCGCTGTTGTTCGCGCTCGGCGCCGGGATGGTGGCGGCGTTGGCCCCCACCCATCAGGTCTATCTGCTGATTTTGGGATTCTCCGCGCTGGTGTGGCGCGCGGCGGAACGCGCGGGCATTCGCCTGCGCCCGGCCCGC
>JADGBG010000028.1 GCA_015231605.1 Alphaproteobacteria bacterium | reverse complement strand
TCCGCGACTTCCGGTTCGGGCTCCGGTTCCGGTTTGACCGGCGGGGTGGGGGACCAGAAGCAACGTGACCTTCTCGCCCGCATGGAGGCCATGCAGCCGAAGGAAGAGAAAACGCCTTCTCCCGGTACGCGGGAACAGTCTCTTGGCGACAAAGCCAAAGGCAAATTGGACGGCGTGTGGAAGGGACACATGGCGGACATGGCCACGACACTCGGCATTGAAGCCTATCAGGTCCAGTTGGGGGGACCAAAGGCCGAGGCCGCGCTGGCGGGCGTCATCGCCGAACGCCAATTCGGCACGGACAACGCCTTCAAAAGCCAACTCGGCAACGCCATCGACGAGTTGAAACGAAACGGACATGCCGAACTGGCCGGGAAACTCACCGCCGCCCGCGCCGACATCACGGCCAACCCGCCCTGGCGGCCCGTGTCCATGACGGATGCGGAACTGCGTCAGGAAGTCGCCAGAAGCAAAGCGGCGGCGGAACGCCTTACCGCAATCGCGACCATGTCACGAAGCGCCGGGGCCGGTTTATTCGTTCAAGGCGTGGCGAATGGTTTCACCGACGGTTATCGGCGCATGGAAACAGAGCTGAATAGAAGACAAAAAAACAACTAATCGCAAGGACCAACCTTAAGGTAAGCATGTAAGGTAAAGTACAATTCTGTGTCATTGACAACACTTTTGTCGATGACGAAATACTCCGGGGCGGGCAGCTTCGACGGGTCCCATGTCTTCATGTCCTCGTCGATGGCGGCCCGCTCCTCTGGAGTTAATTCACCCGCCATGAAATCCAGGTTCTCTTTTGCCTTCGGAGCCCCCATTTTGTCGGCGTAAACCATCCAGCGATACGCCATTTCCTGGTTTCTTCGCACACCGCTCGGCATGTCATAGGCGAAGGACATGGACCAAGCCCCGAAGGGATGACCCTGGCGCGCGGCCTTTTCCGCCCAAATGGTGGATGCGCAGGCATCCTTGGGCAGCCCCCATCCCTCGAAGTACATCCTTGAAATCCGGTATTGCGCCTCGGCGTCGCCCTTGACGGCCAACGGCAACAGATGACGCAGCGCCACCGGCCAGTCCTGGACCTCATAGGCGGCCAGTCCCGCCTGCAACTCGGCCCCGTCATCGGACCATGCCACGGATGGGAGCGGCCAGGCAAACGACAAGGCCAGAACGAACAAAGCGACACGAACAATCATAAAGAGAGACTAGCGCGCGCAATGTCATGTGGCAAGCCACCGCATCGCACCGGATTTCCAGCACAGAAAGCGCCGAGTTCCGGTCCACCCAACCGCGTCAACGCGGCGGCAGGTGTTTCGCCACCACAGGGAGGATTTCCCGCGCATCCATGGGCTTTTCCAGGACTTCGGATGCGCCCAGGGCTTTTACGGCGCTCAACATGCCGTCCAGCAAGTGCGCCATCAATCCACCGGACGACATCATGATGATGGGAATGCCGTAATCCCCTTCGTTCATCCGCCTGAGGATTTCATATCCGTCCATTTCCGGCATGAAAATGTCGGTGATCACCAAGTCGAAGGGTTGGCGCTCCAGAAGTGCCATCCCTTCCAGACCGTTGGGCGCGACGACCACCTCATATCCCGCGCTTTCCAGCACTTCCTGATAAAGCGCCCGAACCGCGGCATTGTCGTCCATCAGCAATATTTTTCCCATACCCCCCATGCGGCCCCCAGAGTTTTGCCCTGTCACGGCTTTTCGCCAGCTTGTCCAGGGAGAACAGCCGTCACCATCGTACGTGAAACCGTCACATACGACAAATTGGTTATGGAAACTTTATCCGGGTGTCAGGCGGCCTTGCCGCCCGTGGCATAGGCCGACAGCTTACGCACCAATTCCCGTTCGATGTCGTCGGAGGGGATGCCGTGGTGGAGCAAATTGCGGGCGCGGAGCTTGGCTTCGAGGCACAGCGCGCATTTGTTCTCGGAGGTGCGCAAACCATCATAGGGGCACGCTTGCGCCAGTTCGGCGCATTCGCGGGACCACGCCTTGACGGCGTCGGCGCACGCGCCGTCGATGACCAGATCGACGACCTTCCGCCCAACATCGTGCTTCGCCAGGAACATGGGTTTTCCTCTTCCGTTCGAAGCACCATGACGAATTTGCGGATTCAGGACAAATCACGTTGTCGTGAGGTGGGGCGCGGCGCGGAAACGTGCTATCCTGTCGGGGGAAACGACACGCGTGGGCGAGGAGCGAAGCCATGGACACCCAAGACCTGGAAGTGATGGCGACGGAGCTGCTGCAAAGCTTCGAAAACGGCGAGTTGGAACGCCACGAGGTGCACGAACGCCTGCGTCAGACCCTGGACCAGATGCGCGCCTTCGGCATGCCCCTGCCCGAAGACCTGGTGGCGCTGGAAGAGGAATTGGCCCGCGAATTCGTGGGCGAGGCCGGTGACATCGATATGGAAGGCGACGGGGAAGGCGACGGGGACTGACGACCCCTATTCCGTTACGAATTCCACACCCTTGGCCCCGTGGTAGTAGCCGTTGGAAAACGGTGCGTCACCGACGAGACCGGCCAGCGCGTCGTCCGCGCCTTCCACGTCCGTCTTCCCGTTCAACACGTCCCGGAACACCTTGGCCACCGCCACCATGTCGCAGGTGTGCGGCGACAGGCGGAAGTGCGTCACACCCATATCCCGCATTTCCGCGAGTTCGGCGGCCAACGTCTGGTAGGTGTACGACATGGTCTGCACGCCGTTGACGGTCAAAAAGGCTTCGTTGTCGAGCGTATCCAGCTCCAGCCCGTCCGGATCCTTGTCGCATACGAACTGACAACTGTCCTTGTGCAGGCCGTGATGGCGGGCGTGGTAGCAGCGCGCCGAAATCGCCAGCGGGAGACGGCCGAAGGCGAACACCTCGATGTCCGCCGCCTTCGTCCCGGCCATGGCGTGGATGGCGTCGCGCCTCAATTCGACCGGCAGGCACACGCGGGTCGCGCCCCGTTCGGCGAAGTACCGCAGCGTCCCTTCGTTGTAGACGTTGACGAACGGCCCCACCACATGGGGCTTGCCCGCCAAAAGCGCGCAGGCGGCGACGTCGTTGGCTTCCACCAGCATGCCGTCGGCGCCCTCCGCGGTGGCGCGCAGCTCCTCCATCTCGCGGCTACTCATGATCAGGGCGAGAGTGCTCAGCACCACCTCCTTGCCGCCGTCCATCAGACGTTCCACCACGTCCGCGACGTACGGCGCATGGAACGGGGCGCGCTTGGAGCATACGGCCTCGCCCACGTAGACCACGTCCACGTCGGCCTCGTCGGCGATGCGGAAATAGAAATCGCGCCACGTCTCGGCCTGCCAGTTGAACAGCACGGGACCCAAGGTCAATTTGGCGTTGTCGTTGCTCATGCCGCCCCCCTCAACGCCAGGATTTGTCGTACGCGCCCGAGGTCTTCGCCTGCCCCTCGGTGATGTTTTCCAAATTCAGCGCGGGCGAGGCCTTGCCTTCGGCCACCGCGTCGACGGCGCGGCGGAACGCCGACACCACCTGCGCGACGTAGGCCTTGCCGCGCTGGCGGCCCTCGATCTTCAGCGCGGTCACCCCGGCTTCGGCGAGTTCCGGCAGCATCGCGGCGGCGTTGAGGCTGGTGGGTTCCTCAAACAGGTATTCGGTCTTGCCTTCGGTGACGAACCGGCCCTTGCAGAGCGTCGGATAGCCCGCCGGCTCGTTTTGCGCGAAGGCGTTGATGGTGAAGTCGCCAAGACGCGAGACCATGCGGTCCCCCTCGTCCACGTAGCGCACGTGCGCGGCGGGCGAACACACCCCGTTCATGTTGGGCGATTCCCCGGTGGCATAGGACGACAGCTGGCAGCGCCCTTCCGCCATCACGCACAGGCCGCCGAACACGAAGACCTCGGTCTCCACGGCGATCTGCTTGTTGAGCGCGGCGATTTCCTGGACGCTCAAGACGCGCGGCAGCACCACGCGCCTGATGTCGAAGGCGTCGACGTAGAAATTGATGGAATCGGGATTGGACGCGGACGCCTGCACCGACAGGTGGCGGCGCAGGTCCGGATGCTTTTCGGCCGCGTAATGGCACAGCCCGATGTCGGCCAGGATCACGCAGTCCACGCCCAACGCAGCCGCGTCGTCCACCGCCTTGTGCCAGGGGCTGGGATTGCCGGCCTCGGGAAAGGTGTTGATGGCGAGAAACACCTGACAGTCCCGCGCGTGGGCGTAGGCTAGGCCGTCTTCCAATTCCTTGCGGTTGAAGTTCAGACCCGGAAAATTGCGGGCGTTGGTTTCATCGCGAAAGCCCAGGTAGACCGCGTCCGCGCCGTTGTCGACGGCGGCGTGCAGCGAGGCGGGCGTGCCCGCCGGGCAGACCAGTTCCAATTTGTGCGTCATGACTTCGGTGTCCGTTGACGCCGCGCGCTCTTGCCGAGTTCGGCGACCTTGGCGTCGAGGTCGCGCAGCTTCACGCCCTGCGCTTCGACCCGGCGCTGAGTGGTGGACACCAGCGCGCCGTGCAGGATTTCCATGTCCTCGGCCATGCGCGCGAAGATGCGCTGGCCGAACCGCGCCACGCCGCGCACCGGGCCCGCCAGGGGACCGAACGCACCGGCGACCTCGTTCAGCAGGTCGATTTCCGTGCCGTCCACCGCGTTGCGCAGCGCCACCACGGCCCCGGTGTCGCCTTCGATGACCAGATCGCGCGAAAAGAACAGGGCGTCCCCGTCGGTGCGCCCTTCCAACAACTCCAACAGCTTCAACAGCGGTCCCCGGATGGTGGCCACGGCCCCGCACCCCTCGCCGGTGCGCCGCGCTGTGAGCGTCGGGCGTTCGGCGTCGGCATGCAGCACGAACACCAGGCCCAGGTCCACCGGATCGATCAGAAACACCGGGGTGTCCAGGTTCGACAGCCGTTCGAACAGGCCCGGATGGCGGCGGTTCACCGTCGCCATGGCGGCGCTCAACGCCGGTTGCAGAAGCGACGGCGGCAACGGACGCGCCACAAGGCCGCCGATCAGGATCGGCGACAACGGCGGACGGGGACCGGAAGACGAAGACGGGGGTGAGAACATGGGGGTTACCTTGGAACGATGCTAAAATATTACAAGCGTCGTGTGTAGCTTAAGCCCAAGCTTCGGGCCAGGTCAAAGCCTATTCGACCGCCACCAGGGCGGCGGCGGCGGAGCGTTCCTCCAACGCGAGCACGTTGTACGTGCGGCACGCGGCGGGGGTGTCCATCCATTCCAACACCACTCCCCGGGCGCGCAGGCCGGCGCGCAGTTCCTCGGGCGGCAGCTTGAACGCGGGGCCGCACCCGACCACCAGGATTTGCGGTTTTTCCGGATGGTCCATCACGTCGGCCAAGCCGTCGAGGGTCAGTTCCCCCGACCAGCCGCGCGTTTCGTCGAGAAACACCAGAACCGATCCCTCGATGTGTTGACCGGTGATCTTGAAACCGCCCTCGCCATAGGCCTGGACGATTTGGCGGCCCGTCGGAACGCGCGGGGTGATGTCGAAGGACATTACGGCGCCTCGGCGGCGTCTTCTTCGTCATCGGTGAAGCCGCGACGCTCGACTCCGAGACGCAGCAGCAACGGCACCGCCACGCAGATCGACGAATAGGTCCCGACCACGATGCCCCAGATCATGGCGAAGCTGAAATCGCGGATGACCTCGCCGCCAAAGATGTACAGGCAGAACAGGGCAATCAACGTCGTGAACGACGTCATCGTGGTGCGCGTCAGGGTTTCGTTGATGCTGAGGTTCAGCAATTCTTCCATGGGCATCGTCTTGTACTTGCGCAGATTTTCGCGCACCCGGTCGAACACCACCACGGTGTCGTTGATGGAATAGCCCGCGATGGTCAACACCGCCGCCACGGTGGCGAGGTTGAATTCGAAACCCAGCAAAGCAAAGATCCCGATGGTGGAGACCACGTCGTGGGTCAACGCGATCACCGCGCCCATGCCGAACTGCCATTCAAAGCGGAACCAGATGTAGACCAGGATCGCCAGAATCGCCGACACCACGGCGTACAGGCCGTTGAGAAACAGCTCGTCCGACACCTTTGGCCCCACCAGTTCGGTGCGGCGGTATTCGATGCCGGGGCCCAAGGCTTCCTTGACCTTTTTGACGGCGGCCTGGTTGGCCTGTTCACCGCCTTCCTGGACCTGCAAACGGATCATGATGTCGTTGGGCGCGCCGAATTCCTGCAATTCCACCGACCCCAAACCGAGTCCCTTGAGCGTTTCGCGCATGGCGCCGATTTCCCCGCCCTTGGGGGTCTTGACCTCGATCAGGATGCCGCCGGTGAAATCGATGCCGTAATTCAGGCCCTTGGTCAAAAACAGTCCGGAGGACGCCAGCACCAGCGCGATGGAGAACACGAAGAACAGCATGCGGCGCTGGATAAAGGCGAAATTGGAATTATCCGGGAGAAATTTGAAGCGCATGACGGTTCCCTCTCAAAGGGCCAAGGTGCTGGGCCGCGCGCGGCGCAGCCAGGTGACGAGCAGAAGGCGCGTCACCCAGATAGCGGTGAACATGGACGACACGATGCCGATGGCCAGCGTCACGGCAAAGCCCTGCACGGGGCCGGAGCCGAACGAGAACAACAGCGCCGCCGCGATCAGCGTGGTCAGATTGGCGTCGATGATGGTGGAAAACGCCAACTGGTACCCGGCGTCGACCGAGCCCATTACGCCGCGCCCGGCCCTGAATTCTTCGCGGATGCGTTCGAACACCAGCACGTTGGCGTCCACCGCCATGCCGATGGTGAGCACGATGCCGGCGATGCCGGGCAGCGTCAACGTCGCCTGGAACACCGACAACAGGGCCATGATCAACACGATGTTCATCACCAGCGCCACGTCGGCGAACAAACCGAAACGACCGTAATAGAAGGCCATGAACACCACCACCGCGATCAGACCGATGATGGACGCGACCTTGCCCGCGGCGATGGAATCCGCGCCGAGACCCGGTCCGACCGAGCGTTCCTCCAAAACCGTCAACGGCGCGGGCAACGCGCCCGCGCGCAGCAGCAGCGACAAATCGTTGGCGTCCGCGACCGTGAAGCCGCCGCTGATCTGGCCGCTGCCACCCAGGATCGGCTCGCGGATCACCGGGGCGGAAATCACCTTGCCGTCCAGCACGATGGCGAACGGTTTGCCGACGTTCTTCGCGGTGACGTCGCCGAAACGCTTGGCCCCCACCGCGTCGAAGCGGAAGCTGACCACGGGTTCGTTGTTGCGGGAATCGAAGCTGGGCTGTGCGTCGACCAAGGTGTCGCCGCCCACCATCACGCGCTTTTTCACCAGATACATGCGCGGACGGCCCGTGGGGTCGATGTCGCTTTGCGACGGCAGGTAGGAGGTGCCCGGCGGCACGCGCCCGGCCTGGGCGTCGGCCAGGGACGCGGTGTCGTCCAACAGGTGGAAGGTCAGCTTCGCGGTTTTGCCCAGCAGACGCTTCAAGCGTTCGGGGTCGTCCAGCCCCGGCACCTGCACCAGGATGCGGTCGTCGCCCTGGCGCACGATGGTGGGTTCGCGCACGCCCGTTTCGTCGATGCGGCGGCGCACGATTTCGATGGACTGCTCGACCGCCGAAACGCGGCGCTCCTTGAGCGCCTGCTCCGTCATGGTCAGGGTGATCACGCCGCCTTCGCCCTGCACGGCTTCGAAGCCGCTGTCGAGCTTGCGGATCAGGTCATAGGCCTCGCCCACGCGGGCGTCGTCCTTGATCTCGACGGTGACCCCGGACGGCGCGAGGCCCAACCCGCCGTATCGGATGCGGACCTTGCGCAGTTCGGTGCGGATGGAATCGACCAGGGCCTCCATGCGTTCCTTGACCACCACCTGGACCTCGACCTCCAGCAAAAGGTGCGAGCCCCCCTGCAAGTCCAGGCCGAGGTTGATCTGGTTCTTCGGCAGCCAGTCGGGCAGGTTTTCCGCGGTCTGGCGATCCAACAGATTGGGCGCGGCGAACAGAAGGCCCAACGCGCACAGACCGGTGACCACATAGATCTTCCAGGTTTCGAACTTGAGCATGACGCCCCTTTCCCCGTTTCCCAGGCCGCGAATGATAAGGTGGTGATGAAACGAACGGAGGGGCTCAGCCGCCCAGCAGCTTCTTCAGACCGCCCTTGTCGCCTTCCTTCTTGGCGCCTTTGTCACCGTCGTCGTTGGCGGGCGCGCTGTCGCCCGGCTCGGTCTTGGCGAACACGGTGGTGATGGTGTCGCGCACCACCTTGACCTTGATGCCGTCGGCGATTTCCACGGTGACTTCATTGTTTTCCGCGACCTTGGTCACGGTGCCGATGATGCCGCCACCCGTCACGACCTTGTCGCCCCGGCGCAGCGCGTCCAGCATCAGCTTGTGTTCCTTGACTTTTTTCTGCTGTGGGCGGATCAGCAGAAAATAGAACACGGCGAAGATCAGCAGCAGCGGCATCATCTGGGCGAAGAGGTCGCCGCCGCTGGGTGCGGCGCCGGCGGCTTGCGCGTAAGCGGGCGAAATGAACATCGGTAACTCCTCATGCCCCCTGGCGAACCGAAGTCCGGGGGATTCCTAAAGACACGCGGAATATAACCCGCCCGGCCCCCTTTGCAACCGCCGTATTCGCTTGAATCCGGTTTGCGCCCGCTTTACCGTTCCCCTCATGATCGATCATGCCCTTCATCCCGTGCTTGAACGCATTGCCGACGCGCTGGAGCGCCTGGCCCCGGAAAGCGGCGCGTCGCCCGATTTCGACGCCGCCGAAGCCTTCGTCTGGCAAGCGCGGTCCCAGACCCTCGCCCCGGTGGCGGCGGTCAACCGGGTGGATTTTCGACTGCTCAAGGGGATTGATCGCCAGGCCGACCAGTTGCTCGCCAACACCCGCCAGTTCGCGCGCGGGCTGGGGGCCAACAACGCGCTGCTGTGGGGCGCGCGCGGCACGGGCAAAAGCTCGCTGGTCAAGGCCGTGCACGCCGAAGCCGCCAAGGACGCGCCGGACGGCCTCAAGCTGGTGGAAATCCACCGCGAAGACATCCCCACCCTGCCCGCGCTGTTGGATATCCTGCGAAGTTGCGGACGGCGCGCCATTTTGTTTTGCGACGATCTGTCGTTCGACCGCGACGACACGTCGTATAAATCCCTGAAGGCCGTGTTGGAAGGCGGGGTCGAAGGCCGGCCCGCCAACGTGATCTTCTACGCCACCTCGAACCGCCGCCACCTGATGCCGCGCGACATGATCGAGAACGAGCGCAACACCGCCATCCACCCCGGCGAGGCGGTGGAGGAAAAGGTGTTCCTGTCCGACCGCTTCGGCCTGTGGCTGGGGTTCCACAACATGGACCAGGACACGTACTTCGCCATCGTCGAAGGCTACGCCGCGCATTTCGGCCTGGATTTCCGCGACATCCGCGCCCAGGCGGTGGAATGGTCGGTGACGCGCGGCGCCCGTTCTGGCCGCGTGGCGTGGCAATTCATCCAGGATTTGGCGGGCCGCCAAGGCAAAATCCTGTAAAGACACCACGCGCATCTTTAAACGGGGCAATCCGCCCGCAGTTGGATGTGTGCGCCGTTGAAAGTTTGCTCACAGGCGACTGGTGAACCGGTATCAGGCTGCCCCCCTTCACCATGCCCAAAACCTTAAAGCCGTTCCTGATCCACGACTGCGGCTTTCCCTACGCCCGCCCGGACGACATCCTTCGAGAATGCAGGATGGTCGGTTTCGGCGCGATGAAAATACGCGGCTGGTATCCCATCCGCTGGCGCTGCATCAAATGCGGCAAGATCTTCACGACGATGTTTGATGAAGACGATGTTTGATGAATAAGGTAGCCTCGCAAACGCTTGAACGATTTCTGGTTACACGGATTGCACCCTTGAATCATGACTCTCCATGCGTGTTTCTAATAAGCGTGCACCAGTTTTATGCGAGTAGCAAACGGAGGGATCATGAAGAAATCGACATTAGGCCTTGTCATGGCTCTGATGCTGGGAAGCGTCGGCACGGCCCATGCGGAACTGACGGAATTCGACGCCAAGCGGCTCATCGACAACGGCTGTTCCGAACTCGTCCGCAAGGCCGACTTCACGATCTCCCCCAAGTGCAAGTCTCGCATCGTCAATATGGTGACCCACCAATCCACTGACGGACCCGCCCTCGACATCACCGTGCACAGCGACGGCTATCTGTACGACATCGTCTTCATCGCCCGCTACAAACTGGACCCCAAGGGCGATCACAAACTTATGGATGTGTATCGGTTGCAGTGAAAGCAAAAGGGGAATTCCGCTTTGTCCACCGTCCTGAAGCGCCTATGATGTTCCACACCATTTGATTGCAGATCGTGGAGCGTTGCAATGGCAGTCAGAGCTTTGGGCATACTGTCTTTCATTTTCGCCATTCAGTGGGCCGTTCCATCTTTGGCGGAGGAAGCAGGAAATGCCCGGCCAGCGTCCATCCCAAATGCCGACGAGTTGATTCAGCATTGCTGGGATATTTCTGAAGAAAAGCGGGCTTCTGGTGTTACGGCGGAAATGCGAAAAGGAGCCTTGGAGTCGGCTCTTTGCCTTAAAACAGAAGTTGCCGCCCAGGCGGAAGCCCTCATCAAGACAACCTCTGTTTCCAAGGAAGAGATTTCAGCATTACTCGAAAACATCAATGCTGCCTATGGACGATTGTATTGGCTCATGTTCAATGAAAACAAGGCTTGCACGCCAAGCTGCGGCACCATGAATCAAGCTATGCATAATGCCTATGTAGCCAGGGCCTACGAATTCATCTTAAAAGACCTCATTCGCTTGCGGAAAGAGCACGGGGTGTGATTGTCACACCCCGTGTCGTATGGCAGGCACTATCTGATGGTATCTCTCCTATTGTGCCAGCCCTTTAAAAATTTGCGTTGCGTTTCATCTACCTGACCGCGCTGTTCATAAAACTGTGCGCGGTTCTGATCGATCTTTTGAAAAATCTTCCTTTGCTGTTCAGGGGTTGCCCTATTGAGCGCCTCAATTGTCTTGCTCCCCATCTTGCCATCGACATGCAATTGAGCATCGGGATGCACCTCGTTGATTGATTTCTGTAGGATTCTCCCTGCGGTTTCCGGCCGACTGTTGACGTGCAGGTCAAAAGCCTGCTGAGCCAGACCGTCATCTTTGATTTCTCCAATTCGGTAGAAGTCATAGTACGATGTTTTGTAGATGACTTTGGCTTGCTCCCGCGTCAGGTTCTCGACCCTTACGGCTTCACCGCCCTTGCCCAACCCGCCATGCTTTTCCTGATATGCTTCCAGCGCATTCTTTGTAATACCGAAATTGGTGGGACCGCCATAATCGTTAGGATCGTTTACATATCCCCCCTCACGACCATACATCTTTTCGATAAAATCGTTGAACCGATCTGGTTTCTCAATACCTTGACTGTTTTCGCCTTTTTGAAGGTTCTGTCCAGGATTGGCGTGACCATCACCATTGTCCGTCCCCCCAGACAGTTTCGCGCCTTGTGGGGCACTGGAAATCTGGGCATTTCCAGCGCCGTTCCGTTCCGCCAGATGCCGGAAAGCATCCTGGCCATTGTCCGCCACCTGCACGACTTCGCCGATCAACGACGGCGGTTTGAGCGTGCCGATGCCCAAATCCATATTCACAGGACCGCCCCGCCCTTCGTTCCGGGACGGTTGCGGCTGCGCCTGACCGGTGCGCCCGGTAGAGGCCTGTGCCGTGTCCAGAAGATTCCGCGCGTTCGGCCCCAGCTGGGCTTTGGAGAAATCCAGACCCTTACCGATTTCATCGCCGAGGCCCTTGCGGTGTTCGTTGGCCGTGCCGAGGAACGCGCGGACTTCCGCCGCCGAATTCGCATCGCCGTCGTCGATGGTCTGCTGCAACAGCTTGCGCATTGGGACGTGATTTGAGGTTTTCGCCGACGCCTCGGCCATGCGCCGATGCTCCGCAGCCATCTCCGGTGTCGGCGTGAAGGTTTGCGCCGGGGCCATCATGCCCTGGCGTTTCTGCGCCGCCACCTGCTGCATGGCGTTCTGCATGGTGGGATTCACCTGTGGTGCGGGCTTGGGCTTGGGCAGAGATTGCAGTTGCTTGAGCGCTTGGTCGGCGACGGATGGCTGAGGGCGCGCCTGCGGCTTCTGCGGCTCCAGGCCGCCCATCAGGTCCCCCAAGGACTTGGGAGCGGGGTTCTTGGGCTTTCCGGGGGTGAGGAGCTTGTAGGGGCTTCCCGCATCTTCGGTTTGGCTGGAGAATGAAGGCATCTTTGGGGCCTTCATTTGCGTCAAGGCTTCGCCCGTGCCTATCGAACCCGGCACGTTCGTGGTGGATGAGCCCAGCATGTTGCTCACGTCCTGCGCTGGCGCGCCGGAGAAGGCATTGCCGATACCGTTGCCCACGGCTCCGCCGATGGTGTTGCCGATCATGCTTCCGAACGGCCCGCCGATCTTTTCTCCGATTTTCTGGCCGACGAAATCCTTAGTGACGTTGCCCAGCGTCAAACCCAGGGTGTTGGTGGAGTTCTGGCCGAAAGTGTTGCTTAGCCCCGATCTGAAGCTGTCGCCCATGCTGCTCAGGCTGTTTGAGAAACTGGTGCCGAAGTTGCTGAAACTCTCACCCAACCCGCTGAACATGCCGCCGAAGTCGAAAAACTCCGGCAGGCCGGTTTCCGGGTTGATGGTGCCGCCATCGGTGACGCGGTGCAGGAATTCAGCCTCCTCGGGCGTGATGTGGGCGAGGATGGTGTCGCCGTTGCGGCCCAACTCGCGCAGGCGCTGGGCGGTCCCCCAATTCCCCAGGCTTTGCCTGGCTGGAATTGGGAGGACCTCTTCGACCACCGCAGGCGGGAGGGAGGCGGAACGCAGGTCGCCCTGGATCGCGGCCTCGGTCTCGCCCTCGGGACGCATCGCCCCATCGACGCGCAGGCCACGTGATTTCTGGAACGCGGTGATGGCGTCCATCAGACCCCGGTCGGGGAAGTCGGTCAGGCCCCACTCGGGCATTTCGTAGAATCCGAGACGATGCAAAGCGGTCTTCGCCGCGAGGACGTCCTGGGGATGGCAGTTGGAGGACGCGCTGATCCTCCCATTCACATGAAACGGATGCATGAAGATCTCCTGAAATTTGGCATGAAAAAAGCCGCCCTCCAATGTTGGGGGGCGGCGGTGACAACCTCCCACCCGCTTGCGGAGGGTGAAGAGGCCCCTCCCCTGCAATGCTTTGCATTGCGAAGGAGCCCTTTGGGGTTCTCATCCCAGCCAAGCTCCTAGCGGACCTTGGGGGATGAGGGGGAAAAGGCCGTTCTCGAAATGAGAACGGCCATGCAAACAAAAATGGGACACGCGCTGGAAAGCTCCAGACACACGTGTCCCGTTTCGTTGGGATCTTCCTACGGCAAAACGTCCCAAATGTCAAGTATTTTGTCCTATTTATGGGTTTTTATATTTATTTCGGATCATTTCCGGAGGGGGGGGGCTGTCCATTCAGAACTTCGCCGCATGCCAAGGGAAATCCCTTTAAAAGCAACGGTTCTTCGTTGTCCTTACGCATAAGGGAGTGCTAGAATCCGCGCCGTTCACACGGATCAAACGGAGGTGCGCCATGGATGCCGACAACAAACAACCCGAAACCACCAAACCGGCCGAGGAGGCGAAGAAGCCTGCCGCTGACAAGCCTGCAAACGAAGAGGCCGCCGCGAAACAGGCCGCGGCGAAACAGGCCGCCGCGCGCAAACCCACAGTGAAAAAGTCCGCCACCTCCAAGTCTACAGCGGCGAAATCCCATGGCGTGCGCAAAAGCCACGCGTTGTTGGTTCACGAAAAGGAACTTGTGAAAGGCCGCAGTTCACCTCTGCCGGACAACTACCCCTACACCAAACGCATGCGCCGCGATCAGTACGAGGCGCGCAAGCAGGAATTGCAGATCGAACTGCTCAAGGCGCAGAATTGGGTGAAGGACACCGGGCAGCGCATCCTCTGCATCTTCGAAGGCCGCGACGCGGCCGGCAAGGGCGGCACCATCAAGCGCTTCACCGAACACCTCAACCCGCGCGGCGCGCGCGTGGTCGCCCTGGAAAAGCCGACCGATGCGGAAAAGGGCCAGTGGTATTTCCAGCGTTATGTCGAACAGCTGCCGACGGTGGGCGAAATCGTGTTGTTCGACCGTTCGTGGTACAACCGCGCGGGCGTGGAACGCGTGATGGGCTTCTGCTCGCCCGCCGAATACATGGAATTCATGCGCCAGGTGCCGGAATTCGAACGCATGCTGGTGCGCAGCGGCATCCGCATTTTTAAATTCTGGTTCTCGGTTTCCCGCGACGAACAGCTGCGCCGCTTCCAGGCGCGCCAGAACGACCCGCTCAAGCACTGGAAGCTGAGCCCCGTCGACGTGGCCTCGCTGGACCGCTGGGACGACTATTCCGAAGCCAAGGAAAGCATGTTCTTCTACACCCACACGGCCGACAGCCCGTGGACGGTGGTGCGTTCCGACGACAAGAAGCGCGCGCGCATCAACTGCATGCGCTATTTCCTCTCGGCGCTCCCCTACCCCGGCAAGGACGATCAGATCCACCTGTCGCCCGATCCGCGTCTGGTCGGGGCCGCCGACACGTTCTATGAAACCCTGGACGATTTCGATCCGGAAAAGAAGAAACTGCGCATCTGACGAACCAGACGAGGAACACGGCGAACATGAGCATTTCCGTTGGCGACAAGGCCCCCGCGTTCGATCTGCCCACCGACGGGGACGGACGGTTGAAGCTGTCCGACCTCAAGGGCAAGAAGGTGGTGCTGTTTTTCTATCCCAAGGCCTCCACCCCGGGCTGCACCACGGAATCCGTGGATTTCGCGGGGCTCAACGCCGAATTCGAAAAGGCCGGGGCGGTGGTCGTCGGGGCCAGCAAGGACAGCGTCAAGCGCCAGGACAACTTCAAGGACAAGAACGCCCTCACCTTCCCGCTGCTGTCGGACGAGTCCGGCACGCTGTGCGAAGATTACGGCGTGTGGGTTTTGAAAAAGAACTACGGCCGCGAATATTTAGGGATAGAGCGCACCACCTTCCTCATCGACGAAACCGGCAAGATCGCCCAGATTTGGCCCAAGGTCCGCGTCAAGGGCCACGCCCAGGCGGTGCTCGACGCCGTCAAGGGGATGTGAGCCCGCCCGCGACCCTCGCGGACGCCGCGTGCCGGGTCCTGAACGAACCGGACCCCGGCGAGAAGGTTCGCCTGTCTCATCTCTACGCCACCGCCTGGCGGGACGGCAATATCGTTGAAATTGGCGATTGCGCGCCCCCGGCACGCCCGGCGCGCCCGGCCTGCCCGGTGCTGACCCGCCCCGGCGACATGCCCAAGCGCACCAAGGGTGAGCACCAGGGCCGCGTCAACCTGATCCACGCCATCGCGCACATCGAACTCAACGCCATCGACCTCGGATGGGACGCCGTGGCGCGGTTCGCGGGCGCGGGCCTGCCGCGTGCCTACTTCGACGACTGGGTCCAGGTGGCCGAGGACGAGGCGCGGCATTTCACCATGCTGCGCGCGCGGCTGTTGGACCTCGGCGCGGATTACGGCGACCTGCCGGCCCACGACGGGCTGTGGGAGGCGGCGGCAAACACCGCCGACGATGTTTTGGCGCGCATGGCGCTGTTGCCCATGTTGCTCGAGGCGCGCGGTCTCGACACCACGCCGGCGACGGTGGCGCGGCTCGACGCCAACGGCGACCCGCAGACCGCCACCATCATGGCGGAAATCGGCGAGGACGAGGTGCGCCACGTCGCCGCCGGGGTGCGCTGGTTCGAACACGTCTGCGGACAGCGCGGCTTGTCCGCCGCCGCCACCTTCCACGACCTGGTCCGCGCCCGCTTCAAGGGGCGCGTCAAGCCGCCTTTCAACATCGCCGCCCGGACCCGCGCGGGCATGGCGCGGGACTATTACGAACCGTTGGCCCACGCGTGAGTCTTGCAACCCGGCCACGCCCCCGCTAGAAGTGGCCGACAGGTTTTCCATCAGGGGGGACACGGCCCATGAGCAAAAAGAACGACATCGCATTCGAGGATGACAAAGGCGCGAAGGCCCCTGACGCCGCCAAAGCCCCCGATGCCGTGGCCGAACCGGAAAAGCCGAAGGGTCTCAAGGACAAGCTGCTCGGCAACAAAAAAATCCTGATCGCCGCCGTGGCCGGCTTGGCGGTCGTGGGAGGCGCCGCCGGCGCCGTCCTGTCCGGCGCGCTCAGCAGCCACAAAACCCACGAAATGGAAATGGAGTTGCCCGGTCCCGCGGTGTTCCTGGAAATGCCGAAGCTGCGGGTCGATCTCAAGTCCAGCCCCAAGCGCCGCAGCCCATTCATCCATTTGGTGATTCAGGTCGAACTGCCCAGCGAGGAAGCCAAGGCGGCCTTGAATGAAAAGATGGCCAACGTCCAGGACGTCATGCAAGGGCATCTGCGCACCCTCACGGTCGAGGACCTGGACGGCAGCGAAGGCACCGAACGCCTGCGTCACGACCTGGTGAGCATCATCAACAGGGTGATCGAGCCGCAACGCGCCATCACGCTGCTGTACAAGGAAATCATGGTGCGCTGACGCGAACCGTCCTTTCCGCCAAGACGTCAGTCGATATCGTCGACCATACCGCCGCCGCCCTTGACGCGGTGCGCCAGCGCGGCTTCCATGAACGGGTCCAGATCGCCGTCCAGCACCGCGCCGGTGTTCGACGTTTCCACGCCGGTGCGCAGATCCTTGACCATTTGATACGGCTGCAGGACGTAGGACCGGATCTGATGCCCCCAGCCGATGTCGGTCTTGGCGTCGTGCGCGGCCTGGGTCGCTTCTTCGCGCTTTTGCAGTTCGGCTTCGTAGAGCCGCGCCTGCAACATCTTGAACGCGGTGGCGCGGTTCTTGTGCTGCGAGCGGTCATTCTGGCACTGCACCACGATGCCGGTCGGAAGGTGCGTGATGCGGATGGCGGAATCGGTCTTGTTGACGTGCTGGCCGCCCGCGCCGGACGCGCGGTAGGTGTCGATGCGCAGGTCCTTGTCCTCGATCACGATGTCGATGTCGTCGTCGATTTCCGGATAGACCCAGACCGAGGTGAAGCTGGTGTGGCGGCGCGCCGCCGAATCATAGGGCGAGATGCGCACAAGGCGGTGCACCCCGCTTTCGGTCTTCATCCAGCCGTAGGCGTTGTCGCCACTGATCTTGATGGTCGCGGATTTGATTCCCGCTTCTTCGCCCGCGCTTTCTTCCAGCCATTCGGTCTTGTAGCCGTGCGACTCGGCCCAGCGCACGTACATGCGCGTCAGCATTTCCGCCCAGTCCTGGGCCTCGGTTCCGCCCGCGCCCGCGTGCACTTCGAGGAAGCAGTTGTTGGCGTCCGCCTCGCCAGACAGCAAGGTTTGCAACTCGGCCTTCTCGGCGCGCCCCTTGGCGGCGCGCAACACCGCCTCGGCTTCCTTGACGATGGCGTCATCGCCTTCCATCTCGCCCATTTCGATGAGTTCGACGCTGTCGTCCAGGTCCGTCTGAAGGCCGTCGATCTCCTTGATCTTGACCTCGAGCGTGGTGCGTTCCTTCATCAACGCCTGCGCCTTGGCGGCGTTGTTCCACAGATTGGGATCCTCGGAAAGGGCGTTCAATTCCTCCAGTCGGATTACGGCTTGACCGTAGTCAAAGATGCCTCCTCAACAGTTCCAGCGACTGTTTGAGGTCTTGAGTAAGAGCTTCGATCTCGGCGCGCATGGTGCGGCTGTCCTTGTTCCGAAAGGCGGGATTGGCGCGTTTGTAGCCAAAAGCGCCGCCTGGGGCAAGGCTGCTGACACCCCCCGCCCACGCATGCCCGCCATTCCGTCATGCCACCTTCACGTAGGGCGGCTTAGACTGTACACCTAGGATACCCGGTTTCTTTGAGGAAAAACCCACTCGTGAACGTAACATTGCCCCACCACGCCCCCAGTTGCCCCGTCGACATGCGCACCGCCATCCGACGGCAGCGCGAGATGCTGACCTCGATGATCAGCCGGGCGATGCGCAAGCTGTCGCGCGAATGCGCCGCCATGATGGGGAACCGCGCCGCGCTGGAAACCCGACTGGCCCGCGCGCTGGACGAAATTCCATATTGCAAGCACCTCTACGTCCTGGACACGCAGGGGGTTCAGGTGGTGTCCAACATCACGCGCGAAGGTCCCGACGCGCGGCATTTCGGTCGGGACCGCTCCAACCGTCCGTACATGCTGGGGGTGCTGGGCACCAGCAACTTCCGTCTGTCCGACGCCTATATCAGCCGCAACTCCCAACGGCCCTCGCTGACGGCCATCCGCGTCATGCGCACCGAAGACAAGGCGCACGCGGGCTACCTCGGCGCGGATTACGACCTGCGCGAACTGCCCATGACCCAGGGCCTGTATGCGGAATCCCAGAGCTGGCGCCAGATCAAGGGCGACCCCATCATCCGCGACAGCCTGTTCCGCCAGAACCGCGCCCAAAGCCCCATGGATGAACACATCGACGTGGTGTTGCCGCTGATGACGGAGCTGATCACGCACCACGGCGTGTTCCACGGCAAGCTGCACTTCGCCAGCAGCCGCGCCACCATCTGGCTGATGGAGGACCCGTTCAGTTATCGCATTCTGGGCATCGACGAATTGACGGCTCCGGACATCTGCCTCGCCTACCCGCACCAGCCCTACACCGAACGCGCCATCGTGCCCGAGGACGCCATCCGTCCGATCTTCGAGATCTTCCGCGAACTGCGCTTCGCCGACGACAACATCTATCTGCGCGCGGGCTCCATCAACGTCTGCAACGGCATGGTGGCGCTGAACTTTTCGTGCGACGGCTCGCACTACATCCGCTACGACGAATTTCTCAACAAAGGCCTGGATTTCTGGTTCGGCGGCGCGCGATAGGCGCCGCAAACCGTCATTCGGAAAGTTCGTATACGGTGAAGCCGATAAATCCGGCCAGCACGATCAAAAAAAGCACGAACAAGTAAGTCGACATGAGGCACTCCTGGCATATGGCAACGTGTTCCCTCCCCTCACGGTGCGTGATATATATTAAGAACATCTAATATGCAATAATCATGTCGCGATTTCGTCCGCGGGCGTGCCGGACACGCGAAGCCCCCGGCGACTCGCGTCGACCGGGGGCTTGGATTTTTGAGGATCGCGTTGCACGCGGCCCGTGGCGGCCTCATTTCCCCAAGGGCGGAGGCGGCGTCAGGTGACCGGGTCCTTGGGGCACCCTTTGGGGATCGGATTGCGGTTCCGAGGAGGCAAGCGAAGCTTGGCGGGTAGACGCGCCATCGTCCGCGTTGTGTTCCGCAACGGCGCCGATTTCCCGCATTCTGGTGATGCTGTAAAAGCCGTCTTCCCCCCCCATGTTCCACCGCACGGCCCGATAGCCCGTCTCAAAATCCCCGGAAACGGCCGTGCCAGGCGCGATCACGAGGACAAAAGCGGCCCCGATTAACGCACGCAACAGCTTCGCTTTCATGATCCCTCTCCCTGTAGCCCCCTACACAAAGCGCAAAACAATGGATGAATCGAAACGAAGAGATCCGCGGAAATGCAATTATTGGAATGAAGCATTTTAGCACTTCCTAATAAACAAGTCAGTCACGAATTTGTCACATGGCGATCCACCATTCCTTGCTCCGGACTCCTGCGTCATGAGGATCGGCTTGGACAAAAGAAAAACCGCGCACAAACGTGCGCGGTTTTCCTGGAATAATGGCGGATGAGCGGGGATTCGCCGTAAATGTTCTCCTCGTAGAAGCGTAAAAACCGGTAAAATCCTAGAAGTTGCAGCATAATAGGCGGATTGTAGAAAGGCTATATTTCGACTTCAGTCTCGATGCTTTATGACGCCAAACGCATATCAACCAAGTCCAAAGTCATCCCGGAACCGCTCGATCTGGTGCATGCGCTCGTGCAGGATTGTGACGATCCCGATGTCGCCATTCGAAAGCATGCGCCAATAGACAAAATGGTGCTCGTACCGAAAGAAATACCCCTCTATGCCGAACTCGGCCGGGATGGGTTTCGATACGATGCCGTGTGTCGCGATCCTATCAAAGGCGGCAAACATGCCCGTGATGTATTTTTCAGCTTGATCATCTCCCCATCTGTCACGCGTGTAGCGGTAAATAGCGTCAAGGCGGTGAGACGCCTGCTTCTGAATACACACGCCAGGCACTGGATCAGGTCCGGTTGCGGGCGATCACCTCGACCGCCGTCAGGACTTCGTACGTCTCCTCCGGCGCGGCGAATGCACGGGTCAACTCCGCCTTCAATCGGTCGAATGTCTCCGCCTCGGTCCGTTCCTTGTCGCGCCGGATCAAATCGCGGATGTATTCGCTGACATTTTCGTAGGCCCCGTCCTCTCCGGTATTTGTGGCGACGAAGTCACTGAGCGCGCCACTGACGCGGACTGTCATTGTCGTCGTACGGGACATGGCTCCTCCTGCGCGATGCTTGTGTTCAAGTTGATCAATATATAATACAGAGAAAGCTGGGTGGATGCAATCCATGACTTGACTCGTGCGACAGCCGGTCGGCAGGTATGGGGCCTACCGCACTACTGGATCGTCTCCGGCTCACTCTCTGCGGCGCCCTTTTTATCCTTGGCGGCAGATTGGGCAATCCCGCGAACGGCTTGAGCAAGCTCGGGCATGGCAGACGCTGGCAACACAAGGCGGTGGGTAATCCGACGGACCTCGGCCTTGTCTTCCTGGTCAAAGCCAACGACACGGTAACAGTCTATCTTGAAGACGCCGCCACGCCCCAGGACGCCTGAAATCCCATCGATATAAAGTTCTTCCACAGGGAAGGGGTTGTCGATACGGCGCTCCTGGACAAGGCCACGTCAGGTGATCCGGTGGCGCTGGAGTTTTCTTACGTCATCTCTGCCGATGAGCAGTTGGTGATCGAGGCCCACGAGGTCTAAATCGCCGGTCCACGGAACGATCAAGCAGGTCCTTGTGACGACGGTGGGCGGGGTTGTTAAACCCGGCATGGATCTTGTGGAGATCGTGCCGCTCGACGACTCACTCCTGGTCGAAGCCCGCGTCCGTCCGTCAGATATCGCGTTTCTGAACCTCCGATGAGAAGAAACAGTTAAGCCAGCGGATCGCTGGAGGCGTAATGAAGGGTGCGCGCGTTTGAATTGGACTCCGGGGGACTGCGCTGAGGACCGTGAGGTGTGAAAAGTATGGTTGGTGATTTGGGCGAACCGGCTGAAAAATATAGAAATCTAATTTCCATACCAACCGGAAAAGGTTTGGTTGGTTTAGAGAAAAAGAGAGAAAAAGGAGAACGCGGGCCGGGAAATGGCCCCGGAACGCCGCAGAAAGTTCGGTTGTCTTTGAAAAGGGTGACTTGAAGTTTCCGCCTACCCCTTGGAAAGGTTTGCGTTTTCCAAGGGGTGGGGAAAGTCTCTAGACTTAGCTGGGCCAATAGAGAATTTGCCCAGATAGAAAAATGGCGGGCAGAGAGGGATTCGAACCCTCGGTACGGGTTTACCCCGTACGGCGGATTAGCAATCCACTGGTTTAAGCCACTCACCCATCTGCCCGCGGAGGTCCGGGTGGCTTCGGACGCACCCTTCATAAACGTCGCGGGGCACGGGATCAAGAGGGATTAAGACGATTTCTCGTCGTCCAGCGGTTCGGCCAGGGCATAGGACGTCAATCCGCCCGTCAAGGCCTTCAATCCCGCCACGGACGTTTCGAAAACTACGTGCCGGTCCCCGGCCACGGCGAACAGTTTGTCGAAACGTTTCAGGCTGGCGTCAAGGCAAATGGGCAAATTCGCCACCATGCCCGCGGGCGACAATCCGCCCTTGGGAAAACCGGTGACGGCGCTGATCAAATCGGGTCCTGGCCGCAATACCGCGCCGCCCATGTTGAAGATGCGCGGCAGCTGATCCTCGCGCACCTTGCGGTCGCCCGCGACCACGGCCATGACGTACCGGGAGCCGATGGCGTAGACGCGGGCCTTGACCACTTGGCCGCGCTCCACGCCCAGTTCCTGGGCGGCATCCTGGGTGGCGCCGGCGGACGCCGCGATAGTCCGTACGAGGTGAGGTTGCCCCGCGGTCTTCAGTGCATCACGGACGCGCTTGACGACTTCGTTTTCCGTTTTGATCATAATCGTCCTCCCCTCAGCCCGGGAACGGCTGGGGCACCTGCATGCCCGCCTCGACCGATTCGCGCGCGGACACGGTTTCGTACCAGCGCCTGACGTTGGGATAGTCGTCCAGGTTCACCTGATAGCCCATGCGCCGGTCGATCCACGGATAGGTCGCGATGTCGGCGATGGTGAAGACGTCACCGGCCAGATAGGCGGTCTTGCCCAATTGGCGGTCCATGACGCCGAACAGGCGCTTGACCTCGTTTCCGAAGCGCTCCTTGGCGGCCGGCACGTCCTCCTTGGCGAATTTGAGGAAATGCAGCGCCTGGCCGCACATGGGTCCGATCGCGGACATCTGCCACATCAGCCATTCCAGAACCGCATAACGCGCCAGTCCGTCCGTGGGCCACAGGTCCGTGCGCCCGCACTTTTCCGCCAGATAGATTAGGATCGCGCCGGATTCGAACACCCGCGCCTGCTTGCCGCCCGGTCCGTCACCGTCGATGATCGCGGGGATCTTGCTGTTGGGGTTGATCAGGACGTAGTCGTCGTTGAACTGCTCGCCCGCCTGTAGGTTCACGGGATGGGCGATGTAGTCCAATCCCACCTCCTCCAACATAATCGACGCCTTCTTTCCGTTCGGCGTATTGGCGGTGTACAGATCGATCATCGGGACCTCCACAATTGCACGAATTCCGTGCGCACCAGCTTACGCCATTGGTCGGCGGGGGCAAGGGGCAACAAAAAACCCGGTCATGACCGCCGGGTTTTTCGTGTCTTCGCGGTTGGCCGGGCTTACGTGTCCAGCTTGTCCTTGAGCAGCTTGTTCACCTGGCCGGGGTTGGCCTTGCCCTGGGTGGCCTTCATGACCTGGCCGACGAACCACCCGAGGATTTTTTCGTTGCCGCCGCGGTATTGTTCCACCTGCGCCGCGCCGGCCGCGATGGCGGCGTCGACGGCGGCTTCGATGGCGCCGGTGTCGGTGATCTGCTTGAGGCCTTTGTCCTCGACGATCTTGCCGGGCGCGTCGCCGGTTTCCAGCATGATGTCGAACACGTCCTTGGCGATCTTGCCGGAAATCGTGTCGTCGGAGATCAGGTCGATCAGTTCGCCCAGATGCTCGGCCGACACGGGGCTGTTGGTGATGTCCACGCCGCGCCCCGCCAGCACGCCGAACAGGTTGTTGATGACCCAGTTGGCCGCCAGCTTGGCGTCGCGGCCGTTGGCCACGGCCTCGAAATAGGACGCGGTATCCTTTTCCTGCACCAGCACCCCGGCGTCGTAAGGCGACAGGCCGAAGTCGCCCACGTAGCGGGCCTTGCGCTCGTCCGGCAGCTCCGGCATGGACGACTGAATCTCGTCCACAAGCGATTGCGGGAAGGTCAGCGGCAACAGGTCCGGGTCCGGGAAATAGCGATAATCGTGCGCGTGTTCCTTGGAGCGCATGGAGCGCGTCACGCCCTTTTGCGCGTCGAACAGGCGCGTTTCCTGCACCACTTCGCCGCCGTTTTCGTAGATGCCTACCTGGCGTTCGGCTTCGTGTTCGATGGCCTGCATGACGAAGCGCACCGAGTTGACGTTCTTGGTTTCCGCGCGGGTGCGCAGTTCGGTCGAACCGGCGGGACGCACCGAGACGTTGACGTCGCAACGCATCGAGCCCTGGTCCATGTTGCCGTCGCAGGTTTCCAGATAGCGCACGATGGAGCGCAGCTTGCGCAGATACGCGCCCGCTTCTTCCGGCGAACGCATGTCCGGCTTGGAGACGATTTCCATCAGCGCCACGCCGGTGCGGTTCAGATCGATGAAGGTGCGCTTGGGGTCCTGGTCGTGCAACGACTTGCCCGCGTCCTGTTCCAGGTGCAGCCGTTCGATGCCGACTTCGCGCGAAGCCCCGCCCTCGAGGTCGAGGATGATCGAGCCCTCGCCCACGATGGGCTGGTCGAACTGGCTGATCTGATAGCCCTGCGGCAGGTCGGCGTAGAAGTAGTTCTTGCGCGCGAACACCGACGTGGTGTTGATCTGCGCCTTCAGGCCCAGGCCGGTCTTGATGGCCTGACGCACGCATTCTTCATTGATGACCGGCAGCATGCCGGGCATGGCGGCGTCCACCAGGGACACCTGGGTGTTGGGCTCGGCCCCGAAATCGGTGGCGGCGCCCGAGAACAGCTTGGCCTTGGAAATGACCTGGCAGTGGACTTCCAGCCCGATCACCACTTCCCAATCGCCGGTTTCGCCCTTGATCACGTAGGTCATGGCTTAGCCCTCCCGGCCCGGCTTGTGGTTGAAGGCGGCGGCGAGCTCCACCGCGTGCGCGGCGCGCAGCAGGGTTTCCTCGTCGAACGCGCGCCCGATCAGTTGCAGCCCCAGCGGCAAGCCGGACTTGGACAGCCCCGCCGGAACCGAAATGCCCGGCAGACCCGCCAGCGAGGTCGGCACGGTGAACACGTCGTTGAGGTACATCGCCACCGGGTCTTCCTGCTTTTCGCCCAAGGCGAACGCGGGCGTCGGCGCGGTGGGCGTGAGGATCACGTCCACATCCTCGAACGCGGCCTTGAAGTCGTTCGCGATCAGGGTGCGAACCTTCTGCGCCTTGATGTAGTACGCGTCGTAATACCCCGACGACAGCGCGTAGGTGCCGATCAGGATGCGCCGCTGCACTTCGTGTCCGAAGCCTTCGCCGCGCGTGTTCATGTACATGTCGTCGAGGCTATCGCCCGGAATCCGCAGGCCATAGCGCACCCCGTCGTAACGCGCCAGGTTGGCCGAACATTCGGCCGGCGCGACGATGTAGTAGGTGGCCAAGGCGTATTTGGTATGCGGCAGGGAGACGTCCTTGATCTCGCACCCGGCGGCCTTCAGCCAGTTCACGCCCTGGTCCCACAGCGCCTGGATTTCCGGATCCATGCCGTCCATGCGGTATTCCTTGGGAATACCGATCTTGAGCCCCTTCACGTCGCCGCTCAGCGCGGCGGCGAAATCGGGCACGGCCATGGGGGCGGACGTGGAATCCTTCGGATCGTGGCCCGCCATCGCGCCCAGCATGATGGCGGCGTCCTCGACCGTCTTGGTCATCGGCCCGGCCTGATCCAAGGAGCTGGCGAACGCGATGACGCCCCAGCGCGAGCACCGGCCATAGGTGGGCTTCAGCCCAACGATGCCGCAGAAGCTGGCGGGCTGGCGGATGGAGCCGCCGGTATCCGTGCCGGTGGCTGCGACGGCCATGCCGCCGGAAACGGCGGCGGCGGAACCGCCCGACGAGCCGCCCGGCACCAGGTCCTTGCCCGCGTCCTTGCCGTCCGTGGCCTTCCACGGGTTTTTGACGGGGCCGTAGTACGACGTGATGTTGGCCGACCCCATGGCGAATTCGTCCAGGTTGGCCTTGCCCAGCATCACCGCGCCAGCGGAGCGCAGGTTGGCCGACACGGTCGATTCGTAGGGCGGGGTGAACCCGTCCAGGATATGGCTGGCGGCGGTGGTCAGCACGCCCTCGGTGCAGAACAGGTCCTTCATGGCGATGGGTACGCCGTCCATGGCGCCCAGCGCGTCGCCCTTGGCGCGGCGGTTGTCCGATTCCCGGGCGCGTTCCAACGCGATCTCCGGCGTCTCGGTGATGAACGCGTTGAGGTCGCGCCCCGCTTCCATGGCCTGGATGTGGGCCTCGGCCAGTTCGGCTGCGGAGAATTCCTTGGCGGCCAAGCCGTCGAGCGCGCCCCGGATGGTGAGATCGGTCAGTTTCGTCATGGCCTTACTCCACCACCTTGGGCACCGTGTAGAACCCGTCCTCGGGATCCGGCGCGTTCTTCAGCACGGCATCGCGGCAATTGCCGTCGGTCACCACGTCCTTGCGCTGCGGCAGCTTCATGGCGGCGACGGAAGCCATCGGAGGCACGCCGTCGGTGTCCAGTTCCTGGAGCTGTTCGATCCAATCGAGAATGCTCGAGAGCTCGCCGGCCAGCGGCTCCAGCTTTTCGTCATCGACGCGGATGCGCGCCAGATAGGCGATGTTTTTCACGGTGTCCTTATCGAGGGACATGGAGGCCCATCCTTGATCCTGATCCTTGGGAAAAATGCGCGCCGAACCTAACACCCGCCCCCGCCATTCGCAAGCGCTTGCAACGCCCCGTCGTCGTCCCCTACTCCACCGCTTCCTGCTTCTTGAACAGCTGCCCCCACGCCGCGTTGGTCCAGCTGGCGACGGAGTTCTCCAGCGCCTGGGTGAGCGCGTCCTTGACGGATTCGGTCTTGAAGTCCTGGACCTTGGGCGGGTCGGCGAAAAACGGCAGGGAATGCCCCTCGAACTTCAGGTCGCCGGTCTTGGGATTGTAGAGATAGCGCGTGGCGAGATAGTCCTCGTAACCGTCGCCGATGGAGCGCACCTCCAGCCCGATCTGGTGCAGGCCCGCGTCCTTGTCCACTGGCCCCTCGGTCAAATACATGTGGGCGTAGAAGATGCGCGCGCCCTTGGTGCTGGCGCAGCGGAAGCGGATTTCGTAGTCCGAGGTGTTGAACTCCCCGCCGTCCACGCCAACCTTGCCTTCGTACCGGAAACGATAGTCGCAGACCACGCCGCTATCCCCGCCGTCCGAGGTGTAGCTGCCGAAGAACTGTTCGCCGATGGCCCCGTCCACCACGGGAACCAGCAGCGGGCTGTAGGCGAAGCCCAGCGTCTCCCCGTCCTTGCCGACGGCGGTCCACTCGCCGTCCTCGGTCCGGCCGATGGCCTGGACCCGCGCGCCCTTTTCCAGCAGCCCGAGTTTTTCATGATCCGTGCTCGGCCCCTGCCGCAGGTTCATGTCGGTGGATATTTCGAACAGTCCCGTATAGGGGATCAATTGCTGGTCCATCACGGTAATGGCCTCGTGCTCGTCGTCGGCGGCGGCTGCGGACGGCAGATCCATGCCTTCGGTAACCTCGGGCAAGGCCTCTTCGTCCTCGGCCCAAGCGGCCGGAACGGCGGCCGCCCACAGAACGGCGGCGAGAGCAATGGCGCGGGTGCGTTTCATGCCCCTTACATGCCCTGTCCTTTCGCCCATGGCAAGCGGGAGCGAACGGGGTTATGGTGAACCATCGATCCCGGCAGACGAAAGAACGGACCCATGGCCATCGTGGAAATCGGCGAACTCAAGGCGGCGCTGGCGCGCGGGCAACGGCTGATGGGCCTGGATCTCGGCACCAAGACCATCGGCGTGGCCATGAGCGACGTGCTGCTGAGCGTCGCCAGCCCCGTGGAAACCATCCAACGCACCAAGTTCACCAAGGACGCGATGCGCCTCGAAGCCCTCATGGACGAACACGGGGTCGGCGGCTTGGTGCTGGGCCTGCCGAAAGAGATGGACGGGACCGAGGGCGCGCGCTGCCAATCCACCCGCGATTTCGCGCGCAATTTCCTAAACCGGCGCGACGTGCCCATCGCGCTGTGGGACGAACGGCTGTCCACTTCGGCGGTGGAACGCATGCTGGTGGGCGACGTCGACATGACCCGCAAGCGCCGCGGCCAAGTGATCGACAAGCTGGCCGCCACCTACATCCTGCAAGGCGCGCTCGACGCCCTCGCCCGCCACATGTAGGAAACTAGTAGACCCATGGGCACCATATTTGACGTCCTCGGCCCAATTTTCGCGTTGATCGCGTTGGGCTTCGCGACGCGCCGGAAGGGCTGGCTGGGCGACGAATTCTGGCGTCCGGCGGAACGGCTGACCTATTTCGTGCTGTTTCCGGCGTTGTTGGTGATGAGCGGCGCGCGCGCCAACCTTGCCGGGGAACAGGCCTTGGCGCTGGCGGGCGCGGTGGGGGCGGCGACGCTGGGCGTGGCGGTGCTGACGCTGACCCTGAAGCCCGTCCTGGGGCTCGGCGGCGCGGGCTTCACCTCGGTGTTCCAAGGCGCGATCCGGCCCAATACGTTCGTGGGCGTGACGGTGGCGTTTTTGCTGTGGGGGGACGCGGGGCTTGGCCTTATTTCGATCTGCCTGTTGGCGATGGTGCCGCTGGTCAACCTGCTGTCGGTGACGGTTCTGGTGGTGTGGGGCGACGGGCACGAAGGCGCGCGCACCCCGGCCCGGGCTTTTCGTGAAGTGGTGCGCAATCCGCTGGTGCTCGCCTGCGCCGTGGGCTTCGCGCTGAACGCACTGGACGTCGCCCTGCCCGCCGCCGTGGGCTCGTTTCTCGACATCCTGGGCCGCGCCGCGTTGCCGCTCTCCCTGATGGCGGTGGGCGCGGGGCTGAACTTCCGCCACGTGGCGGACAACACCCGCGCGGTGGCGGCGTCGGGCGCGCTGAAGCTGCTGGTCCTGCCCGCGCTGGCGTGGACGGCGGGCGATGCGCTGGGCCTCACCGGCGAGGCGCTCGGCATGGCGGCGCTCTACGGCGCGCTGCCCACCGCCGCCTCGGCCTACGTCCTGGCCCGGCAAATGGGTGGCGACGCCCCCCTCATGGGCGGCCTCATCACCACCGCCACCATCGCCGCGCTGGCGACGTTGGGGGGCTGGATTTTGGTCGTGCAATAGCCCGCACCTTGACAAAATGATAAAATTCCTATAAAGGATCACATAACGAAACGGGACACGTGCGTCCGGCCTCATTCAGGCCTGAACCACGTGTCCCGTTTGCGTTTCCACGCCGCCCCGCTTCCGGGGCGGCTTTTTTT